>NC_018485.1:967736-1279481 GCF_000304315.1 Methylocystis sp. SC2 | reverse complement strand
AACCAGCCCTTCCTGCGCGAATACTTCATTCATCGCGTGTCGCGAATCTATCTCGTCGTGGGGCCCGCCGTCGCGCTCACGCTCGTTCTCGATTCGCTCGGCAGGTGGCTGTTCGCCAGCAGCGGCGTCTACGAATGGCCGCTGTTCAAGGGCCATTTCTCCCCGCTTCTGTTTCTTGCGAGTTTTCTCAATCTGCAAGGCATCGCCTTCGACTATTTCGGCACCAACGGGCCGCTCTGGTCGCTCGCCTGCGAATTCTGGTACTATGTCACCTTTCCGCTGTTGCTGTTGCCCTTCGCACGCAACTACCCGCTGGCGCTGCGCTTTTTGGGTTTCGCGCTCGGCGCGGCGCTCTTCCTGGCGCTCTCGACGCCGGCGAGCTGGTTCAAATTCGGCTATATTCTTTGGGCCGGCGGCGCCTTCGCCACGCTGCTTGCCCGGCCGATGATCCGCTCGCGCTGGCAGGCGCTCATCCTCTACGCCGCCGTCGTCGCGGTCATCCGGCTGGTCGTGCGCGGCCATCTTCTTGAGGCCCATCCCTGGCTCGCCGACGCCGGCGATCTCCTTGCGTCCGGCCTGTTCATCAATGTCCTGCTCGCCTTCCGCTACGGGCCGTCCGAGGGTTTTTCGCTGCTGCGTCCCAAGTTCCACAAGACGCTCGCCGATTTTTCCTTCTCGCTCTACAGCATCCATATGCCGATCCTGATCTTCGCGCGGGCGGCGGTCGGCAGCACATGGGGGAATGACTGGGCGACGCAGCTCGCCACCCCGCAGAATTATGCCGTGGCCTTCTCGGTGATGGGGGTCGCCATCGTCGCCGGCTATTTCTTCTCTCGGGTCACCGAGGCGAAGACGGGCGCGGCGCGGCGCAAGCTTCGCGCCCTCCTCGACAGATGGGCGCCGGCGCCCGCCGCTCCGGCTCCGGAGCAGCAGCCCGTTGCGGCGCAGCCGCCGCGCCAGCGGATCGAAGCCTAAATCATTTGCGCCGAAGCGGATGCCGGTTCGGCATAGAAAGTGCGTTGGTTCAAGAAGTTAGCGCGCATACAGGGATCGATGCGGATGTCGCGCGCTAAGCCTGCGGCCTGAGCAGCCGCGACGGCGCGCGCATTGTCACGAGCTCTTCCGCCATCGTCGGGTGCACGGCCATCGTCGCGTCGAAATCGCGCTTCGTCGCGCCCATCCGCAAGGCGACGGCGATGAGCTGCGCCATCTCCCCCGCCTCGGGACCCAAAATATGCGCGCCAAGCACGCGCCCGTTCGAGCCGTGGACGATCAGCTTCATATAAACGCGTTCGCCGCGTCCGGAGAGCGTCGCGCGCATGGGGCGAAACTGCGTCTCATAAATATCGATCGCGCCCTGCTGCGCCAGCGCCTCGGCCTCGGTCAGCCCAACCGTTCCGATTTCGGGCGTGGTGAAGACGGCGCTTGGCGTGCATGCGTAATCGACCGTCGTCGGCGTGGCGCCGAAGACGCTGTCGGCGAAGGCCTGCCCCTCGCGAATGGCGACGGGCGTCAGATTGATCCGATCGGTGACGTCGCCGACGGCGTAGATGGAGTCGACGTTCGAGCGCGAGCGCTCGTCGACGGCGACCGCGCCGTTTTCGCGTAAGTCCACGCCTGCGGCCTCAAGCCCCATATCTTGCGTCATCGGCCTGCGCCCGGTGGCGATGAGCAGGCAGTCGACCTCGAGCGGCGCGCCGTCGCTCATCTCGACCTTCAGAACGCCGGCGTTTTGCGTAATGCGCGTCGGCAGGACGCCGGCCCGATGTTCGACGCCAGCCGTCTTGAGCGCTTCGCAGACGCGCGAACGCAGATCGTCGTCGAAGCCGCGCAGCGGCAGATCGGCGCGATAGGCGAGATGCACCGTCGCGCCGAGCCGCGCGAAGACGCTGGCGAATTCGACGGCGATATATCCCGCGCCGACGATCAGCAGCCTTTGCGGAAACTTCGGCAGATCGAAAATCTCGTTCGAAGATATGCCGAACTCGATGCCCGGAATGTGGGGGGCGAGCACCGGCGCGCCGCCGGTGGCGATAAGAATGTAGCGGGCGCGGGCGGTCCGGCCGTTGGAGAAACGCACGCCGTTTGGATCGGTGAGCGTCGCGCGCGCGCGGATGAGCTCGACGCCGGAACTCGCGAGCGTTTCAGCGTAAAGGTCTGACAGCCGCGTGATCTCCTTTTCCTTGGCGGCGACGAGCGCCGGCCAGTCGAAGGACACGTCGCCGACGCGCCAGCCGAAACCGGCGGCGTCCTTGAAGTCATCGTGGAAGCGGCTCGCCAGCACGTAGAGTTTTTTGGGAACGCAGCCGCGGATGACGCAGGTGCCGCCGACGCGAAATTCCTCGGCGATCGCGACTTTCGCGCCATGGCTGGCGGCGACGCGCGCGGCGCGGACGCCGCCGGATCCGGCGCCGATGACGATAAGGTCATAGTCGAACGTCATAAGGGGTCGCCCGATATGTTGCCCAGAATGCGCACGCCCCCGGCGCCGGCGATGAAGATCGCCGTTGCGAGTCCGATGAACAGTCCGTGATCCACGATTCCGGGAATCGCCGAAAGCCGCGCAGCGAGGGCGTCTGGATCGTCAATGGCGCCGAATGCGCAATCGACGATGTAATGGCCCCCGTCGCTGATGAAGCGCTCGCCAGGCTCCGCTTCGCGCATCATCAGCGGGCCGATGAGCCCCAGTCCGCGCGCGACCCGTTCGATGTGCAGCATGGTGGAGCGCGCGCCGAACCGATCGATTTCGACCGGCAGGGGAAAGGCGCCGAGCGTTCTTACTTCCTTCGTCGCGTCGGCGATGACGAACATGCGCGTCGAGGCGGCGGCGACGATTTTTTCGCGCAGCAGCGCGCCGCCGCCGCCCTTGATCAGGCGAAGCGCCGGGTCGAATTCGTCGGCGCCGTCGACGGTGAGATCGAGTTGCGGCGTCTCGTCGAGGGTGGAGAGCGTTATCCCGAGGCTTTCGGCCTGCGCGCGGGTGCGCTCGGAGGTCGGCACGCAAACGACCTCCAGCCCCTCCCTGACGCGGGCGCCGAGAAGATCGACGAAATGCGCCGCCGTCGATCCAGAGCCGAGCCCGAGCCGCATGCCATGGGTTACGGACTCGAGCGCCGCGCGCGCGGCGGCGCGCTTCATCGCCTCGGCGGAAAAGGCGCTCATACGGACATTCGCTTCGCCAAGTCGCTCGCTCATTTGGCCGGCGGCGTGCAGACCACCGATGTTTCGTTCAGCACGAAGCAGATCGACATCATGCCGGAACGCAGATCGACGCGGAATACGCCGCCTTCGCCGGTATGACGCGACGCCACCAGCGCATATTCGCTGAAAACGCCGGCGCGCGCGCCTTCGCCAGGCGGATAGCACAGCGTCACGCCGATCGCTGCGCTTTCCTTCAAGCCGTATTGGCAGGCGCCGACCTCGCCATTGGAGCGGTCGAGGCGAAACACGCGATTGAGATCCGTCTGCGGCGCCGCCAGAAATTCGTAATTTCCGGCCGTCGCCGTCGACGCCCCGGAAAGGGCGAAGATAAGCGCGCCGGCCGTCAAAGCTGCACGTCGACGCGTATGGAAATGGCGCGTTCCACGCATATTTGCGCTCCCTGTCGCGAATCGGTCGGCGCAGTCTACACGTAGAGTCCGCGTGTGCGGAGGCGGCAAAATTCGCCTGTCGAACCAACGAAGCTTGATCCCGGGGGCCCGCGCGGCTACCCCCTGCGTATGACAGCCCGCTTCCCTGTTCTCGTTTTCGACCTTGACGGCACATTGGCCGACACCGCCTATGATCTCATCGGCACGCTCAATGTTCTGCTCATGCGCGAGGGACTGACGCCGCTCGCGCTCGAGACCGGGCGGCCGTTCGTCGGCGCCGGCGCGCGGGCGCTGATCGAGCGCGGCTTCGCCCATCATGGCGCGGCGCTCGATCCGGAGCGCACGGAGGCGCTGGTGCGCGACTTTCTTGTCTACTACGAGGCGCATATCGCCGACGAGAGCATGCTGTTTCCCGGCGCGCTCGCCGCGCTCGACCGGTTCAAGGCCGCGGGCTTTCGCCTCGCCGTCTGCACCAACAAGCCTGAAGAACTGGCGCGGCTGCTGTTGCAAAAACTCTCGGCGGCGGACCGCTTCGCGGCGATCTGCGGCCGCGGCAGCTTTCCCATGCACAAGCCCGATCCGCGCACGCTGTGGCTGACGGTCGAGGCGGCGGACGGCGACCCAAGGCGCGCGGTGATGGTCGGAGATTCCAAGACCGACATCGACACCGCCCGCGCCGCCGGAACGCCGTCGGTGGCGGTGGATTTCGGCTATACCGACACGCCGGTCGCGGCGTTTTCGCCCGATCGCGTGATTTCGCATTTCGACGAGCTGTGGGACGCGGTCGCCTCGCTGGACGAGGCGCTGTTCCACCGCGCGATTGAGGCGTCTTGATCTTTTGAGCCCCGCTTCGCCGTCGAGGCCGGCGCCGCGCAAGTTCCGGGAAAGGCTCGCAATATGGAGAAAATGCACTTCACGCGGATGGACCAGGGCACCGACGAAGATTTTCAGATCCTCAAACAGGTTCACGAGCATACGCTCAAGGAACTGCCGGACCGGCTCTTTGGACTGTTGCGGGATCTGAGCAAGGACACGGCCTATAACATCACGCGCTGCGATCATTGTCTGCAATCGGCGACGCGCGCGCTGCGCGACGGCAAGGACGAGGAATATGTGGTCGTCGCGCTGCTGCATGACGCGTGCGAAACGCTTGGACCTTTCAATCATGGCGAGGTGATCGCCGCGATCCTGAGGCCCTTCATCAGCCGCGACAATTACTGGATGCTGGCGCAGCACGGCCTGTTCCAGACCTATTTCTACGCCGCGCACCTTGGCCTCGATCCGAACGCCCGCGACAAATTCCGCTCGGACCCGGCCTATGAGCAGACGATCGAGTTCTGCGCCAAATATGACGAAGTGTCCTTCGATCCCGCCTACAAGAATGAGCCGCTCGCGACCTTCGAGCCGATGGTGCGCCGCGTTCTTTCGAAGGAGTGGACCCCGCCGTGAGCGGCCGGGGGCGCGGGACGCGGCGGCTCGGCCCAGGCTTGAGCCTCGGCGGCGGCCAGGGCGATCTGCGACGCCAAAGGCGATCTCCGATCTTGACGGAAGGCGCCGGGCTCTCCTACACGAGGAGGATCGATCGCCGATGGCGACGGGCGGCTAGCTCAGCGGGAGAGCACTCCCTTCACACGGGAGGGGTCACAGGTTCAATCCCTGTGCCGCCCACCATTGAAATCAAAAGGTTTTCTGCTTTCAAGCACATCGCACAGCGGGCAGTTTCTGCCTTTTAGTCCGGCATTTCCGGACTCTTTTGACCACTTCTGTCATGCTCTGTCATGTTCTTTCCTGATCGTGTGTATGGAAGACCAGCGCTTTGCGGATGCACCGTCGTTTTTGCTGGCGCAAGAGCCGACCCAGTTTTGTAGGCGGGTCGACCTGAGGCGCCGCTTTGTAGCTTTCGGGCACATCGGAGATATTGAAGAGACGAACACATGGCGAAGTCACGCTTCCTGCATTTTTCATGGCAGAGCTTGTGGAGCAATAATGACCTTTGGAGATCGGTTGAGGCGAATCCTACTTGAGCGAAATATGTCACAGTCTGACCTAGCCCGACTCGTTTGGAATGAGACGAAGACGGACGCTCGAGGCTACGAAGTGGTTGTCGGAAAGGATCGGATCAGCGCCTATGTTAATAACAGGGCCAAACCCGAGCCGCGCATGCTCAAGCTGATTGCTGACGCTCTGAAGATGCCGCCGGAGGAGCTGGCGCCGGAGATCGCGGCGAAAAACAGCACGGCGGCTGCCTGGACGATGGAAGAGGCGACTGGGCAGCCCGGCATGGTGCTTTTTCAGTTCAAAAAGATCATTCCTCACGACGCCGCAATTAAAATCCTTGCTGCGCTATCCGAGGCGGAAAAGCAGGGAAAATGAGAACCGGAACGTAGTGAGGGCCGACTTTGCCTCGGCCACAAATCGTAACGGACCTGTGCCACTTTAACATCCAGTCCGGATTTGCCGGACTACGATCGTTTAGTCCGGCAAATCCGGACCATTTTGTCGGCCTACGACAGGCTACGACAATAATCAAGGCCCTGGATTTTCTGTAGTCAGTTGTAGATCAAAAACATACGAAAGCTGCCCGAGCCCCTTCACACGGGAGGGGTCACAGGTTCAATCCCTGTGCCGCCCACCATTAACACGTAACAGACGCCAAGAAGCGGCCAGCGCTACTCCCAACATCGTTCGCTACTGCTCTCTCGCGTGATGCGAGCCTGATCAGCAAAAAACGATGGCGGAGAGGAGATATCAAGCAGTCGACGCTCTTCTTGCTCGCACCCGCGAGAGTCGACTACTATCATCTAATTATGGGATGAGACGCTGATCGCCGCAGAGGTCATATCGACTCGCCCTCTCGCACCTGCGAGCCATACTCAGTCCAGAAAGAATTGCTTGGTTTGTTTACGAGTGAGGTTGCAATGAAAGATTTTTTTCTGAAATTGATAGCCGCGATAACTGCCCTTGCGGGAGCCGTCTCCGCCGTTGCGAGCACAAATTGGTTAGAGATTAAATCCGAAGTTAACAAATATGTGCCGGGCGTATTTTATACAAATGAGATTCGCATTGTTGAAGACTTTATATATGTGCATATAAATTTTTATAAGGACAGGAAAGCAGAAAGCGCAATTGATATCCATCGCGGAAGCGAGGTTTTTGACAGTGCGACTTATGTTGAACAAGTGTCTATACACAAGACCAAGGCTCCGTATCACATTAAGCTGCAATCCAGCGGCATTGAGCCAGAGATACTGTCTATTAATCCTTCTGTTTCAAACATAACAAGAAAGACTGACGAGAAAAGCAGGATTGAAATAGATGCGGATGTAAGCGTAGATAATAGCGACGAGGCTGCGTTCTCAAACCGGACGCCTAATCCAAAGATGATCTATGTGTACAGAAATGGGTTTCAAGATGGTAACTCATACTGTGGAAAGAACGTCATATACGCGTCAGACAGAATTACGCTGGTTATAGATTTCTCTGCAATTGACTGGAGTAAGCTTATCTATGGTACTCCAAAATTATGTATTAAAAGGAAAAACTCAGAATCAACTACAGATGTAGATGTTGACTCATGGAAAAACGGTGTCGCTGTTGCAGATGTGTTTGGCTTGTTGCCTGGAGATAAGTTCAGAGTTTATTGGAGTTGGGCTAATTCAAGCGGTAGCCTAGTATCTGCTTCAACGGCAGAGAACACCCAAGCAGTCTCTTGTGAAGCCGTTATAAGATAGAGCCCCGCTTGCAAGGTCATGGTGATTCGTGGTTGTGCGAGGTTGCTCATCTCACGAGCTGTCGGATAGCAGCGCCTTGCTAATTCGATTGGTCTTCTACGGCCCTCAGATAGTGTGACGGGCAGTTGAATAGTGGTGCGATCGTCAGCATGATTTTTTCTTAGACTAAGCTTGTGGCTAGCCTTTCCGCCCTCACGCGCCAAATGGAAAGAGCGGCCGTCATCTCCGCGTGCGGCGCCTATCGTTACAGCCTCACGCGCAGATGGAGCGATGCGCCGCTGCTGCCCTTCGTCATGCTCAATCCGTCGACGGCCGACGCTAAAGAGGACGATCCGACGATTCGCCGCTGCATCGGCTTCGCGCGGCGCGAAGGCGCGGGCGGACTTATCGTCGCCAATCTTTATGCGCTGCGCGCGCCCGCGCCCGAGGCGCTCTGGTCGGCGCGCGATCCGATCGGGCCGAAGAATCGGCGCACGCTCATTGGCCTCGCGGCGCAAGCGGTCGCTCAGTCGCTCCCCATCATCTGCGCGTGGGGCGCGCTGGCCCGACAAGATCAAATCGACGGCGCGCTCCTGATGTTTCAGGCGTCGGGCGCGCGTCTCGCCTGCCTCGGCAGGACGCAGCGCGGCGCGCCGCGCCATCCGCTCTATGTGCGCGCCGACCAGCCGCTGGAGCATTTTTCGTAAAAGGCCGCGCCGCGCCTGCGCGCTCGGCCTGACGCCCTCATGCGCAATGTGGAAGCGCCAAGGCCGGAAACAGAGTCCATGCGCCCGCGATGAGCGCCGCGATCGCGAGAATTGTGCTGACGTGCGCGACAAAGGGAGAGGCGGAGCGAAAGCGCTGCGAACGCAGCGCGACGAGAACGGCGACGAGTATAAAAAGCGCGACAAGAAAGGCGGTCGTCATCGCGGCTTGGAACAGCGTCGCGCCATTGACCGGGATGCGTTGCCAGCCTGCCGCGCAACCGACGCCTTCCAGCCCATAAAGGGCGCTGAACAAGGCAAGCCACACGAGCAGGGCGATGACGAGTCGAACGACGTCCTTCATGTCAGATAGCTCGAAAATTGCGTCGCGACGAGGCTGGTTGCGGCGACAAAGGCCGCATAGTCGGTCCAGAGGCGCACAATGTTGACGTTGGATGTTCGCGGGCGCGACGCGCCGCCGCGCAAGCTTCGGCATGCGAGCGAGGATGTCATGATCGTCGCGATCGCAGCATGAATGAGCGCATAGGCGATCATCACGAAAATCGTCGCGCCATAGGCGTAATCCGTCAGTTGGCCCGCGCGCGTCAGCGTCATCGCAAGCGCCGCGATCGTCAGGGCGGCGCCGGCGAGCGCGACGAGAAGTCCGCGCCATAGAGACGCGCCGCGCGAAGCGGCGCGCGCCGCGGCGCGGAGGCCAAAAGCCGTCGCCGCCGCGCCGATGAGACCGAGGGCCAGTTCGATAGCGGATAGCGACAGAAATTGGGGCGGCGGCCAATTCGGTCCGACGGTCCAAAGAAAGGCGTATCCGAAGAAGAGCGAGCCGTAGAGAACGGCGTCCGCGCCAAGCAGGAAGACCGATCCCCACCAGCCGGGAGAACGATCCGTGTCGACGGCCTGGGGCAAAAGCGTCGCGCGACCGACATTCTGAAGTCCAGGACAATTCGCCGCCTGTTGCGACCATCCCCAGCGCAGCGCGATTCCCATAACCAGCAACAGCGCGATCGGAACGATCCAATAGGCTCGGATCAGCGCGCCGAGAAAGGACGCTCCGGTGGCCGCCGCAAGCGCGATAGGCAGCGTCGAATTGCCGGGGAAAATGACCAGCGCTTCAGGGCTTCCGCTCGCCGCGTCGACGGTCAACGTCTCGCGCAACTCTCCGCGCGGCGCGCCGAGAAAATATTCGCCGCGGGCGATTTTATTGGCGAGTTCCGGGTCCCTCGCCAAAGGCTCACGATTGGCCACCATCGGTATGCTGGCGAAATTATAGGCGGCGGGCGGCGTCGGCATCGCCCATTCCAGCGTCCCGGCGCCCCAGGGATTGCGAGATCCTCGGATCGCGAGAAGCGCATGCAGCGCAATGTCGAACACCACCATCGCGACGCCGATCGCCATGATGAATGCGCTGATCGAGGAGATGAGATTGATTTCGGTCCAGCCCGCGTCTTCGGGATACCAGGCGATTCTGCGTCGCTGGCCGAGGAGGCCGACCCAATGCATGGCGAAAAAGGCGCCGTTGAATCCAAGAAAGATGAGCCAGAAGGCCATCTCGCCGATTCGAAAGAAACGCTTGCGGCCGGTGAGCTGAGGGAGCCAATAGTACAGACCGGCAAGCATCGGAAAGACGAATCCGCCAACGAGCACATAATGCAGATGCGCGGTGACGAAGGCCGTGTCATGCGCCTGCCAGTCGAACGGCACGATCGCCACCATGACTCCGGTCAGGCCGCCCATCACGAAGGTGAAGAAAAAGCCAATGATGTAGAGCATCGGCAGCGTGAGGCGCGGCGCGCCCTTCCAGAGCGTGCCAAGCCAGGCGAAGATCTGAATCCCGGTGGGAACCGCGACAAGCGTCGAGGCGGCCGAGAAAAACGCCAGCCCCATATGCGGAACGCCCGTCGCGAACATGTGGTGCACCCAAAGTCCGAAGCTCAGGAATGCGAGCGCGACGGCCGCCGCCACGATCCAGCGATAACCAAGCAGCGTCGTGCGCGCCATCACCGGAAGGACGGTGGAGACGACGCCGGCGGCGGGCAGGAAGATGATGTAGACTTCCGGGTGGCCGAAGAGCCAGAAGAGGTGCTGCCAGAGCAAGGGGCTGCCGCCGAGCGCGGATTCGAAAAAGGGAAAGCCGAAGGCGCGCTCCAGTTCCAGCAGAATGGAGCCGAGGATCAACGGCGGAAAGCCCATCAGGATCATCAGGGCGGTGACGAGCGCGTACCACGCGAAGATCGGCATGAGGTCCAGCGACATGCCCGGCGCCCGGAACTTCAGGATCGAGACGCAAATCTCCACCGCCGCCGCGATGGCTGACACTTCGACGAAGGTGACTCCGATGAGCCAAAAGTCGGCGTTGACGCCGGGCGAATGCGCGCTCGAAGACAGCGGCGGATACATGAACCAGCCGCTGTCTGGCGCAAGGCCGGCCAGCAAGGCGAAGACCAGCATCAACCCGCCGAACACGTAACACCAGAAGCCATAGGCCGAGAGGCGCGGAAAGGCGAGGTCGCGCGTGCCCAGCAGTTTCGGCAGCAGATAGACGGCCGCGCCTTCGAACAGCGGAATCGCGAAGAGGAACATCATGACTGTTCCATGCATCGTGAAGATCTGATCGTAGAGCGCGGGCGCGACGAACGCCGAACGCGGCGCGGCGAGTTGCGTTCGGATCAACATGGCGAGGACGCCGCCGATCAGAAAGAAGAGCGTCGCGACAAGAAGAAACATTCTGCCGATATCGCTGTGATTGACGGTCGAAATGACGCCTCTCCAGCCGGGCCGCGAAGACCAGATCCGACTGAGGGCGCGATGGCGCGCGAGCGCGTTCATTCTGTCGCGCGCCCGAGAAAGGCCGCCCAGCCCGCCGGATCATGCGCGATCACCGTGAAGGCGTCGCCGCTGTATCCGGGGCCGCTGAATTCGGCGTCGACGCCTTGATATTCTCCCGGCTCCGCGGCTTCGATCCTCAGCACGTTCACCTGCCCCGGAATGGCGTCAAGCTTGCCGGCGAGCCGAGGTGCCCAGAAACTGTGGACGACGTCGAGCGAGGTGATCTCGACGTCGACGGGTCGGCCGGCGGGGATGTGCAGAACGCCCTGCGTGCGCAGTCCGGCGGCGTCAGCGTAGCCGAAGCTCCAGGACCACTGACGCGCCTGTGCGCGCACCGTGACGACGTTTTCGCCGCTTTTGGGAAGAAGCGTCTCCCCCAGAACCAGCCCGTAGATCAGCAGCGCGGCCAGGGTGGCGAGCGGGAAGGCGAGGCCGAGGCCATACAGCCAGAAGCGCTCCTGCCGACGCTCGCTCTGGTCGCGCGCGGGCGTTCGCCGAAAGGCGATCAGCAGCAGCAGCATCACCAGCGCGAATATCGCCGCTGACCCCGCCAACATCGTCCACCACAGCGTCGCAATGTTTTTGGCGGCGGGCCCCGCCGGATCGACGGCCGACAGGCGTCCGGCGCAACCGGCGAGCGCCAAGGGCGTTAACACAAGGAGACGACGCGCGGAGGAACGCCGGTGGCGAACAAACGGGATGGCGAGCCAGGAGGCTTCATCGATCCGATCAGACAGTTGCCCGAGTTTCACGAAACCGAATCCCGGGTGGCGGTGCTCGGCCATCCCATTCATGCGATGTCCGTCGCATTTCCGATCGCGCTGACCTTCACCTTGCTCGGCGCCGATCTCCTCTATTGGTGGACGGGCGACGCCTTCTGGGCGCGCGCCGGCGTCTGGTCGGCGGGAGGGGGATTCCTGCTCGGCCTCGTGGCGGGCGTGTCCGGAACCGCGGAATTGTTGCTGGTCGCCGGCATACGCGCCAGGACCGCGGCCTGGTCGCATTTCATCCTCGCCGTATTGTTGCTCGCGCTTCTCGGGGTGAACTGGGGCTATCGGCTCCACGACTATCAGGCGGTCGTGCTTCCCTATGGGCTGCTCTTGTCGATCCTTGGCGTAATCCTGGTGTCGGTTACGGGATGGCATGGCGGCAAGCTCGTCTTCGATTATCGGCTGGGCGCCAAAAAGGGGAGCTGACCGCCCTGCGGCTGCGAGAGCCAGTGCGGAAAGCGAAATTCGCTCAAATCAGGCTTGTCGAGCACGAGAAACAGGATGGCGAGGATCGGGATGAACGCCGCCGTCGCTTGCAGGGCGGGATGCGGCGGCTGATGAAGGCCGTGCGTTTCCTCCATCATCGTGACCGTGTGCCCGACCCAGCCATGGGTGAAGACCAGGGCGGCGACGAAGACAAGTTTCAGGAACATCCACGGCGTGAAGGCGTCGCGCAGGAACACCAGCGCCGTCCCTGAGGCCACCGCCAGAACCGCCGCAGGCGTCACGCCGAGCGTATAAGCGAAATGGGTGTAGCGGCGGATTCGCGCATAGTCCGACTGGCTGATCGCCGGGTCGTGGCGCGAGAGCATCAGCGGCAGCGCGATGAGCCCCGCGCACCACAGCGCAAGCGCTACAATGTGGAGCGCCAGAAAATAGGGAGCCAGCGGCGCGAGCGGACCCATCACCGACGGCCGTCCTGAGGTTTCGCGCAGCGGGCCGCAGGCGCCGCTCCGGAATCGCCGCCAGGAGCAACGATGCACACATCCATGGGCGCGGGGACGGGGATCAATGTCCGATGAACCACGGGCGCTTTCGAAGGAAAAATACAAAACTGAAACGATCGAAGCTGCGCCGTGTTCCCAGTCCAGAGCTAATCTTTACGCCAGGCGTGAATGAAACGCACCGCTGCGTTGAAGCTGATCTTTTCGCCTGATCTTACGGCTGCTCCATCAGCTCCTCGGCCGTAAGCCGGGTCAGCGTCTGTCGGCGCTTCTTGGATGCGTAGCTGGGGTAGGCGAGCCAGATGACTCCCGCCAGCAAGATGAACGTCATCGCGCCGAACAGAAAGGCGTCGTTGAGCGCCAGGATCCCGGCCTGCTGGCGGATGAGCTGCGCCGCCCGGCTGCGCGCCGCATTCGGCGACATGCCCATGGCCTGCATACGCTCCAGGAACGAGGCGAGCAGGTCGAGCGAGGCGAAGCGGCGTCCGCCGAAATGATCGGCGAGGTCGAGCTGATGGAAGGGCGTGCGGCGGAAAAAGAGAACGCCGAGCAGCGTGATGCCCATGGCGCCGAACACCGTGCGCAACATCGCGAGCTCCTCCGCGGCGCGGATCAGTCGCTCGCCGGCGAGTCCTGTCATGGCGAGCGTCGCGAGCGGCGCAAAGAACATCGCGAGCGAAAAGCCGAAGAAGAACATCGGCGTCGTGACATTATCGAAAGAGGCGCTCTTGTCGTAGTGGCCGAGCCATACGAAGGTCACCGCGAGGCCGATGAAATTGAGGAAGACGATGAGTCGCGCATCGACGTTTCTCGTGATCTCATGCACGACGGCGGCGGCGGCCATCGCCAGAAAAATCATGGCCAGATAGACCATGCCGGCGAGCGAAGACGTGTAGCCGAGCAGCACCTGCAGCTGCACGATGAACACCGACAGCAGCCCCTGAATGATCAGAAAGCCGACCAGCGAACAGAATGTCGCGATCGCGAAATTGCGATGCAGAAACAGCCGCAGGTCGAGGGCGGGCCGCCGCTCGCCGAACTCCCAGAAAATGAACATCGGCAAAGCGAGGAGAACGATCAGGAGCAGCCATGCGAGCACGGGCGAGGCGAACCAGTCGAAATCATTGCCCATGTTGAGAATCGTCTGCACGCCGAGCAGCACTGTCGCGAGCAGAATGAAGCCGATCGTGTCGAAGCGCGTCATGCGGCGCTGAACGTCGCGCCGGTAGAACAGCGCCCAAATGGCCGCCGCCGCTGGCAGCGCGACCATGACGTTGGAATAAAACAGCCAGCGCCAGTTGAAATACTCCGCCCAGAAGCCGCCCATGAACACGCCGATGGTGAAGGGCGCCATGCTCATGACGCCCCAAAAGCCGACGCCAAGCGTGCGCTGATCATCCCGATATTGCCCAAGAGTCACCGATTGCGCGAGCGGAAGGGCGACGCCGCCAATCAGGCCGAGCAGAAAGCGCATCGGCGCGAAAAACCAGATCGTCTCGCTCGCCGCGCACATCAGCGAAGCGGCTGCGTAGGCGACAAGGGCGCCGACCAGCACCCGATAGTCGCCAAGCCGGCCTGAAAGCCACCGCGACAACGGAAGGCCGAGCGCGATCCCAACCATATGGTCGGTCGTCGCCCATGTGCCGTAGCTCGGCGTCACGCCCTCAAGGCTCCCGGCTGCGTAGGGCGCGAGCACCGTATAGCCCGGCACGTTCGACAACATGACGACGTTCGCCGCGCCCGCCGCGACGTTGAGCAGCAGGAATCGCCAGCCCTTTATGCGCCCTGACTCATTCACGACCGTCCTGCTCCGGGCGGACGTGGGCTCCCATCGAACAGGCTTATGTCAATTCCGTAGGCGCAGCTCATCCGTTTGCTCATTTGTGCGTGCGAGTCTTCGCCCAAAACAGCGGACTTGTCACGAAGCGCGTCGTCTGAAACGCCGCAAGCTTGCCAATTGCTTGCGCCATGCGCCATACAAGCCGGCAAGGGAGCAGGCGCATGACGGGGATCTGGTTTCAGGCGGCGCTCATATTCGGCCTCGCGCTCATCGCCTCGATGATCGCCGCGAGATTCCGCATCTCGACGGCGCTGACCGAAATCATCATCGGCATGTGCGCGCGGACGCTTTTCGCCGCGACTGTGGGCGCCGAAATCTTTAGCGCCCAGGAGCCTTGGGTCAAAACGCTCGCCGGACTTGGCGCCATCGCGCTGACGTTTCTCGCCGGCGCCGAACTCGATCCCGACGTTCTTAAACTGAAGTGGAGGGAGGCCGCGTCGGTCGGCGTCGCGAGCTTCCTTGCGCCCGCCATCGGCTGCTGGGCGGTCGCCTATTATCTGCTGGGTTGGGAGAGTTCGCCGGCGCTGCTCGCCGGCATCGCGCTCGCCGCCACCTCCGTCGCCGTCGTCTATACGGTGATGATGGAATATGGCTTTAACCGCACCGATTTCGGCAAGACCATTCTTGCCGCCTGTTTCATCACCGATCTCGGCACGGTCGTGACGCTCGGCCTCGTATTCGCGCCCTTCACCTGGAAGACCGCCGTGTTCGTCGCGGCGGTGGGCGCGGCGTTCGTCGGATTGCCGCGGGCGACGCCCGTGATCTTTGCGAAGCTGGGCGGGCGCCCCTCCGAATTCGAGACGAAATTCCTGTTCTTCGCGCTGATGGCGCTCGGCGCGCTCGCGACCTGGGCAGGGAGCGAAGGCGTCTTGCCCGCTTATCTCATCGGCATGGCGCTCGCGGGCTCCGTCGGCCGCGACAATGCGCTCATCCGCAGGTTCCGGGCGGTGACCATCGGCCTGCTGACGCCCTTCTATTTCATCCGAGCCGGATATTTTGTCTCCATCCCGGCCGTTCTCGCCGCGCCGCTTGGCGTCGTCGCCTTTCTTGCCGTCGAGATGGCGACCAAGGTCGTCAGCGTCTATCCCGTGGCGCGCCGGTTCGGTTCGCCGCACAAGGACGCGATGTATACGACGCTGCTGATGGCCTCCGGCCTCACATTCGGCACGATTTCGGCGCTTTTCGGCCTGTCGAACAATATCATCGACGAAAACCAATATTCGACGCTCGTCGCCGCGATCATCGCGACGGCGATCGTGCCCACGATGATCGCGAACAGTCTTTATTTGCCGCGCCATCGGCTGCCGCGAGAGGCGGCGCCGCAGCGCGTTCGTTCCGCAGATCCGGCGAAGGAGTCCGTCCTGGAGGGATAAATGCGACTTGATTCCCAGCGGGCGCGATGCAATCAACGTCCCATTGTCGCTCGAGGACGCGCGCCTGCCGCGTGGCGCGCCTGCGATACGCCTCGAAGCGCGGACAACAGGAAGGACTATCTGAATGCGCATCATTTTGAGGCTATCGGCTGTGCTGGCTTTTTTTGCGCTCACGCCGGCTTTCGCTCAAGGAACGCCTGAACAGCGCGAGGCCTGCGAAGCCGACGCGAATCGCGTCTGCGAGGCGTATATTCCGGACGCCGTCGCCATCGAGCGATGCCTGAGAGCCAATGCGGGATCGATCAGCGCCGCCTGCAAAGCCGAACTCGGCCTCGTGTCGACGGGCGGCAAGAAGCGCAAGCGCTAACAACGCGCGGCGCAACGCGTCGCCGCGGCCTCAATCCGCGCCTCACTTCATCAGGTCGCGACGGCGAGCCGTCTTTCGGCGAGCCGCGCGGCCTCGGCGCCCGACAACATCGCGCCGTTGAAGCCATGCTCGCCGCCAAAAGCCGAGGCGAGATAGAGTCCGGCGATCGGCGTTTGCGGCGTTCGCGGAAATCCCATCAGAATCGGCGCTTCGGCGGGCAGCGCCGCAAAGCCGTACACGGCGCCCTCCGGCGTATTGAGATAGCTCGCCATCGAATAGGCGTTGAGCAGCATCCGCGTCGTGACCAGGCCGGAAAAGCCTGGATAGTCCTTCTCGAGAGAAGCCTGTATGGCGTCGAGCCAGCGTTCCCGGCGCGCAAGTCCCGCGTCGCGCGGCAGATCGCGCCAATTGTCGAGCCGATCGAGGCCGAGCACGCTGACGAGAATCGGCGGCTCGTCCCAAAGACCCGAGTCGACCGCGGTGAAATTGGCGATCGTATGGAGGGGCAACGTCCCCTTGGGATCCTCCGCCATCGCGCCGGCGCCATCGCCATATTGATCGAAGCGCCGCATGTCGGGCGGCATCACGATGGTCGTGAAATTCGTCAGCCCGACCGTGGAGGGCTTCGCGCTCAGGCCGAAATTGGCTGAAAACAGCGAGGTCGAAAGCCGGCGGGACCCGAAGGCCTCCTCCATTTTCGCGCGCGCGGGCGCGTCCATCATCGCCGCCGCCTCCGAAGGCGCGCAATTCGCCATGACGACGCGCGCTTCGATGCGTTCCTCGCCGTCGCCGGCGCGCCGCGCGACATGGCGTATGGCGACCACATTGCCGTCCGCATCGGTCTCGATGGCGCTGACCTGCCGGCCCATGCGCACGACGCCGCCGGTCTTGGTGATCGCCTTCGCGAGCTTGAGGCTCAACTGTCGCGAGCCGCCTTTGATATAGGCGCCGCCCGAGGCGATATAGCCGCCCTGCGCGAGCGCGTAGAAGATCCACCAGAGCCGGCGCGGGTCGTCGCCGTAATAGGCGAGATTGGCGCCCAGCGCGCATTTCAAGGCCTCGCAGCCGGCGAAATCCCGCTCCATGATCTCGTGCAAGGAATTCTGCCAGCCGGCCGCGGCCGGCGCGACTTCCCAAAGTCCGCGCGCCAATTTGGCGAAGGAGCTCTCCTCGCGGGCCTGCTTCAAGGTCCACAGCGCATCGTGAATCTGCTCGACCTCTCCGAGAAATCTTTGAATGGCGGCGCGTTTGTCGGGGAAGCGGGCGGCGAGCGCCTCATAGGCGGCCGCAAAGCCGAAAGGCAGTTCGAAGGCCTCGCCGACCGGCCCGCCGCGCACCTTATAAAGGGCGCCGGTGGGCAGCCATTCGAGTTCGTCGAGAATGCCCAGCCGACGCAGGATGTCGTGCTTCACGTCGCGGGGGTTGCGCGCGTCGGAGGTCTGATGCAGCGAGGCTTCGACGGTCAGCGGGCCGACCTTGTACACCGACGCCGCGCCGCCCAGGCTGAAATTGCGCTCTAACAGGCAGACGCTGTAGCCGGCATGCGCAAGCAGCGCGCCCGCCGTCAATCCGCCCAGTCCCGAGCCGATCACCACGGCGTCGAATGTCTTGTCGCTCATTCCGAATCGTCTTTGCCGCACCGAAAGATCGTCACTCTATCCCGCCACGCCCCTCTGGCGAAAGGCGGCGGGCGATACAAGATAGGACCCAGCCCAAGAATCTCAGACGAGGCGCTGGCGATGGCCGATGCGAGCTTCCCCGTAACCCACACCGACGCCGAATGGCGCGCGCGTCTCACGCCCGAGCAATATGAGGTCATGCGCGGGCATGGCACGGAGCGTCCCGGGAGTTGCGCGCTCAATCACGAAAAGCGCCGCGGCGCCTTCAATTGCGCCGGCTGCGGCCAGCCGTTGTTTCGCTCGGGCGAGAAGTTCGAAAGCGGCACCGGCTGGCCGAGTTTCTTCGATCCGCTTCCCGGCGCGCTCGGCTCGACCGTCGATCGCAGCTATGGCATGGTGCGCACGGAAGTGCATTGCAGCCGATGCGGCTCGCATTTGGGGCATGTCTTCAATGATGGCCCGCCGCCGACCGGCCTGCGCTATTGCATCAATGGCGTCGCACTCGATTTTCAGCCGGAGTAGGCGTCAAAGACTATCGAGCTTCGTGATCGGCCGATAGAGTCAAGGCTGCGACGCTGACTGCGACAAATTTTTTTCTCAGGACGCCGCAACCCATGCCGCGCCCGCCGGCTTGCGGTTTCTTCGGATAGGTAAGGGCGGGGCCGGACGTCTCCCGGCCGTAAGCGGCGCGCCCGTCCAGACCCGTCGCATCAGCTTTTCGGGCGTGTAGGAAACGTCACACTTCTTGTAGCGAATGCGCGTATTGATCGGTGGGCGCGTAACCTGCCTCAGACCATACTATCGGGCAGGTCAAGGATAGGCGGCCGGCCCGGCTTGTCGAATAAGCGATTCGCCTCGCGCGTGTGTCGCGCGAGCGGGAGCCGCGTCGCGGCGCCCATGACGTCGTCACGCCGCTGGCGGCTCTGCCGGCTTGACGATCAATTTTGATTCCCGTCATACGAGGTGTCCGCCAATGAATTTTCAGTAAGCGGATTCATGCGCGCGTCGGCTCGTTGCGGCGAACCGCGGGCCTTGATGCGCGAATTGGAGAAAACTACGGTCGCAAAAAAGGCTGCAGCCTGCATCGGCAGGATTTCAGCCCGGTCGGCCGGGAGCGGGATCGGCGGCGCCGACGCTCGGTTCTCGACGACCGAAAAAAACGAATTCTGGGCTTGTGCGACGCAGGCCTGATAGGGAGTGGACTGCATGTCAGAACGGTCAGCCGCCGCGCCGGGCGCGAGCGGAAAGGACAATCAGCATCTTGCGCCGAAGTCCGACATCGAGATTTCGCAGGCCGCCAAGATGCGGCCCATTATCGACGTCGCGCGCGACAAGCTCGGCATCCCGGCCGAACATGTGCAGCCCTACGGACACTACAAGGGGAAGATTTCCCTCGACTACATCTCCTCTCTCGCGGGGCAGACCGACGGCAAGCTGATCCTGGTCACGGCGATCACGCCCACCCCCGCCGGCGAAGGCAAGACGACGACGACCGTCGGCCTCACGGACGGTCTCAATCACATCGGCAAAAAGGCGCTGTGCTGTCTGCGCGAGCCCTCGCTCGGTCCCTGTTTCGGGGTCAAGGGCGGCGCCGCCGGCGGCGGCTATGCGCAGGTCGTGCCGATGGAGGACATCAATCTCCACTTCACCGGCGACTTCCACGCCATCGGCGCGGCGAACAATCTGCTCGCGGCGTTGATCGACAATCACATCTATTGGGGCGGCGAGCCCAAGATCGACTCGCGCCGGGTTTCCTGGCGGCGCGTCGTCGACATGAACGATCGCGCCTTGCGCTCGATCGTGTCGTCGCTCGGCGGCGTGTCGAACGGCTTCGCCCGCGAGGATGGATTCGACATCACCGTCGCTTCGGAGGTGATGGCGATCTTCTGTCTCGCCTCGGATTTTGCCGATCTGCAGCGGCGCTTGGGCGACATTATCGTCGGCCAGACCCGCGAAAAGAAGAGCGTGCGCGCCTCGGAAGTGAAGGCGGCGGGCTCCATGGCCGCGCTGCTCAAGGATGCGATCGCGCCCAACCTCGTTCAGACGCTCGAGAACAATCCGGCGATCATCCACGGCGGGCCTTTCGCCAATATCGCGCATGGCTGCAATTCGGTGATCGCGACGAAGGCCGGCCTGAAGCTCGCCGATTACGTGGTGACCGAGGCGGGCTTCGGCGCCGATCTTGGCGCCGAGAAGTTCTTTGACATCAAGTGCCGCAAGGCGGGCCTCAAGCCCGACATCACGGTGATCGTCGCGACGATCCGCGCGCTCAAGATGCATGGCGGCGTCGCCAAGGACGATCTGAAGGCCGAGAATGTCGCCGCGGTCGAGAAGGGCTTCGAGAATCTGAAGCGCCATATCGGCAATGTCCGCAAATTCGGCGTGCCGGTGCTCGTCTCGATCAACAAATTCTCATCTGACACCGCGGCCGAGATGGCGGCGCTCGACACGCTCTGCAAGGCGGAAGGCGTCGACTGCGTCGTCGCCGACAATTGGGGCTCCGGCGGCGCCGGCGCGGCCGATCTCGCTAGGGCGGTCGTCAACACCATCGAGACGCAGCCCTCGAACTTCAAGCCGCTCTATCCGGACGACATGCCGCTTGCCGAAAAAGTGCGCACGATCGCCAAGGAGCTCTACGGCGCCGCCGATATCTCCTATGATTCGAGCATCAAGGCGCGCTTCGCCGAACTGGAGAAGGAGGGCTTCGGCAACTTCCCGGTTTGCATCGCCAAGACGCAATACAGCTTCTCGACGGATCCGAACGCCAAAGGCGCGCCTTCGGCCTTCACGATCCCGATCCGCGAATTGCGTCTCTCCGCGGGCGCCGAGTTCATCGTGGTGGTGTGCGGCGACATCATGACGATGCCAGGACTGCCGAAGGTCCCTGCCGCCAACAACATCTACGTTGACGACTCCGGCCGCATCGCCGGCCTGTTCTAGCGCGTTCCCGGCGTCGTCGCCGCCGCGCCCTCTGAAACCCGCCGCTCGAAAGGAGCTTGAGAAATGTTGAATTCCAGAATTCCCGGCAAGAACTTCCTGTTTGTGCCGGGCCCGACCAATCTGCCCGACCGCATCGTGCGCGCCATGTCGGTCGCGTCCGAAGACCATCGCTCGCCGACCTTCCCTGATCTCGTCAAGCCGCTCTTCCCCGGCCTGAAGAAGGTCTTCGGCACCGAAAAGGGCCATGCCTTCATTTTCCCGGCGTCGGGCACCGGCGGCTGGGAAGCCGCGATCACCAACACGCTGTCGCCGGGCGACAAGGTTCTGGCGCAGCGCTTCGGCCAATTCTCCCATCTGTGGATCGATCTTTGTAAGCGTCAGGGCCTGGACGTCGTCGTGCAGGAGCGCGAATGGGGCACGGGCAATGATCCGGAGCTGATCGAAGAGACGCTGAAGGCCGACAAGAATCACGAGATCAAGGCCGTTCTCGCCACGCATAATGAGACGGCGACGGGCGTCACCTCCGACATCGCCGCGGTGCGCCGGGCGATGGACAACGCCAAGCATCCCGCCATGCTCTTCGTCGACGGCGTGTCTTCGGTCGCCTCGCTCGAGTTCAAGATGGACGAATGGGGCGTCGACGTGATCGTGTCGGGCTCGCAGAAGGGCTTCATGCTGCCGGCCGGCCTGCTGCTGATGGCGGCGAGCCAGAAGGCGATCGCAGCGGGCAAGAGCAACAAGGGGCGCCGCGCCTATTTCGAATTCCAGGACATGATCGCCCAGAACGCGAACGGCTATTTCCCCTACACGCCGTCCGTGCCGCTGCTCTATGGCCTCAAGGAGTCGCTCTCGATCCTGTTCGAGGAGGGCCTCGATCAGGTCTACAAGCGGCATCATCATCTCGCCGAGGGCGTTCGCGCGGCGGTTTCCGCATGGGGCCTCAAGTGCTGCGCCAAGGAGCCCAAGTGGAACTCCGACACCGTCACGGCGATCGTCGTGCCGGAGGGCTTTGACGCGGCCAAGGTCATCGAGATCGCCTACAAGCGCTATAATCTCGCGCTCGGCGCCGGTCTGTCCGAAGTCGCGGGCAAGGTGTTCCGCATCGGCCATCTCGGCGACCTCAACGAACTCATGCTGCTTGGCGCCATCGGCGGCGCGGAGATGGCCATGCTCGACGTCGGCATTCCCGTGACTCCCGGTTCGGGCGCGGCGGCGGCGCAGGCGGTCTATCGCGCCAATCCGTTGCTCAAGATGTAATCGGCGATCGGCGGTCGGCAGTCGGAGAATTTCGACTGCCGAAGCCCGATCGCCGACTGCCGACAAGAACGAATGACGTGAGGGGAAACTGGGACATGTCGCACAAAATCGTCTTTCTCGATCGCGAAACGCTCGACGCCAATGTGCGCAAGCCGAATTTTCCTCACGAATACACGGAATACGCCCAGACGCCGCCCGACCAGATCGTCGAACGCCTGAAGGGCGCCACGATCTGCATCACCAATAAGGTGCCGCTGCGCGAAGCGACCTTGAAACAGCTTCCCGACTTGAAGCTCATCGCCGTCGCCGCGACCGGCACCGACGTGATCGACAAGGCCTATACGAGCGCCAATGGGATTGTCGTTTCAAACATCCGCAACTACGCCTTCAACACGCTGCCCGAACATGTGTTCGCGCTGCTCTTCGCGCTGCGCCGCAATCTGATCAACTACTACAACTCGGTGCGGCAAGGCCGTTGGGGCTACGCCAATCAGTTCTGCTATTTCGACTATCCGATCTATGACATCGCCGGCTCGACGCTCGGCATTGTCGGCTATGGCGCGCTCGGCAAGGAGATCGAGAAGCGCGCCACGGCGCTCGGCATGAAGGTGCTGATCAACGACGTCATGGACGTGCCGAACAAGGTCGACATCCCGACGATTCTGCGCGAGGCGGACGTCGTGACGCTCAACCTGCCGCTCACGCCGGAGACGAAGAACATGATCAGCGCGAAGGAATTCGCGTCGATGAAGAAGACCGCCTGCATCATCAACACCGCGCGGGGCGGCATCATCGACGAGCAGGCGCTCGCCGACGCGTTGCGTAACGGAGTCATCGCCGGCGCCGGCATGGACGTTTTAACCGTCGAGCCGCCGAAGAACGGCAATATTCTGCTCGATCCGACGATTCCCAATCTCATCATCACGCCGCATGTCGCCTGGGCCTCGAAAGAGGCGATGCAGGTGCTCGCCGACCAGCTTGTCGACAATATCGACGCCTTTGTCGCCGGCAGCCCGCGCAACATCGTGACCGCGTGAGGCTGACGCCCCCTCCCGGCGCTTCGCGCCACCCTCCCCCGCAAGCGGGAGAGGGGACCAATGCCCGAGGTTGCGCGAATGCGCGTCAATGGCCGAGTCTGCTCCCTCTCCTGCGCGAAGCGCGGGGGAGGGTTGGGGAGGGGGCCGGTGAAAGGTTCGAGCTCCAATGACCAAGAAACTGCTTTTCCTTTTCGACACCGATCCGGTTCCGAGCGTGTTCGACACGGTCGTCGGCTATGACGGCGGCGCCGATCACATTATCGGCTATGGCGCCGTGACGCCCGAGAACGTCGGCGCGCTGGTCGACGGCTGCATCTACACGCGCGGCCCGAAAGAAAAACAATGCACCGCGATTTTCGTCGGCGGCGGCAGCATGACGGCCGGCGAAGCCGTGTTCAAAGCGGTGAAGAAGCGCTTCTTCTCGAATTTCCGCGTCTCGGCGATGCTCGATTCGAACGGCTCCAACACCACCGCCGCGGCCGGCGTGGCGCTGCTCGCCAAGGCGAGTTCGCTCAAGGGCAAGAAGGCCGTCGTGCTCGCCGGCACCGGCCCCGTCGGCATGCGCGCCGCCGCGATGCTGAATATCGAAGGCGCGGAAGTAACAATCACCTCGCGTCAGAAGTCGCGCGCCGAAGCGGCGGCCAACGCCATTCAGGAACGCTTTGGCTTCACGCCGGCGGCGATCGAAGCCGCGGATAATGCGGCGCGCGCCCAGGCCGTCAAAGGCGCTCAGATCGTCTTCGCGGCAGGCGCCATCGGCGTCCCGCTGCTCGACGAGCAAGATTGGCGGAACGATCCGACGATCGAACTCATCGCCGACTGCAATGCGCAGCCGCCGCTCGGAATCGGCGGCGTCGAGGCGACCGACAAGGCCAAGGAGCGTCACGGCAAGATCGTGATCGGCGCTCTAGGCCTTGGCGGGCTCAAGCTCAAACTGCATCGCGAATGCGTCGGCAAGCTGTTTGACGCCGCCGACCAGGTGTTCGACTGCGAAAATATTTATGCGCAAGCCAAAGAGCTCGCCTGAGCGAGGAAAGATATGAGCGCCAAGAACGATACAATTGGAAAATTCCTCGACGAACTCGCCAGCGACGCGCCGACTCCCGGCGGCGGCGGCGCGGCGGCGCTCTCGGGCGCAATGGGCGCGGCGCTGGTTTCTATGGTGTGCAACCTCACCATCGGCAAAAAGAATTATGAAGCCGTTTCCGCCGATCTGCAGGTCACTCTCGCCAAGGCTGAAAAGCTGCGCGCCGAGCTGACCGCGGGCGTCGATGAAGACGTCGTCGCCTTCAACACGCTGATGGGCGCCTATGGCTTGCCGCGCGGCACGGATGAGGAGAAGGCGAAGCGCTCCGAGGCGATCCAGTCGGCGCTGAAGGAAGCGACGCTGGCGCCGCTGAAGACGTGCAAAATCTGTTATGACGTCATCGGCCTGTCGAAAGAGGCCGCCGACAAGGGCAATCTCAACGTCATCAGCGACGCCGGAGTCGCGGTGCTCGCCGCCAACGCCGGCCTGCGCAGCTGCGCGCTCAACGTCTTCATCAACGCCAAGGCGATCAAGGATCGCGATTTCGCCGAGCAGCAGCTTGCCGAAGTCAATGCGCTGCTCGCCAAGGCCGCAGCCGAGACGGAAGCGGTCTATGAGACGGTCAAAGCCAAAATAGGCGGCTGAGAAAGCCGCGCCGCATTGCGAGGAGAGGACTGAAATGGACGTCCACGAATATCAGGCCAAGGAAATACTGGCGAGTCACGGCGTCGATGTTCCGCCCGGCACGGTCGCTTTCAGCCCGGATCAGGCGGTCTACGCCGCGACTGAACTCGGCGGCTCGCATTGGGTCGTCAAGGCGCAAATTCACGCCGGCGCGCGCGGCAAGGCGGGCGGCGTCAAACTCTGCCGCACCTATCATGAAGTGCAGCAGGCGGCGCGCGATCTGCTCGGCAAGCGGCTCGTCACGTCGCAGACCGGACCGGAAGGCAAGCCGGTGCAGCGCGTCTATGTCGAGGTCGCCGATCCTTTCGAGCGCGAGATTTATCTTGGCTATGTTCTCGACCGCAAATTGGAGCGCGTGCGCGTCATCGCGTCAAAACATGGCGGCATGGATATCGAAGAGATCGCCAAGAACACCCCTGACGAACTGCTCCAGGTCATCGTCGAACCCGCCGTCGGCCTGCAGCAGTTTCAGGCGCGCGAACTCGCCTTTCAGCTCGGACTCAGTATCAAGCAGGTCTCACGCGCGGTGAAGACGATCATGGGCGCCTATCGCGCCTTCCGCGACAATGACGCGACCATGCTCGAAATCAATCCGCTCGTCGTCACCAAGGACGACAAGGTTCTGGCGCTCGACGCGAAGATGTCCTTCGACGACAATGCGCTGTTCCGCCGTCACAACATCGTCGACATGAACGATCCCTCGCAGAGCGATCCGCGCGAGGCGCAGGCGTCCGAGCACAGCCTGAACTACATCGGCCTCGACGGCGAAATCGGCTGCATCGTCAATGGCGCCGGACTCGCCATGGCGACCATGGACATGATCAAGCACGCCGGCGGCAATCCGGCGAACTTCCTCGACGTCGGCGGCGGCGCTTCGCCCGAGCGCGTCGCGACCGCGTTCCGTCTCGTTCTGTCGGATCGACGCGTCAAAGTCGTGCTCGTCAACATCTTCGCCGGCATCAATCGCTGCGACTGGGTCGCGCAGGGCGTCGTCGACGCGGTGCGCGCCGAAAAGATCGAGGGCGTGCCGCTCGTCGTGCGCCTCGCCGGCACCAATGTCGAAGCGGGCAAGAAGATCATCGCCGAAAGCGGCATTCCGATCATCCAGGCCGACACGCTGGCCGAAGCCGCCGAGAAGGCTGTCGCCGCCTATCAGGGCGCCAAGTAAGCGCCGGAGAACGACACATGAGCATTCTCATTGACGAAAAGACGCCGATCCTGGTCCAGGGCATCACCGGCGACAAGGGCAGTTTCCACACCAAGGAGATGATCGACTACGGCAGCAATGTCGTCGCCGGCGTCACGCCCGGAAAGGGCGGCAAGACCCATCACGGCGTGCCGGTGTTCAACACGGTCCGCGAAGCGGTGCGCGAAACCGGCGCGCAGGCGTCGATCACCTTCGTCGCGCCGGCCTTTTGCGCCGACGCGATCATGGAGGCCGCCGACGCCGGCGTCCGCCTGATCTGCTCGATCACCGACGGCATTCCTGCGCAGGACATGATGCGCGTGAAGCGCTACTTCCTGCGCTTTCCCAAGGATCGCCGGCCGATGTTGGTCGGACCGAACTGCGCCGGCATCATTTCGCCGGGCAAGGCGATGCTCGGCATCATGCCCGGCCATATTTACAAGCAGGGGCCGGTGGGGCTGATCTCGCGCTCCGGCACGCTTGGCTATGAGGCGGCGTCGCAGCTGAAGGCGCTTGGCCTCGGCATATCGACCTCGGTCGGCATCGGCGGCGATCCGATCAACGGCTCGTCGTTCCTCGACCATCTGGTGCTGTTCGACAAGGACCCGGAGACCGAGGCCGTGCTGATCATCGGCGAAATCGGCGGTCCGCAGGAGGCCGAAGCCTCCGCCTGGATCAAGGAGAATTTCTCCAAGCCGGTGATCGGCTTCGTCGCCGGCCTCACCGCGCCCAAGGGCCGCCGCATGGGCCACGCCGGCGCCATCATTTCGGCGACGGGCGACAGCGCCGCGGAAAAAACCGAGATCATGAAGTCTTACGGGCTGACTGTCGCGCCGAGCCCGGCCGAATTCGGATCGACTGTCGCCAAGGTGTTGCAGAGCGCCTGAGGAATGCAGCATGGCGTCGGCGCCGTCGCGCGCCGCCGTCCGGGCTGTATTTTGCGAAGCCGTTCATCCCGCGCGGCGTCGTAAGCGCCTAAGGAGTTTTGATGACCGCCGAGACCCAGACATTGAAGAGCCTGTCTTCGACCGGCTTGCCGTCTGCTTACGCGACTCGTTCGGTCACCGAAGCTTCCAACTTTCTGCGCGAGCAACTGCTCACCGTCATTCGCCGGCACACGCCGGAGATCGAAGCCGTCGTGCGCGACTCAAAGGCGGGCGCGGGTCTGGAGCCGCGCCAGATGGCGCGCGCGCTTCAGGCGCAGGGCATCCTGTTTCAGCTCGTGTCCATCGCGGAGCAGGCGTACGCCATGCGCCGGCGCCGCCGGATCGAGCGCGAAAAGGGTCACGACAAGCTGCTCGGCACGTTCGATTACGTCTTGTCGAGCGCGGCGGCCTCGGGCGTCGCCCCGGACGAAATACGCGCGCAATTGCACACGCTGCGCATCCGGCCCGTGATCACCGCCCATCCGACCGAAGCGAAGCGCGTCTCGATCCTCGAAAAATATCGCCGCATCTATCTGCTGATGCGCGAACTCGAATCGACCCGCTGGACGGACCGCGAGCGCGAGGCGCTGGTGAAGTCGATCTATGATCAGATCGAACTTCTGTGGCTCACCGGCGAATTGCATCTTGAAAAGCCCACGGTCGATCAGGAAGTCGCCTGGGGCCAGCACTTCTTTCACGAGAGCATTTTCGATCTCGCGCCGGAGCTTCTGTCATCCTGCGAACGCGCGCTGCGACGCCATTATCCCAACGAGACGTTCGAAGTCGCGCCCTTCTTCCAGTTTGGGTCCTGGATCGGCGGCGACCGCGACGGCAATCCTTTCGTGACGAATGACGTCACCCGCCGCACCATGCGCGAAAACGCCGCGGCGAGCTTGAATTATTATCGAACGCGCTTCGTCGATCTCGCGCGCATGCTGTCGATCAGCCAGCGCGCCGCCGATATTCCGCAATCGTTCCGCGAGGAGTTGGCTGAGCGCCTCGCGACGCTGCCGGACGGCGCGGCGATCGAAGCGCGCAATCAAAACGAGCCTTACCGGCAGTTCGTGATGACGATTCTGCGCAAGCTCGACCAGACGCTGCGCGCCGTCAACGCCGAAGCGACGACAGGTCCGCGCTATGCGAGCGCCGACGAACTCATCGCCGACCTGCTGATGCTCGAAAAGGCGCTCACGGAAGCCAAGAGCGACGCGATCGCGACGGATCTCGTGCGCCCGCTGCGCCGCGCGGTGGAGACCTTCCGCTTCAGCACGGTGCGCCTCGACATCCGCCAGAACACGACGCGCACGACGCAGGCGCTCGAGGAGCTGTGGCGCCTGAAGACCGGCGGCGAGACGCCGCCGGACCTCGATGCTCCCGAATGGCGCCAATGGCTCCTCGCCGAGCTTGCAAAACCGCGTCAGACGCCTCTCCCGCGCGACAGGCTTTCCGCCGATACCCGCGACGTCATCGAGATGTTCGAGGTCGTCGCCGAGATGCGGACGCAGCTCGACCGTGAAGCCTTCGGCGGATTTATTTTGTCGATGACGCGTTCGGCGGTCGACGTCCTCGGCGTGTATCTGCTCGCCAAGGAGGCGGGGCTGTTTCTCGACGAACCCGGGGTCGAGATCCTCACGCTGCCCATCGTGCCGCTCTTCGAGACGATCGGCGATCTGCGCGCCGCGCCGGCGATCATGCGCGATCTTCTGCAGGTTCCGGTCGTGCGCCGCTCGACGCGCTGGCAGGGCAATCTGCAAGAGGTGATGATCGGCTATTCGGATTCGAACAAGGACGGCGGCTTTCTGTCGTCGAATTGGGAGCTGTTCAAGGCGCAGGCGCGCCTCACTCAGGTCGGCCGCGAGCAGGGCGTCGCCATCGCCTTCTTCCATGGGCGCGGCGGTTCGGTGTCGCGCGGCGGCGCGCCGACCGGCCATGCCATCGCGGCGCAGCCGGCGGGCTCTATCCGCGGCCGTTTTCGCGTCACCGAACAGGGCGAGGTCGTGTCGTTCAAATACGCCAATCGCGGCACGGCGGCCTATCAGATGGAGCTGTTGGCCTCATCCGTGTTTCAGCATGCGCTGAAGTCCGAACGTGAGGAAGCGCTGGCCCCGCACGCGGAATTCGACGAGGCGCTCGAGGAGATTTCCGGCGCCTCTTTCGCCGCATACGCGAAATTCATCGGCGATCCGGATCTTGTCGCCTACTTCCAGGCCGCCAGCCCGCTCGAGGAGATTTCGCTGCTCAACATCGGGTCGCGGCCGGCGCGGCGCTTCGGCGCGAAAAGCCTTGCGGATTTGCGCGCGATCCCTTGGGTTTTCGCCTGGGCGCAGAACCGCCATGCGATCACCGGCTGGTACGGCGTCGGATCCGGTCTGAAGAATTTCGTTGACGTGCGCGGCGACCGCGGTTTCGAGCTCTTGCGCCGCATGTTCGAAGATTCGCGCATGTTCAGGCTCATTATCGACGAAGTCGAGAAGACACTCGCGCTCGTCGATCTCTCGATCGCCAAACAATATGCGGGGCTTGTCGCTGACGAAGCCGTGCGAAATAAAATCTTCAAGGCCATCGAAGAAGAATTCGCACTGACGCGCGAGATGGCGCTGCGCGTCACCGGCGGCGTCGAACTGGCGGAGCGCTTCAAGGAATATCAGGCGCGGCTGTCGCATCGCCTGCAGACCATCAACGAGGTCAATCGCGAGCAGGTGGCGCTGCTTCGCCGGTTTCGCGAGGCAAAGGACGAGGCGGAGAAAGAGGCCGTCAAAGTGCCTCTGCTGCTCTCGATCAGCTGCGTCGCCGCCGGCCTAGGCGCCACAGGCTAATTCAACAGGAAGGGGAAAAATATGAGCTTCACGTTAATTGAGCAGGCCACGCCGCGTCTGCATCGTTCGGAACTCGCCGTGCCGGGCTCGGCGCCGGGCATGTTCGAAAAGGCCGCGCAGTCAAAGGCCGATCAGATCTTCCTTGATCTCGAAGACGCCGTCGCGCCGGACGACAAGGAACAGGCGCGCAAGAACATCATCCAGGGCCTCAACGACATCGACTGGGGCAAGAAGGTGATGACGCTGCGCATCAACGGTCTCGACACGCAATACTGCTATCGCGACGTCGTCGACGTTCTCGAGAACTGCCCGCGCCTCGACATCGTGCTGATCCCGAAGGTCGGCGTTCCGGCCGACGTCTACGCGATCGACATGATGATCACGCAGATCGAGCAGTACAAAAAGCGCACCAAGCGGATCGGCATCGAAATCCTGATCGAGACCGCGCTCGGCATGGCCAATGTCGAGGCCATCGCGCAGTCGTCGAAGCGCCTCGAGGCGATGTCCTTCGGCGTCGCCGACTATGCGGCCTCGACCCGCGCCCGCACCACCGTCATCGGCGGCGTCAATCCGGATTACGGCGTGCTGACCGACAAGGACGCCAGCGGCAATCGCGAATATTACTGGGCCGATCAGTGGCATGCGGCGCAGACGCGCATGATGGTCGCCTGCCGCGCCTATGGCCTGCGTCCGATCGACGGACCCTTCGGCGACTTCGGCGATCCGGACGGCTATATCGCCGCCGCCAAGCGCGCCGCGGTGCTCGGCTATGAGGGCAAGTGGGCGATCCATCCCTCGCAGATCGAACTCGCCAATCAGGTCTTCACCCCGTCCGACGCCGAGGTGACGAAGGCGCGCCGCATTCTCGACGCGATGAGCCAGGCCGCCAAGGAAGGCAAGGGCGCCGTCTCGCTCGACGGCCGCCTGATCGACATCGCCTCGATCCGCATGGCCGAGGCGTTGATCGAAAAGGCCAACGCGATGGCGGCGTAAGCCGCAGCGCTCCCAAAGAGCGGGGCCTATAAAGGGCGAGGGGACGGCATAGCGCCACCCTCGCCCTATTTTTGAAGCTTCTAAATTCTGCTTGATTATATTCAACAGACGCGCGCCCGCCGATCCGGTAGGAAGCAGTCCGACGCAGCTTGCCGGCCACGTTCAGGGAACCGCCATGCGCCAGCTTTCTTCGAGTCTCGCCTCTCTCATGCTGCTGTGTTCCGCGAGCCAGGCGTTCGCCTGCGCCGGCGACGGTCTCGGCCGCGCCGGATGGAAGCTGGATCACAAGGACTTTTCCAGTCGCGACAATTTGCCGTTCCTCAGTCCGGGCAATGACAGCCGCGTCAACGCGCAGTTCCTGATGATGGACGCGCGGCCTTGGCCCGTCGAGGCGCCAAAAGACGAGGTGAAGCTCGACATCTATCCCGACTATTTCGTGCTTTTCGCGCGTGACGCGTTTAACGACACGTTTGCGCGAAACTCTTGCGATTATGCGGGCCGGCCCGTCAAAGACGTGACGACGACGCCGAGCGACTTCTTTGACGAAGGCACGCGATGCGTCTCCGCTCAAAGCGGCGAGGACGCCTTTATTCAGGCGGCGCAGGCCGAAAAGACTCTTAGCGAAGCTGAGCGCGCTGCGCTCATCCGTTCACGCAAGGAGCTAACGACGGCCTGCCAGGGAAAGGATGCGGCGCCTGGCGCCTCGAAGGCTTATGTCGCGGGCGCCGACGCATCGGCCGCCGCGCGCGAATTCGCCGCTTATCTTGCCGGCGCAGAGTCCTTTTACGGCGGCGCATTCGATGCTGCGCTCACAGCTTTTCGCAGCCTCGCGAAAGCGCAGAATGTGTGGGTGCGCGAGAGCGCGCGCTACATGATCGCCCGCACGCTTCTGAACAAGGCGTCGGTTGGAGCGTTCGCCGAACTGGACGGCGTTCCCGAGCCAAAAGTGTCGGATCGCCAATCGCTGAAAGCGGCGGAATCCGAATTCAAATCCTATCTCGCCGACTATCCGCACGGCCGCTACGCGGCGTCGGCGCGCGGCCTGTTGCGTCGCGTCTATTGGCTCGCTGGCGACCGGTCTCAAGCTGCGACCGAGTACGCGTGGCAACTAAGGCATGCGCGCGATCCGGACGCCAATCTGCGCAGTTCGGATCTTGCCGCTGAAATCGACTCGAAACTCGGGCTCGATTCAAAAGACGTCCATGACGCAAATCTTCTCGCGATCGACGATTTGACGATGATGCGGCCTGCGGATGCGTCGCAGAAGAAGTTCTCGGCGGCCGATCTCGATGCGCAGGCGCGGGACTTCGCGGGCCATGAGGCGTTATTCGCCTTTCTGAAGGCGGCGCGCGCCTACTATGTCGATGGCGACCATGCGACGGCATTGAAGCTGTTAGGGGATCCGACGCCCGGGCCGTTGTCGCCGCCCTATCTGGGTTTCAGCCGCGAAGTTCTTCGCGGCCAGTCGCTGATGGCGTCGGGGCAGTATGCGGCGGCGATCGACCACTGGACGCGCCTGCTGCCGCTCGCCACGCAGCCCTGGCAGAAAGAGGCGGTCGAACTCGGCCTGGCGCTGAGCTGGGAACGCTCCGGAGAGGTCAACAAAGTCTTCTTGAAGGACACGCAACTGTCGTCGCCGCGGATTCGTGCGATGCTGCTGCGATATGTTGCAGGTCCGATCCTGCTGCGGATGGCCGTCGCGGACCCGGCTTCGGCTGAGGAGCGCAAGCTCGCGCGATTCGTGCTTCTCCTCAAGGAGGCGACGCACGGCCAATATGCGGGGTTCCTTCGGGATTATTCCGCGGAGGGACTGGCGAAGGACGACGCCGACACCGCACGGCCCGGGCAATATCCCAATTACCAATCCAGCGTCCTGCTGTGGAGCGGCGGCGCCGACAAGGGCTACGCTTGTCCAGACATCAAGTCGATTGTCGGCGAACTCGCCGCCAATCCTCAGGACCCGCACGCCATGTTGTGCTTTGGCGACTTCATCCGCTTGAACGGTCTCGACGGCTTTGAGGCGTCCCGCCCTGCGTCCGATGAACTTGGCGGCGGCAAATCCATATTTCCCGGCGAACCCTATGCGCGTGGCGAGGTCTATAAGAAGCTCGTCGGTTCGCCGGTGACGCCTGCGCGCGACCGGGCTTATGCGCTCTACCGCGCGGTCAATTGCTACGCGCCGGCGAACAACAACACTTGCGGCGGCAAGGACGTCGAGAAGGCGCAGCGCAAAGCCTGGTATGACCAGCTCAAGACGCAATATGGCGCGACAACATGGGCGAAAAGCCTGAGATTTTACTGGTGACGATGTCGCGGCGCGTCGCCGCCGCGTGTCTTCTCGCAGTTGGCGTCATTTGGACAGCGGCAGCCGACACGATTGTGCGCGCGGCGGATTACGACTCCTATTGGCTATGGGCGGGCGTGCGCGCGCGTCCCGAACTCGCTTCCGCCAAGACCATCTATCTGCTCCAGGCTGAAATCGGACCCGACGATTCAGGTGAGATTCGTCTGAAGGCGCAGGGCGCCACCGAGCCGAGCCCTCATCCGCAAGCGCTATGGCTTGTCTATCGCGTGCGCAGCATCGACTGGACGCCCGCGATTTTTGCGGCGGTCAAACGTCGGCTGGCCGAGTGGCGCGCCAAGTCGGACAAGGTCATCGGCGTTCAGATCGACTTTGACGCCGCAACGCGCGGTCTGACCACATACGCGGCCTTCCTTGCGGAGTTACGTCAGACATTGCCGGCGGATTGCGGGCTTGGCGTTAGCGGACTTATGGATTGGGCCTCTCAGGCCACGCCGGAAGACATTGACAGACTGGGTCGGAGCGTCGACGAGGTCGTGTTTCAGACCTATCGCGGCCGCGCCACGGTTGACCATATCGACGATTATCTGGCGCGCGTCGGACGTGTCCATACGCCTTTCCGGCTCGGCCTCGCCGAGGGCGCCGTCTGGTCGCCGCCAGAAACGCTGTCGCGTCATCCCTATTTTCGCGGCTATGTCGTGTTTTTGCGTAATCCACCGCGATGAGCGAGCCGCGGCGCGCGACTCCGAGCCCGGTTGACGGGCGCTTGAGATGCTGAAAAGACAGCGCCGACGGTTGTCGCAATTCCAGGGCGCTAACCGACGGATTGCCAAAAGAACAAGGTAAAATGCGCGATGTCCGACGATTTCCGCACCCTCCTTCGCGCCATGTTTGACGCCGCCGTCGGCGCCGCATCGCCGGCCGTGTGCCTGCCGCCGCATCTGACGAAGATCGCGCCGCCAAAGGGCCGCACCATCGTCGTCGGCGCCGGCAAGGCGGCGGCCTCCATGGCGGCGGCGGTGGAGGCGCATTGGCAAGGCCCGCTCGAAGGGCTCGTCGTCACGCGCTACGAGCACGGCGCGCCGACAAAACACATCGAAGTGATCGAAGCCTCGCATCCGGTGCCGGACGCGGCCGGACGCGAGGCGGCGAAGCGCATTTTGCAGAAGGTGCAGGGACTTTCGCAGGACGATCTCGTTCTCGCGCTGATTTCGGGTGGCGGCTCGGCGCTGATGGCGCTGCCGGCCGAGGGCGTCACGCTCGAGGAAAAGCAGGCGGTGAACAAGGCCCTGTTGAAGAGCGGCGCGAACATCTCCGAGATGAATTGCGTGCGCAAGCATCTCTCCGCCATCAAGGGCGGACGTCTCGCCCGCGCCGCGGCGCCGGCGCGGGTCGTGGCGCTGATGATCTCCGACGTGCCGAACGACGATCTTTCGGTGATCGCCTCCGGTCCCACGGTTCCCGATCCGACGACGCGCGAAGATGCGCGCGCCGTCATCGCCAAATATAAGATCGACGCGCCGTCGGCGGTGCTGGCGCATCTGCAAAAGAGCGAATGCGAAACGCCCAAGCCCGGCGACGCCATCTTCGAGAAAGTGCAGAACATTCTCATCGCCACGCCGCAAGGCTCGCTCGATGCGGCTGCGGCTGTAGCGAAGTCGGCGGGGTTCACGCCCTGCATTCTGGGCGACCTCGAGGGCGAGTCGCGCGACGTGGCGCTCGTGCATGCCGGCATCGCAAAGCAGATCGCCCTCCATGGCCAGCCGTTCGAACCACCCGTCGCCATCATCTCGGGCGGCGAGACGACAGTCACCGTGCGCGGCAAGGGGCGGGGCGGACGCGACGCCGAATTCCTGCTGGGGCTGACCCTCGCGCTCGAAGGCTTTGGCGGCATATCGGCGATCGCCTGCGACACCGACGGCATTGACGGCAGTGAGGACAACGCCGGCGCGATCATGACGGCGGATTCGTTTGAACGCGCCAAAAAGGCGGGCGTCGATCTCAAGGCGCTGTTCGCCAACAATGACGCCTACACCGCCTTCGAGAAGCTCGGCGATCTCGTCGTCACCAGGCCGACGCGCACCAACGTTAATGATTTTCGTGCGATCCTCGTGCCAAGGCGGGTGTAAATCGTCCTGGGCAAAGCGCTTGGACCCTCGCGCGTGGCTTGTTAAACTGACCTAAAGAGCGCCGACAAGCTTGGCTTGCAGCGCATCCTCTCCTCTTTGGAAGCCCATGAACAAGCCTGTGAGCCCGGAGCCCATCGATCCGCGCGGCGCGGCGGCGATGTTTGAGCGCTATCGACGCGACGATTCGCCAAAGCCGACGCAGTGGAACGACACGCTGGACCTTATTCTGGCGCATCGTTCACATCGCAATTTCCTGCCCGAGCCGCTGCCCGAAGGCGCGCTGGAAATCATTGTCGCCGCCGCGCAGTCGGCGTCGACATCGTCGAATCTGCAAGTTTGGAGCGTCGTCGCGGTCCAGGACGAGGCGCGCAAGACCCGCCTCGCCGATCTCGCCGGCGGGCAAAAACATATCCATAACGCGCCGCTGTTGCTCGTCTGGCTCTGCGATCTCGCGCGGCTCGAACATCTCGGGCGCGAGAAAGGCCGTGACGGCGCCGGACTCTCATATTTCGAATTGTTCCTGACCGGCGTGGTCGACGCCGCGCTCGCCGCGCAGAACGCCGTCACCGCGCTCGAATCGATCGGCCTGGGCTGCTGCTATATCGGCGCGATGCGCAACAAGCCGGAAGAGGTCGCCAGGGAATTGAATTTGCCGCCGAACGTCTTCGCCGTCTTCGGCATGGTCGTCGGCGTGCCCGATCCGGCCGCCAACGCCGCCGTCAAGCCTCGCCTCGGCCAGGGGGCGGTGCTGCATCGCGAGCAATATGAATGGGGCGAGGCGCAGCGCGAGGCGATCGAAACGCTCGACGAAAAGTTCAAGGAGTTCCAGAAGGAGCAGGGCCTGCCGGATCAGGGATGGATTCGTCAGGCGCTGTCGCGCGTGCGCGGTCCGGAGGCGTTGAGCGGTCGCGACCGCATTCGCGAAGCCCTCAACGCACTCGGCTTCGCACTTAAGTAAACTTGGCTTCGCTCTTAAGTGAATCGACAAAAAGGCTGGCTCATGGACGCCGATGTAAAGCGCGCATACTCGGGCGAGATTTTCGATCTCTGGGACACTTACGAGAAGGTCGTCGTCAAGGATTTCATGTTCCACGCGGCGCTCGGCGAAGAGGTCGAGCGCGCCTTGCGCGAGCGTTTCGAGGGGCGGGCCTTCTCTCTGCTCGATCTCGGTTGCGGCGACGCGCATGTCTTTGCGCCGATTCTCCGCCGGATCTCGCCGTCGAGCTACAAGGGGATCGATCTTTCGGAAACCGCGCTCGCGCTCGCAGCCGAAAATCTGAAATCTCTGCCATGTCCGGTGCAACTCGCGCACAGCGACATGCTGTCGGCTCTCGCCGAGGGCGTCTCCTATGATGTCCTCCACAGCAGTTTCGTTCTGCATCACCTGTCTACAGAGGACAAAGCGGAATTTTTCCGCCGCGCGTCGCGGGCGCTCGCGCCCGGCGGCCTGCTGTTGCTGGTCGACACGATGCGCGAGGAAGACGAAACGCGCGATGACTATCTGAGGCATTATTTCGCTTGGATCGAGAAGGATTGGACCGGCCTTTCGCGGGCTGAGAAGGACGCGATTTTCGATCATGTCTCGACAAGCGACTATCCCGAGCCATTGTCGCTTCTGGAGCAGCAGGCGCGCGCTGCAGGTCTTAAGCGCTTGCCGGGCGATGTTCCGCATCGCTGGCACCATCTCATGCGCTTTGAGCGGGCTTGACTTATGTCGGATGCGGCCGTCGCAGCGCCCCCCAAGCTCGGCCCGCCGCGTGAAACCGTCGACGCCGACCGCGTCGTCGCGAAAGTGGCGCGGCGTCTGATACCGTTTCTCGTCACGGGCTTTATCGTCGCCTATCTCGACCGGGTGAATATCGGCTTCGCCGCCCTGACAATGAATGCCGAGCTTGGCTTCACGCCCGAATTCTTCGGCTGGGGCGCTGGGGTGTTCTTTATCGGCTATTGCCTGTTCGAAGCGCCGAGCAATTACATCATGCATCGCGTTGGCGCGCGCATGTGGATCGCGCGGATCATGGTCAGCTGGGGCCTCGTTTCGGCGCTCACCGCCTTCATCTGGAGCGAGGCGAGCTTCGTTGTTCTGCGTCTGCTGCTCGGCGTGATGGAAGCCGGTTTCGCGCCGGGCGTCATTCTCTATCTCACCTATTGGATTCCCGCCGCCCAGCGCGCGCGCGTTCTCGCCGGCTTCCTGATTGCGGTTCCGCTCGCCAGCGCGATCGGATCGCCGATCTCGGGATTCATCCTCGCCTCGCTCGACGGCGTCGGCGGGATCAGCGGCTGGCGCTGGCTGTTCCTGATGGAGGCGCTGCCGTCGGTTCTTCTCGGGGTCGTCTGTTTTTTCTATCTGCCTGACGGACCTCAGTCGGCGAAATGGCTGACGTCCGGCGAAAAGGCCTCGTTGCGCGCCGTGCTCGAACGCGAGGCCGGGCGGGACCATGGCGACCATTGGCGCGCGTTCAAGGATGTGCGCATTCTCATTCTCGGCGTCGCCTATTTCGGAATCGTCATTGCGCTCTACGGCTTGAGCTTCTGGCTCCCGCAGATCATCAAAGCTTTCGGATTCGGCGTCGTCGCGACGAGTTTGCTGGCGTCAATTCCCTATATTTGCGCCGCGCTGGCGATGTGGGCCTGGAGCCGCAGCTCCGACCGGCGACGAGAGACCGTCGGCCACACGGCGCTCGCCGGCGTCGTCGGCGCCATGGGATTGGCCTGCGCCGCCTATGCGCCGACGCCGTTGCTGTCGATGATCGCGCTGTCCGTCGCCGCCGTCGGCGCCATCGCGGCGCTGCCGACGTTCTGGAGCTTCACGACGCTGGCGCTCGGAACGGGCGACGCCGTGGTCGGCGTCGCGGTGATCAACTCGATCGGCAATATCTCGGGGCTTGCCGGGCCCTACCTCGTCGGTCTCGTCAAAGGCGCGACGGGCGAATTTTCCGACGCATTGCTCGCGCTCGCCCTCGGACCGCTGATCGCGGCTTTGCTGATTCTCCGCATCGGCAGAGTCAGCCTTCGATATCTTCGCGCCTGATGTCCAGCTGCGGCCATGCGCCGCGGAAAGGCTTTCACCGCGGCGAAAGCCTCTCTCGTTGCGGCTGATTGGGCGTTCGCCAACCTGCATCGGCGCGAAGACTCAGAGGCTTCCCAGAAGTTTCGTCATGACCTCGCCCGCCTTGCCGGGCAGCTTCGCCTGCTTGGCGGCTTCGAGATTGGTCGGCTCTCCGACGACGATGACGCCGACCATTCCCAGCGTGTAGTGCGGATCGCAACGGAAGCCATAGACGCCGGGCGTCGACAGCGTGATCGCCAATTCCTCATTGATCTTGCCGCGGAACGGCTCCGCGCCGGAAGGGAGCAGCTCCTTTATCGTGACGGCGTTATGCCCCTTGTCGGCCGCGACGAATTTAATCGTGTCGCCCGGTTTGATCCGCACGACCTCCGGCTCGAACACCATGTAACGGTCCGCGCCCTTGTTGAGCATTTTGATCTCGACGGTTTCGCCCGCCCGTGAAGGGCGCGACCATCCGATGAGGATCGCAAGAGCCAAGGCGGTCGCGCCGAACGGGCGGCCAAAAGTGAGATATGCGCGTGTCACGAAGCTTTCTCCCTGGAACTATTCTTAATCGACGCGCCGATGCAAATTTCCCTGCAGCGGCGTTTCTCTTGGAAGAGAGCCCGACATCTAGCTATGCTAATTTCGATCATCAATAACGAGCGACACAACTTTGCATGGAAGACTTCCATTGTGCCGACTGCTGTAGAGTGGAAGTCTTCTAGTTTGAGCGCTCTTCTTCGCGTTTGATTTCCAGCGCGAGCCACTCATCTTCGGCCTCAGCGATATCAGCTTGAAGCGCGGCGAATGCTTCGCTCGCCTTGGCGAATTTTGCCGGATCGCGCGCATAAAGCTCCGGGTCATCGAGCAGTGTCTGCAATTTCGCGCATTTTTCCCGCCACGCGTCGATCTTGCCGGGCAGGGTCGCGAGCGCATGCTGCTCCTTGAAGGAGAGCTTCTGCCGGATCGCCGCCTTTTCGCGCGGCGCGGGTTTTTCTTTCGTCTCCCGCGCCGAGGCGATCGCGCCCCGCGTCTCGACGCCCTTGCCCCGCTGGGCGACCATGTCGCTGTAGCCGCCGGCGTATTCGATCCAGCGGCCGTCGCCTTCGCTCATCAGCACGCTCGTCGCGACGCGATCGAGAAAATCGCGATCATGGCTGACGACGATCAGCGTGCCGGGATAGTCGGCGAGCATTTCCTCCAAGAGATCGAGCGTTTCGAGATCGAGGTCGTTGGTTGGCTCGTCGAGCGCCAGGAGATTCGACGGCTTCGCCAGCGCCCGCGCAAGCATCAAGCGCCCGCGCTCGCCGCCCGAAAGCCTGCCGATCGGCGTGCGCGCCTGCTCCGGCTTGAACAGGAAATCCTTCATGTAGCCGATGACGTGACGCCGCTCGCCATTGATCTCGATCGTGTCGGAGCCGCCGCCGGTCAGCGCGTCCTGCAAGGTGGTTCCCGGATCGAGACTCGCGCGGCTTTGCTCGAGGGTCGCCATTTCGAGATTGGCGCCCAATCGCACCTTGCCGCTGTCGGGCGCGAGCGCGCCGGTCAGCAGATTGACGAGCGTCGTCTTGCCGGCGCCGTTCGCGCCGATGATTCCGATGCGATCGCCCCGCAGAATGCGCGTCGTGAAATTCTCGACGATGACGCGTTCGCCGTACGACTTGCCGATCTTGATCGCCTCGATGACCAGCTTGCCGGACAGCTGCGCTTCGCTGGCTTCAAGTTTCACGTCGCCGGTCGGCATGACGCGATTGCGGCGCTCCGCGCGAAGATGATGCAGGCCCCCGAGTCGCTTCATATTGCGCTTGCGCCGGCCGGAAACGCCGTGGCGCAGCCAATGTTCTTCGGCGACGATCTTGCGCTCCAACTTGTGCTGCTGCTTTTCCTCTTCCTCCAATTCGCGGTCGCGCCAGGCCTCGAATTCCCTGAAGCCGCGCGCCAGATGACGCGTGCGGCCGCGGTCGATCCAAAGCGTTTCCCGGGTCAGATCCTGAAGAAAGCGGCGGTCATGGCTGATGAGCACGAGCGCCGAGCGCAGCGCCGCGAGCCTTTCTTCGAGCCACAGGATCGTCGGCAGATCGAGGTGGTTCGTCGGCTCGTCGAGCAGCAGAATTTCTGGCTCAGGCGCGAGAACTCGGGCGAGCGCCGCCCGTCGCGCTTCGCCGCCCGAGAGGCGTGCGGGGTTTTCGTCGCCCCCGAGCCCCAGATCGTTGAGCAGGGTTCTGGCGACATGAGGATCGTCGAGCGGCCCAAGGCCGGCTTCGACATAGGCGAGCGCCGTGGCGAAGCCCGAAAAATCCGGCTCCTGCGGCAGATAGCGTAAGCTCGCGCCGGGCTGCAGGAAGCGCACGCCGGCGTCAGGCTCGATCTCGCCGGCCGCGATCTTGAGCAGCGTCGACTTGCCCGAGCCGTTGCGGCCGACGACGCACAGCCGCGCGCCAGGCGCCACCGAGAGATCGGCGCCCTCCAGCAGCGGCTTTCCGCCGAGAGTGAGCATGACGCCCTGGAGGGCGAGGAGGGGAGGGGGCATTGGAAGCTTAGCAGCGCCTTATGAACATGAGATAAGCTTCTTCCACGCAGGCGGGCCGGTTGTCACCCCCGAAGCCGCCGATAGTTCCGGAGCCAGAGCGATGCCGCCGATCACCACCGAGCAAATTCACGCCGGACAGGCGGTCTACACGCCGAAGATGCTCGCGATCTACGATCTGCTGGTGCTCGGCCTGTCCAATCGGTGGATCTGGAAATGTCCCACTCCCCGGCTGCTCGCCCATTACGATCGACACATCAGCGGCAATCATCTCGATGTCGGCGTCGGCACCGGCTATTTTCTCGATCGCTGCCGTTTTCCGGCGCCGACGCCGCGCGTCGCGCTGATGGATATGAACCGCGACGCGCTGCAATATGCGGCGCGACGCATCGCGCGCTATCGGCCCGAGATCTATGTGCGCAATGTGCTGGCGCCGATCGACGCCGAGGGCGCCAAATTCGACTCGCTCGGCGTCAATTATCTCCTGCATTGCCTGCCGGGCGACATGGCGACGAAGGCGCGCGCCTTCGATTTCCTCGCGCCCCTGCTGAATCCCGGCGCCGTCGTCTTCGGCTCGACGCTGCTGCAAGGCGGGGTCGAACGCAGCTTCGCGGCGCAGAGGCTGATGGCGTTCTATAACTCCAAGGGCGTATTTTCGAATGCGCAGGACGATCTGGAGACGTTGACGCGCGAACTCGAAAAGCGCTTCAGCGCGGTGAGCGTCGAAACGATCGGCTGCGCCGCGCTGTTTTCCGCAACCGTGAAAGGTTCAGGCGCCTAGCCCCAAAGCCTTCCGCACCCGCGCCGAATAGCCGTAGAGATCGGGGCGCAGCACGATGCGCCCGCCTTCGTCGACATAGGCGGTGAAATATTCGATGTGGATCGGCAGCGGCTTGGAGAGATTGATGTAGCGTTCCGAGCCGCCGATCAGCCGGCGCACGCGGCTTTCCGACCAGCCGCTGCGGGGGCCGAGCACGGCTTCCGCCAGCGCGAAAGGCGCGTCGACGCGCATGCAGCCATGGCTGAAGGCGCGATGCGACGCGGCGAACAGGTTGCGCGACGGCGTATCGTGCAAATATACCGAGAAATCGTTGGGGAACATGAATTTGATGCGGCCAAGCGCATTGCGCTCGCCGGGCGGCTGGCGCACCACGAGCTTGCCGCCGCGATAGGACACGTTGAAGCCGCTCGCCGCGATGGCGGCGACGTCGCCGTTCGCCTTCGGCAGCATCTCCTTGTTCAGGATCGACGGCGGCACGTTCCAATAGGGATTGACGATGATGTATTGCAGCGCATTGGAGAAGATCGGCGTCGGGGTCGCCTCTTTGCCGACGATGACGCGCGTGCGATGCGTCACCTCGCCATTGCGCACGACGGCGAGTTCGAAGTCGGGAATATTCACCTCGACCCGCTCTTCGCCGAGGTCGCGCGGCAACCAGCGCCACCGCTCCATATTGGCGATGATTTCGGCTTCGACCCGCGAGGTCGAAGCCTTGGCGAGCCCGGCGGCGCGGCGCCGCTTGGACTTGCTTGCGGCCGGCAGGACGTCGCTCTGGGTGACGCCCTCGGCGGCTGCGGCGTAAAGTCCGTCGGAGGCAGGCGCGCCGGCGCGCTGCATTCTCATCTCGATGAGTTTTTCGCGCAGCTGCTGATAGCCGTAATGCGTGGGATTATAGGCCTGCAGCGCGTCGCCGGCGGTTGCGCCCGCGCCGGCGACTTCGGCCACGGCCTGCGCCGGATCGGGGAGGGTCGTTTTCGCCCCGACGAGCCGCGAGATGCGTTCAGGTTCGATCCGGGCGCCACGCGCCTGCAGCGCATAGGCGGCGATCGCCTCCGACAGAGCGAGTTCGTCCGCCGCCGTGGGCGCCGCCTTTTCGGCGTCCGGCGTCGCATAGGCGCGAAGATCGAGCCCGTCATCGGCGGCGAGCGCGAGGCGCGCGAGCGCGGCCCGGGCCGAAGCGCGCCATTCTCCATTCTCGATCCAGAACGGCGCGAGATCTCGGGCGGCGTAGGCGGCCGCCAACGCCGCGCGCAGCCGGCGGCGCTCGGGCCCGAGCGTTGCATCGCCGGCCGTCGCCCAGGCGTCGAGCGCCAGGGCGAGATCGCGCTTCTCCTCAGGCTGAAGGCTCCTGGCGAGGTCGAGCGAGTCCGGCTCGACAGGCTCGGCGCGCAGCTCGACGTCGAGCAGGACCGCGGCGGGCGCCGGGTCCGCGACGGCGAAGTTCGGGTTGTCCAATGGCGCGCGCGTCGGGAGGCGCTCCACGTCAAACAGCGCGACGAGCGGCGGCGGGTCAAACGTTTCGGCGCGACGCGGCGGATATTGCGCCGCCGCCGCAGGAGCGGCGAACGCCGACAGGGTCGCGCCCGCAAGCGCGGCGCGGAGAAGTCGCTCGGCCTTTTCGCCAGCGGTCATAGCGGTTCCTTGCGCAAAATCCCGTCGCGGCGAGATCTGCGGCGCCTTTCCAGTCAAGATATGGGCGGAGCGCCGCCGCGCGGCAATCCTCCGTTGCTTCGCCTGAACAGTAAGGCGCCGCATCAGGCTTGTGAATCGGCGCGCGGCGACGCGCCCCGTTCAACCCCCGAAAAAGCCTGACTGTGGCGGCGACGCCACAATGGCGCCGGGCTCCGAATCCGGGTAGCGAGGCCGCCGTCTCCCCGGGATGCGTTTTGCGATCGTCCGGCGTGGATGCCCGGCGCAAGGCAGCACAAGGCCGAGCGTGACGGCTGAAAGCGAGCCCAAGTTCGAAGCCCTGTACAACGACGCCGAGCGATGGCGGGCCGGACTCGAACGCGCTATGATTTGTCATGGACCCCCAGAGGCCGCCAATGAAGCCCTACATCGTCATCGTCCATAAGGACGAACACAGCGCCTACGGCATGAGCTTTCCCGACGCGCCGGGATGCTTTTCGGCGGCCGACGAGATCGATGATATTTTCGCCATGGCGGCTGAAGCGCTGGAAGGATGGACCGAAGCGATGATCGAATTCGGCGATCCATTGCCGACGACGCGCGACTTGTCGGACATCAAAGCCGATCCAAAATGGGCTGATAGTTTCGAAGACGCGGAACTCGTGATCGCCTTGCCCGCTCCGCGTCCCGAACTCATCCAACAGGCGGCTTGATTAATTCTTGTCCCAACCGGCTTGCCGGTAGATGTGCTTGACGGTTCCGATAGGGATGTCTTTTCGCGGGTGAGGCACGGTAACGATGTCTCGCCGACTGTTCTTTGCGAAGTGATGATGGGAACCAGTAACGCGCACGCGCCGCCATCCCTCTTTTTCGAGGCGGCGAATGATGTCGCGGCTGTTGGTGAGCATGTGAACGCCTTTTCGATTCGGCGCTCATTATTTCAGCAAGAAACAGCCTCTGGCGGACGAAGAATAGTTTTCCGCGTTATGCACATTGCGGTGATGAAATACGGGGAGATTGGGGAAAGAAGCTGGTCAAGCCTTGACTGTCTCGAATCACCCCGCCTGCACAAAACTCTCCAGCACCATCTTCCTGCCGGCCTTGTCGAAATCGACAGTGAGCTTGTTGCCGTCGACCGCCGCCACCGAGCCGGGCCCGAACTTCAAGTGAAACACCCGCGCGCCGACTGAAAAGCGCGAACCGCCCGAGGAGCGCGCGATCACTTCGCCCTCGATCGTCACGGGCTGCTTGCCGCGTGCGCCGCGCATCGGCTCGCCGCGCCCGGCGTCGCCCCGCGCCGCCTGCGCGCGTTTCCATCCCGGCGTCGCATAGTCGGAGCCATAGACGTCGAGATTGGCGAAGCGCGAGACGCCATAGGAGCCATATTGCGACCCGCTCGGCGCCTCGACCACCTCGACATTGTCCGACGGCAGATTGTCGATGAAGCGCGACGGCACGGTCGCCTGCCACAGCCCGTGAATGCGCCGGTTGCTGGCGAAATAGATTTTCGCGCGGCGCTTGGCCCGCGTCAGCCCGACATAGGCGAGGCGACGCTCTTCTTCCAATCCTGCGCGTCCCTGTTCGTCGAGCGTGCGCTGGCTCGGAAACAGCCCTTCCTCCCAGCCGGGCAGATAGACGGTCTCGAACTCGAGGCCCTTCGCGCCATGCAGCGTCATGATCGAGACGCGCTCCTGATCGACGGCGCTGTCAGCCTCCATGACCAGCGACACATGTTCGAGGAAGGACTCGAGGTCAGGAAAGGCCTCCATCGCCCGCACAAGCTCTTTTAAGTTGTCGAGCCGTCCAGCGGCTTCGGGCGTCTTGTCCGAACGCCACATCTCGGTGTAACCGGACTCATCGAGCACCTGCTCGGCGAGCTCATGCTGCGGCTTTGCATCGATCAGCGTGCGCCAGCGGTCGAAATCGCCGATGAGGCCGCGCAGCGCGCCGCGGGGCTTCGGCTTCAGCTCCTCGCTTTCAACGAGAAAACGCGCCGCTTGCATCAGCGGAATGGCTTCGCGTCGTGCATATTCATGCAGCATCTGCAGCGTCGCGTCGCCGAGGCCGCGTTTGGGCGTATTGATGATGCGCTCGAAGGCGAGATCGTCGGCCGGCTGCGCGACGCAGCGCAGATACGCGAGCGCGTCGCGAATTTCGAGCCGCTCGTAAAAGCGCGGGCCGCCGATGACGCGATAGGGCAGGCCGATTTCGACGAAGCGCTCTTCGAATTCGCGCATCTGAAACGAGGCGCGCACGAGAATGGCGATCTCTTCGAGCGAATCGCCCCTGCGATGCAATTGCTCGATGTCCTCGCCGATGCTGCGCGCCTCTTCCTGGCTGTCCCACACGCCGGTCAGCGTCGGCTTCTCGCCCTCGTCGCCATCGGTGAACAGCGTTTTGCCAAGCCGGCCTTCATTATGCGAGATGAGATGCGAGGCGGCGGCGAGGATATGTCCCGTCGAGCGGTAGTTGCGCTCGAGGCGAATGACCTTGGCGCCGGGAAAATCCTGCTCGAAACGCAGGATGTTCTCAACCTCTGCGCCGCGCCAGCCATAGACGCTCTGATCGTCGTCGCCGACGCAGCAGAGATTTTGCTGACCCTGCGCCCGTCCCAGCGCAATCAGCCGCAGCCACAGATATTGCGCGACATTGGTGTCCTGATATTCGTCGACCAGAATATATTTGAAGCGCCGCTGATAATCGGCGAGCACGTCGGGATTGTCGCGAAAGAGCCGCAGGCTCTCCATCAGGAGATCGCCGAAATCGACGGCGTTCAGAACCTTGAGCCGCTCCTGATAGAGCGCGTAAAGCGCCGCGCCCTTGCCGTTGGCGAAGCTCTCGGCGTCGCCGGCGGGGACCTGCGCCGGCGTCAGCCCGCGATTCTTCCAGCCGTCGATGCGCATGGCGAGGGCGCGCGCCGGCCAGCGCTTGTCGTCGATATTCTCGGCCTGCAGCACCTGCTTCAAGAGGCGGATCTGGTCGTCCGTGTCGAGAATGGTGAAGTTCGGCTTTAAGCCGACGAGCTCGGCGTGGCGGCGCAGAATCTTGGCGCTGATCGCGTGAAAAGTGCCGAGCCATTGCATGGCCTGCGCGCCTTCGCCGACGAGGGCTTCCACGCGCTGGCGCATCTCGCGCGCCGCCTTGTTGGTGAAGGTGACGGCGAGGATTTCATAGGCGCGGGCCTTGCCGAGCGCGAGGATGTGGCCGATGCGCGTCGTCAGGGCGCGCGTCTTGCCGGTGCCGGCGCCGGCGAGCACGAGCACTGGACCGTCGAGCGTCTCGACCGCGGCGCGCTGCTCGGGATTGAGCGCGTCGAGATAGCGCGGCCGACTCGAGGCCGCGGCGCGCCCGGCGAGCCCGCCGGACTGGGGCGTATAGTCGTCGGGCTGGGGCGACGGGCTGCTTTTCATGATTCTGCGACCATACAGGAGAACGGAAGGCGAATCACTGTTTCGGCCGTTTATTGGGCGCCAATCCCCCGGCCCCTCATCTCACTTCTCCCCGCATGCGGGGAGAAGAGGCGGCCGACGTCGCGCAAACATTTGCACAAGGCGCGCAGTCTCTATGACTCCTCTCCCCGTTCACGGGGAGAGGTGAGGTGAGGGGCTTGGGGACGTTTCACGCGCTTCGAGCGCCCGCTCCAACACGAACACCCTCAGCGCCGAGGAGAGATTCGCCTCGCCGCGCCCCGCATCCACCCGGGCGATAAGCGCCGCGAGCGACACGCTCTCCTGCGCGGCGATGTCCTTCAGCGCCCGCCAGAAGGCGTCCTCAAGCGAGACGCTGGTGCGATGGCCGGCGATGACGACCGAATGCTTGACGACGCGGGAGCTGGAGTTCTGCGACGCCGGCGCCTCGCTCACGCCGGATCGTCCGCTTCCCGCTCGCGCCGATGCGCCTCCAGCCTGGCGCTTTCCAGCTGCGCCTGCGCGGCGGTCAACTCCCGCTCGGATTTGGCGCGCCCGAAGGCGGCGCGCTTCGCCTGCGCGGCGTCGTCCTTGACGCGGCGGTCGCGCTGTTTGCGCGCGCGCCGCAGATTGACGACCTCGCCCATCAGGGCTTTTTGCGGAAGGCGTCGATCGAGACGATCTTGTCGTCGCCGTCTTCCTTCGTTTCGACCGGCTTGAGTTTTTTTTGCCTGTCGGCGCTCGGCGTCTTGTTCGGCTCTGCTTTGGCCGGTTCAGATTTTACCGGCTCGACCTTGGTCGGCTTGAACGCCTTCACCGACTCGGGCGTTTTCGCAACGAGGCTTGGTCCCGGGGAAGGCGCGTCCTCATCGTCGTCTTCCTCAAGCCCGTCTTCGGCGCTCTCAAAGCGCACGCCGAATTCGACGGCGGGATCGAAAAAGCCGGTGACGGCCGAGAAGGGCACATAGAGATGCTCGGGGACCGAGCGGAACGACAGGGTGACGCCGAAACCTTCTTCGTCGACTTCCAGATTTGAATATTGATGCTGCAGGATGATCGTCAGCTCGCTCGGCCATTGTTCGGCGAGGCGGCGCGAAATCGTGACGCCCGGCGCATCGGTGCGGAAGCTGATGGTGAAGTGATGGTCGCCGGGCAGATACCCGCTCTCGGCGACGTCGCCCAACACTTTGCGCATGACGCCGCGCATGGCGTCCTGAACAAGAAGATCATAGCGAATAATGTCTTTAGCCATTGCGTCGCGCCAGACTGCCATCCGTATGGTCGACCGGCTACCGCTCCGACCGCCATGCCTGCCGCGCTTGCATCACGGCGGCGCGGCGCGAGAAAATTGAAGCGGAGGCTTCTGTTGCCAGGCGCCTCCTGACCCCGCCTAGAAGTGCTAACCCCTAGGGCTTAATTCCCAGTTTGGGCGCTGCATTACGCAGCGACGGCCACCGGAGCATAGTTGTCGTTGGCAACTATAAGGTTTGACCCGATAACGGCGGTATCATGCCGAGCGAAAAATCACCCTTTACACCCTCGTCAATCCTATTTCGCCCCCGCCGAAACCCGCCGCTGCGACGGGCTTGGGTGGAGGCGCCGGGTACCGCCCCCGGGTCCGAATGGTTTATTACGGTGTCCGTTTATCGCCATAGCCGACGCAAGCGCCGGCAAATTGAATATAGGCGCTTGCGTGATTTTGTGAAAGTCCCCCACGGTCCGCGTCTTCAGCGCTTTTGTCGAAAGGGGCGTGTGGCGCGAACGAGCCCGGCCTATCGCGCGCCGACGCGCTTCACCGTAGCAAAGCCCTTCGCGTCCATGGCGAGGTGCAGCCGGTTCTGCAGCCCGGCGTCATCGCCTTTGACGAGCAGTCCGGCGTTTTCGGCGATCGCCTCGCAGAGCGCAGCCACCCAGGGCTCCTCGCTCTTGGCGAAATCGCTGAGCACATAAGCATGGACCAGCGCCTTATCGCCCGGATGGCCGATGCCGAGCCGCAGCCGCTTATAGTCGTTGCCGATATGCGCGGTGATCGAGCGCAGCCCGTTGTGGCCCGCGACGCCGCCGCCCGTTTTGATCCGGCATTTGGCCGGCGCGAGATCGAGTTCGTCATGGAGGACGACGATCTCATCGACGCCGATCTTGTGAAAGCGCGCGGCTTCACCGACCGAACGGCCGCTTTCGTTCATATAGGTCTGCGGCTGCAGCAGCATGACCTTTTCGCCGCCGATCGCCCCCTCGCTGACGAGACCTTGGAAGCGCGCCCGCGCTTGTGGAAAGCCGTGTCGCTTGGCGATCGCTTCGAGCGCCATAAAGCCGATATTGTGCCGGTTCTTGGCGTAGGCGCGTCCGGGATTGCCCAGTCCGACAAGGAGCAGCATGAAATACCCCCACCCCAACCCTCCCCCGCTTCGCGGGAGAGGGCGCAGAACCGGCGCTCGCCGGCTTCGTGAGAATGCCGATCGTTAGCGTTCCCTCTCCCGCAAGCGAAGCGCGGCGGGGGAGGGACGGGGAGGGGCTACTTCTTCTTTTCTTCCTTGGCGGGAGCGGCCGCAGGCGCAGCCGCCGGAGTCTCCTCGGCGCCGCCGCCCGCCGGCGGCGTCAGACTCGCGACGGTAAAATTCTTGTCGGGATTGGTGGGCTTGCAGCCCTCCGGCAGCGGAATCGCCGAAATATGCAGTGAATCGTTGAAGTCCATGCCCGTCAGGTCGGCGGTGATGGCCTCCGGAATATTGTCGGCCGGCACCCACATCTCCACCGTGTGATAGACGATGTTGAGCGCGCCGCCGCGCTTGATGCCAGGCGCCGCTTCCTGGTTGGTGAAATGCACCGGCACTTGCACGCGCAGCCGCGATCCCGGCTTCAGGCGCAGGAAGTCCACGTGCATCGGCGTGTCTTTGATGACGTCGAGCTGATAGTCGCGCGGGATGGCGCGCTCCTTCTTGCCGTCGATGTCGAGCTCGAAAATCGTCGTGAGGAAGTGCCCGGCGAAGATCAGCTGGGAGAGGCTCTTCTTTTCGAGCGAAAGCGGCTGCGGCGCTTCGCCGCCCCCATAGAGCACTGCTGGTATGCGGCCCTCACGGCGAACGCTGCGGGCGGCCCCCTTGCCTGTCCCGCTGCGCACCGTGGCCGCGAGCTTCTTGGTCTCGGCCATGTCGGTGTCCTTCATGTCAAAAGAAAAGGCGCTGCTTCGCCTCCAGGGGTGTCGGAAACGCAGGCGCCGCGGCGCTTATAGGGGACCGCGCCACGGGAGGCAAGGCGGAGGGCCGAAACATTCAGCGGCCCTCTTTCCGATAGCGGCTGGCGCCTCATATGGCCGCAGATCGCCGGCCTTTTGGGCGGCATGGCGCAGCCGCGGCTTCGTTCCGGCTGCAAGAGAAAGGGTTCGAACATGCGTATTCTCGTGACGTGCATCGCGCTTCTCGGGCTCGTCGGCATGGCGGCGACTCCGGCCCAGGCCGACCGTCGGCTCACCCGCGAAGAGAAATCCAGCATCCGTTCAGCGATGAAGGACGCGGGCTGTTCCGGCGGCAAGATGGAATTCGACGACGGAAAATTCGAAGTCGACGACGCCAAATGTCGGGGCAAGCGTTACGACCTGACCTTCGATCAGAACTTCAAGCTGACGAACAAAGAATTAGAAGGCAGGGCGGGCCGCAACGGATATTATGGCAGTGGCCGCTACGATAGGCGCGACACGTGGCGCGACAACAGGCGCGGCGTGGATCGCTACTGAGGTCGGGACCGCCGCGCGGATGGCGCCGCTTGCCGACTTTGGCAAGCGGCGCCAGCCCTGCAATAAGAATGGTGCGCGCCTACGGCTTCGTCTCCGGCAGATTCAGCCTGATGTGCAGTTCGCGCAGATGCTTCATCGTCGCTTCCGACGGCGCGCCCATCAGCAGATCCTCGGCGCGCTGATTCATCGGGAACAGCGTCACCTCGCGCAAATTTTCCTCGTCGGCGAGCAGCATCACGATGCGGTCGACGCCGGGCGCGATGCCGCCGTGCGGCGGCGCGCCATATTGGAAGGCGCGATACATGCCGCCGAATTTTTCGATCAGCACGTCTTCGCCATAGCCGGCGATCTCGAACGCCTTCTTCATGACGTCGGGACGATGGTTCCGGATCGCGCCGGACGATAGTTCCACGCCGTTGCAGACGATGTCATATTGGTAGGCGAGGATGGTGAGCGGATCCTGCGTCTCCAGCGCCTCCATGCCGCCTTGCGGCATGGAGAAGGGGTTGTGCGAGAAATCGACCTTCTTGTCGTCCTCGTTCCACTCATACATCGGGAAATCGACGATCCAGCAGAATTCGAAGACGTCTTGCTTCGACAGGCCGAGTTCGTCGCCGATGCGCAGCCGGGCCATGCCGGCGAGTTTCGCGGCGGCGGTCGCTTCGCCGGCCGAGAAGAACACGGCGTCGCCGGCCTTGACGCCCGCCTTGGCGGCGATCGCGGCCTGCGCCTCGGCGGGAATGAATTTCGCGATCGGGCCCTTGCCGGCGAGCGCGCCGTTCTCTTCCTCAAAGATCACATAGCCGAGCCCCGGCGCGCCTTCGCTGCGCGCCCAATCGTTCAATTTGTCGAAGAAGCTTCGCGGCTGGCTCGCGGCGCCCGGCGCGGGGATGGCGCGCACCGTCTTGCCTTTGAACGCCTTGAAGCTCACGTCCTCGCGGGCGAATTCCTCCGACACGTCGGCGATCAGCAGCGGGTTGCGCAGATCCGGCTTGTCGGTGCCATATTTGAGCATCGACTCGCGGAAGGAAATGCGCGGGAATTTCTGCGTAACGGCTTTCCCGTTGGCGAACTCCTCGAAGAGTCCGCGCAGCACCGGCTCGATCGCGCCGAACACGTCTTCCTGCGTCACAAAGCTCATTTCGACGTCGAGCTGGTAGAACTCTCCCGGCGAGCGGTCGGCGCGCGCGTCCTCGTCGCGAAAGCAGGGCGCGATCTGGAAATAGCGATCGAAGCCGGCGACCATGATCAGCTGCTTGAACTGCTGGGGCGCCTGCGGCAGCGCGTAGAATTTCCCCGGATGCAGGCGCGAGGGCACGAGAAAGTCGCGCGCGCCCTCGGGCGAGGAGGCGGTCAGAATCGGCGTCTGGAACTCGAAGAAGCCCGCCTGCTTCATGCGCATGCGGATCGAATCGATGATGCGGCCGCGCAGCATGATGTTCTGGTGCAGCTTCTCGCGACGCAGATCGAGGAACCGATATTTGAGGCGCGTGTCCTCGGGATATTGCTGGTCGCCGAAGACCGGCAGCGGCAATTCGGCGGCGGCGCCCAACACCTCGATTTCGTTGACGTAAACCTCGACCTGTCCGGTCGGCATGTCGGGATTTTCGGTGCCGGCGGGGCGCTTGCGCACCTCGCCGTCGAGCCGCACCACCCATTCCGAGCGCAATTTCTCCGCCTGCGCGAAGGCGGGCGAATCGGGATCGACGACGCATTGCGTCAGCCCGTAGTGATCGCGCAGATCGATAAACAGCACGCCGCCGTGATCGCGGATGCGATGGCACCAGCCGGAAAGTCGGATTTTTTCGCCGACGAGCGCCTCATTGGGCGCGCCACAATTATGCGAACGGTAGCGATGCATGGAATAGGCAGTCTCGGCAAGGAGGGGCGCTTAGCGCGACAAGCGCGGAAAAGCGCACGCCAAAGGGCCGGCTGTCAAGCCGGCGCAATAGAGGCGAGCGGAGACTCAGTCGATAAATTTTACGAGATTACACCACTGACCATAACCCCATAGAATCTTGTCTTTGTTGTCGTCCGTAAGATCGTCGACAAAAAAACCAGGCCCAGAGGTGTCGCCATTGCGTGCCAGTTGGCGGACATCCGAAAACACAGCGAAATGAGCGTCGACAAACTTTCGGCAAGCCGGTTCGCCGCCATTAACTACTTTTTTTAACGCGCCGATTGGATCAATCTGAGCCACGCTAGCGAGGAAATTGATTGGTGCGGATGTCGCGGCATCCAATAAAATGGAGGCAATGCGGTCTCGATCATTCGGAGTGTAGATGCCGTTGGGGCTAGGCGGACACAATCGTGACCGGCCGGCGCCGAGGAGCGCCAGCGAACCGACATGAGCATAGTGCCAAGGCCAATAGAAGGCGGTACTATCAGGCGCGAGGGCGGGCACAAGATCGTCAGCCCGTTCAAACCGCCATATATTGCTGGCTCTGACCATCTCTTCTGCGGCCTGTTTCTCGGTAAGAGCTTTTGCAGCAGCGAAGGTATAGACGGTCGGCGACACGACGCCGAACTTATTCGCGATGTCCAACGCAGCGAGTGTAGCCAAGGCGCCACCCTTGCTGTGCCCAGTTATGAAGAGCTTTTCACCCTTTTCCGGATCGAGATGCGCTAACAAATCGCGAAAGCAGGGCTGGGCTTCGCGCCCGCATTTGGTGTCAAGATGTGCGAGAATATCCTCCCACGCACCCTGTATGCCGGGGTGGCGACCAGCGGAGGTCACAGCATCAATATCCCTCAACCAGTCCTCAACGAACTTTTGAAAACCAGCAACGTGAAGGTTATGCTCTTCAATCGTTTTTCGCGCGACATGAAATAAAGATCCATCGGGATCAATTGGCGGCGTAAGAGTGCCGCGAAACGCCAGGATTAAACCGTCCTTTGTACGGGCCAGCAAATAAGCATTTTCACTATGGCGCGGATCGAAATAAGTCTCGATATCCGCGCCCTGCACGTCCAAGGACTGTAATCGCTCTGGGTCCCGTTTCTTGGCTTCTGTTAGGCAACGACGGGCGCGCTCTTTGCCGTGATCGTCATCGAGGTCGTTTACGGCATATGCGCAGTAAGAAGCAACTGCGAGTCGATAGGCTAATACGTAATCCGGAATGTCAGCTTGCGCCGCCGCGGGAAACAACTGGAACAAGCCAATCAACAGCAACAAAAGAAACGCTTTCATTGAAAAAACTCCTAATAAAAAAATCCGCAGCAAATGCTAGTGTGCACGACTGTAGGAGCAGGTAAAGCTCTTTTTTGTATTGAAGCCTTACTTCCTGAAAAACGCTTCCGCCGCCGCGTTCGCCGCCTGTTTCGCCGCGCGGGCGGCCTCGAGTCGGGCGATCTCTAGCCGCAGTCGCTCGATGCGTTCGTCGAGTTCGGCGACGGACAGAAGATCGAGCGGCTGGCCGATCTCGAAAGCCGCGGGACGCGGCGCGTCATCCTGTTCGCTTTTCATCACCGCGCGACCTCGGCTGGATTTCTTCGATCACTGGCCAAAATAGCGCTCAAGGAGTTATGCGCAAACTTGTGGTCGCGCGTCATTTGAGCGTAACTTCCGGCGCGCTTGATGATCCGCGCAGGCGGGGCGTCGGCGGCCGCGGCGCGGCCGGAAGCGCCCAAGAACGCCAAAACCGCCCGGGCGCGGCGCGTTGCGCGCCCGCCTCTCTCGCCGGACGAAAAAGGTATGACCAAGTGGGTGTATAGTTTCAGCGCCGGTCGGTCCGAAGGATCGGCGTCGATGAAAGAGCTTTTGGGCGGCAAAGGGGCCAATCTCGCTGAAATGGCGGCGCTCGGACTGCCCGTGCCGCCCGGCTTCACCATCACCACCGAGGTCTGCGCCTATTTTTACGCCAACGGCAAGACCTTCCCCGCCGATCTCGCCGGGCAGGTCGACGCCGCGCTTGCCGACATCGGCCGCGTCGCCGGGCACGCCTTCGAAGATCCGCAGCAGCCGCTGCTCGTCTCGGTGCGTTCGGGCGCCCGCGCCTCAATGCCCGGGATGATGGACACGGTGCTCAATCTCGGTCTCAACGACGAGACCGTGGAAGCGGTCGCGCGCGACTCCGGCGATGAACGCTTCGCCTGGGACTGCTACCGGCGCTTCATCGAAATGTATTCGAGCGTCGTCCTCGGCGTCGAACATCACCGGTTCGAGGAGGCGCTGGAGAAGATCAAGGAGAGCAAGGGCTTCGCGCTCGATACGCAGCTGACCGCCGACGATTGGCGCAAGGTCGCCGCGCAATACAAGGCGATCGTCGAACAGACCGCCGGCAAGAGCTTCCCACAGGATCCGCGCGAGCAATTATGGGGCGCGATCAAGGCGGTGTTTTCATCCTGGATGAACCATCGCGCCATCGTCTATCGCGGCCTGCACAACATCCCCGAAAGCTGGGGGACAGCGGTCAACATCCAGGCGATGGTGTTCGGCAATATGGGCGCGCAATCGGCGACCGGCGTCGCCTTCACGCGCAACCCTTCGACCGGCGTGCGCGAACTCTACGGCGAATATCTCATCAATGCGCAGGGCGAAGACGTCGTCGCCGGCATTCGAACGCCGCAGCCGATCGCCCAGTCCGCGAGCCACGCGTCGGGCTTCGAGAAAATCTCGCTCGAAGCGGCGATGCCTGCCGTTTTCGCCGAATTCAAGGGATACGCCGACAAGCTCGAACGCCATTTCCGCGACATGCAGGACATGGAGTTTACGGTCGAGCGCGGGAAATTATGGATGCTGCAGACGCGCGCCGGCAAACGCACCGCCCGCGCGGCGCTGAAACTCGCCGTCGACATGGCGCGCGAAGGCCTCATCGGCAAGGATGAGGCGATCACGCGCGTCGAGCCGCAGTCGCTCGAACAATTGCTGCATCCGACCATCGATCCCGCGGCGAAGCGCAATATTCTCGCCACGGGTCTCCCCGCCTCGCCCGGCGCGGCCGTCGGCGAAATCGTCTTCGATCCGGAAGAGGCCGCCAAGCTCGCCTCGAACGGGCGCAAGATCATCCTCGTGCGCATCGAAACGAGTCCCGAGGACATCGGCGGCATGCATGCGGCGGAAGGCATTCTCACCGCGCGCGGCGGCATGACCTCGCACGCCGCCGTCGTGGCGCGCGGCATGGGCAAGCCCTGCGTCACCGGCGCCGGCGCGCTGCGGATCGACTATGAGGACCAGAGTTTCACCGTCGCCGGCAAGCGCTTCGGCAAGGGCGAGCGCATCACCATCGACGGCTCCGCCGGCCAGGTGATCGCCGGCGAGGTGAAGATGCAGCGGCCGGAACTCACCGGCGAATTCGCCGTGCTGATGTCCTGGGCGGATCAGAAGCGGCGCCTGAAAATCCGCGCCAACGCCGAAACGCCGTCCGATGCGCGCGCCGCCCGCCGTTTCGGCGCCGAGGGCATCGGCCTCGCGCGCACCGAGCATATGTTTTTCGAGGGCGAGCGCATCGTCGCGGTGCGTGAGATGATTCTCGCCGACGACACTGAGGGACGCCGCCTCGCGCTGGCGAAGCTGCTGCCGATGCAGCGCGAGGACTTCAAGCAGCTGTTCGAGATCATGTCGGGCCTGCCGGTGACGATCCGACTGCTCGATCCGCCGCTGCATGAGTTCCTGCCGCATTCGGACGCCGAGATCGCCGCCGTGGCGAAGGCGATGGGCGCCGATCCGGTGAAGCTGCGCCGCCGCGCCGCGCAGCTCTCCGAATTCAATCCGATGCTCGGCTTTCGCGGCGTGCGGCTTGCGGTCATCTTCCCCGAGATCGTCGACATGCAGGCGCGGGCGATCTTCGAGGCGGCGATCGAAGCCTCTCTCTCGACGGGCGAACCCGTCGACATCGAGATCATGGCGCCGCTCGTCTTCACCCGCGCCGAGCTCGATCTCGTCAAGGCGCGCGTCGCCGAAATGGCGAAGCTCGTCGAGGGCGAGACCGGGATCAGGCCGAACTATCATGTCGGCACCATGATCGAACTGCCGCGCGCCGCGCTGCGCGCCGGCGACATCGCGCCGTCGGCGGATTTCTTCTCCTTCGGCACCAACGACCTGACGCAGACGACGCTCGGCATTTCGCGCGACGATTCGGGCTCCTTCCTCAACGCCTATGTCGAAAAGGGGCTGCTGCCGGCCGACCCCTTCGTGACGATCGATCAGGAGGGCGTCGGCGAACTGGTCGAAGTCGGCTGCAAACGCGCCCGCGCCGCGAATCCGACGATCACGCTCGGGGTCTGCGGCGAACATGGCGGCGATCCGGTTTCCGTCGCCTTCTTCGACAAGATCGGCTTCGACTATGTGTCCTGCTCGCCGTTTCGCGTGCCGATCGCGCGGCTCGCCGCCGCCCAGGCGGCGCTCGGCGAAAAGGCCGTGAGCACGGCGTGATACGAATTCCGGCTGATCCGTCCGCCTGGGCCATGTCATTCCCAGCAGGCCGAAGGCCTGACCGGGAATCCAGGGTCACTGCGAGAACGCTGATTTGGCTCTGAATTCCCGCTCGCGCGCGTCGCGCGCGTCGGGAATGACAGCTGAACCGTTCAATCGGATTTACGCGCTCTCCAGCTCTTCCTCGCGATGATTCATCTCGAAGCGGCGCACGATCAGCCGCACGAGATACAGGCCGAATTCGGGGTTTTGAAAATAGAGCTGTTCGAACTGCTCATAGGTGATGACGAGCAGGCTGACGTCGTCGACGCAGCGCGCCGTCGCGGTGCGTTTGCCGTTGGTCGTAAACAGCGCCATCTCGCCGAAAATGGCGCCCGGCGAGAGAATCGCGTCGCGTTCGACGATTTCGACGCGTCCTTCGACGACGACGAAGGCCTCGTCGGCGGCGTCGCCCTTCTTGAAGACCGCTTCGCCGCGTCGCAGGGTGCGCGGATGCATGAAGGGCTTCAGCCATTCGATGTTCAGGTCGCTGCCGTTGGCTTCGCGCACGCTGGCGATAAGCTTGCGCATTTCGCGCATGCGGGTGAAGTTCAGCGGCAGGTTGATCGCATGTTTGGCGATCGTCGGCGGGCTGGCGATGATGAGCCCCAAGGTCACGCCGAGCACATTGCCGAGCATCGCCGTGATGCGCAGCGGGATCATCCGCTTCATGTAAGCGGCGCCGACGACGGTCGACGCTTCGGCCCAGGCGAGCGCCGTCAGCGCCGCCCCGCCGACCGTCTTTCCCGTATCCGACGCGGCCCAACTCATTAGCGTATCAATCAGTTCGGACATTGCAGCTTCCATCCTTACGCCGCGCTTAACCTTTGCGCGTGTCCAAGACAAGCGTTCAAAAAGCCTGCGGGGCTGGACTTTCCCATGCGCCTTCGCACATTCGCTCCATGCGACAAACGAGCCGAATTCTGCGGATCGATACATCCGGGCGCGGTTTTTACGAATTCACCGAGGCCGTCCGCGACTTTGCCCGCGGCGCGCGCATGACGCAGGGGCTGGCGACGGCGTTCTGTCGCCACACCTCCGCGTCGCTGCTCATTCAGGAGAACGCCGATCCCACCGTGCTGCGCGATCTCGAAGCCGTCTTCGCGCGGCTCGCGCCCGAAGGCGCGGATTACGCCCATGATACGGAAGGCGCCGACGACATGCCCGCGCATATTCGCGCCGCGCTCACCCAGACGCAGCTCTCGATCCCCCTCATTGGCGGCGCGCTGGCGCTTGGAACTTGGCAGGGCGTCTTTCTATTCGAGCATCGCCGGCGGCCGCACCGGCGCGAGGTCGCGCTGCATCTGATCGGCGAATGATCGCGCCGCTGCGTCATTCTGGCACGATGGCGGCGACGCCCCGGCAACGGTTCCGCAAGGCTAATGAACGATAAGGTTTTGCGAAGGATCGCATCCGGGGCGGAGCGACGCAAATCGCGGCGCCTTGCCAGACGCGCCGTCGCACATGGATCAGTCTATGCGTCGTCAGTCGAGAACGCGTTTCGTGCGCAGAGGGGTTGCGCCCTGGGTCTTCAGCGTAACGGCGCCATGGGCGCTCGGCGTCGGCGTCTTGGTCTCCTTCACCGCGGCCGCCGGGCAGGACCCCGTCGCCGATTGGCGCGTTTCTCCGCTCGCGGCGCGCGCGCCAGGGGCGCTGACGCTCGGCTTCAGCGAGGCGGCGAGCGGCGACTACGGGTTCTATGGCGAGACGCGCGCCCAAATTCAGCAGGCGCGCCTTGTGGTTGGCGGCCCGGAGGAGGATGACGCCGTTCGTGACGAGCGCGAGCCGCATGTCGACCTCAAGCCCGATGTGAAGCATTTTCCCCAGGTCGATCGGCGGCATAAGGGCGACCCGGTGGTCGCCATGCGGCCCGGTTTCGAGACGCGCCGGCCGCAGCCGGCGAATCTGGGGCTGAGCGAGTCGCCGCCGCTCTCCTTCGGACTCGACGGCAAGTCGACGCGGCCGACGGCGACGCCGCTTGCGCCGCGCGGCAAAACCCCGGGCGACGACGCGCTCGAAGAGGCGGACGCGGGCGCCGCGCCGGAGCCGGCGACGACGCAAAAGTCAATGGCGGCCGCCTCGCCGGCGCAGAGTTCGTCGATCTCGACGCCGACCGGCGCCGACGCGCTCCGCGACCTCGCGCGGGAGGCGCGGACCGAACGCGCCCTTCATGGCGCGACCCCGCAGACGCCGCGCGCCGTCGCGCTGGGGTCGTCGACGCCGGCGCAGCCGGACGCCGTGCCCATCGAAGTGTCGTCCTTCCCCGGCGCGACGCTGGCGCTGTCGACGCCCGGCAAGGCGTTGAGCGCGTCACGTCCGGATTACGCCGCTTCGATCGATCCGGAAAAGCTTGGCCGCGAGGCCCGCTGCCTGGCGGAAGCGGTCTATTTCGAGGCCCGCAGCGAGCCCGAGGCGGGGCAGGCCGCGGTCGCGCAGGTCGTGCTCAACCGCGTCCAGAGCGGCCTCTATCCGTCGAGCGTCTGCGGCGTCGTCTATCAGAACCGGCGCCATTATCGCGGCTGCCAGTTTTCCTTCGCCTGCGAGGGCAAATCGCTCCGCATCACCGAAGGCGACGCCTGGGAACAGGCGGTGCGCGTCGCCAAGGAGGTCATGGTTGGTCGAACCTACATCTCCGACGTCGGCCGTTCGACGCATTATCACGCCAATTACGTCCATCCGCGCTGGGCGCGCGCGCTCCGAAAGATGGACGTCATCGGCAGGCATATTTTCTACCGGCTGAAACCGGGGCAGACGTGATCGTTGCGCTCTTTGCCGACGGTCATACGACTTCCGCCTGATCCGTTTCGCTTGGGTCTTGTCATTCCCGGCAGGCCGAAGGCCTGACCGGGAATCCAGAGCCAATCCAGGATCGCTAGTCTTGCTCGGGATTCCCGATCGCGCAAAGCGCGCGTCGGGAATGATGGGGTGGACGGCCCCGCCTTAACGGCATCTAAAGTGCCAAGACGTGGTCGCCGGAGCGCCACAGAGAGGGAGGCCGTCCATGAAGAAGTTTATCAGAATCGGGATTGATTTGGGCAAGCGGTATTTTCAAGTTCACGCGCTGGTGAGCGAGGATGGGCGGGCCGTCACGCGCAAGCTGCGGCGGGATGGTTTTCTTGCTTTTTTCGCCGAGGCGGGGCCCTGCCTGATCGGCATGGAAGCCTGCGGCTCGGCGCATTATTGGGGACGCGAACTGCGCGCCATGGGCCATGACGTGCGCCTGATCCCGCCGATTTACGTCAAGCCCTATGTCAAGCGCGGCAAGAACGACGCGGTCGACGCCGCGGCGGTGTGCGAGGCCGTGTCGCGGCCAGACATGCGCTTCGTGCCGATCAAAAGCGCCGAGAACCAGGCGAGCTTGATGCTGCACAAGACGCGCGAGCTTCTGGTCAAGCAGCGCACCATGAGCGTCAATGCGCTGCGCGGACATCTCGCGGAGTTTGGCGTCGTCGCCGCCAAGGGCGTCGGCCATGCGGGCGAACTGCTGGAAAAAGCCAAGAATGACGCGACGCTTCCAGAAATCGCCAAGGCGACCGTAAAGATTTTCGTCCAGCAGCTGGAGGCGATCAGCGCCGCGATCGTCGCGCTCGATAAAGAGATCGCCAACGTCCATGCGCAAAGCGAGATCAGCAAATTGCTCGCCGGCGTCCCCGGCGTCGGCAAGATCGTCGCCACGGCGATCGTCGCCAGCGTCCCGGACCCCAGCGTCTTCAAATCCGCGCGCGACTTTGCCGCCTGGCTCGGCCTCACGCCCAGGCAAAACTCCAGCGGCGGCAAGGAAAAGCTCGGCGCCATCACCAAGCAGGGCAACCGCTATCTGCGCAAGCTGCTGACGCTCGGCGCGACCTCGCTGTTGCGCGTGGCCGGCAAACGCAACGGCGTTCTGCGCGATTGGCTCGTCGCCCTCCTGGCCAGGAAGCCGGCGCGGCTCGTGAGCCTCGCGCTCGCCAACAAGCTGGCGCGGATCATCTGGGCCATGATGACGACCGGCGAGGCCTTCCGAACCCAGATCATGGCGCGCGCAGGGAAGCCCTCGATGGCGTAACCGTTCGAACCATCCAGTTTGGCGAGGGCGAAACATCGACGTGATGAACGACAGGGTCGGAAACGACGACGAAGGACACTCCGCTACGTGTCACGTGCACAAAGCTCGCGGGAATGATCAGGAGCCTTCGCAGTCGAACTTCATCAGGGCCAGCGGACATACGCGCCGCGCCAAAAGGCCGGACATATGACCGAAACCCGCCACCAGGTTCACCGCGCCGACAAAAAACCGCTTGCCAAGCGGGGCCGTCCACATATGACATTCCGCCTGTTCGGCTCGGAACTGAATCGCGTCACTCGACGAGCCGCGCGCGAACCAGCCCGCGCACCGAATTGCCGAGAAAAAACTCCGACTCTGAAATATCTTCAAGCCGCAGGATCGACTCGCGGGCGCGACCTTGCGCGATGAGCGCGGCGCGCAGCGTTCCCGGCAGCAGGCCGCAAGACAGCGGCGGGGTCAGCAAGACTTCGCCTTGCGGAACGAAGAGGTTGCAGCGCGCCGCTTCGCAAAACTCGCCGCGCTCATTTTGAAAGAGAACTTCATCGGCCCCGCAGCGCTGCGCCGCATCAGTGAGAGAATCTTCATAGAGCGCGCGCCGCGTCGTCTTGTGCCGCAACAGCGGATCGGCGGAGGCAAAGCGCCGCTTCGCGACGGCGACGCGCCAGACGGTATCGCTCGGAACCGGCTCGATGGGCGTGACGCTGCTCTCGATCGTTCCGTCCCGCGCAAGGACTAGCCGCACGCGAAGGCGCCCGCGCGACGCGCCCGCAACAGCGGCGTTCAGCGCGTCGCGGACGCGCGCGTCACTATGGGCGAAGCCGAGCGCGGCGCTCGAAGCCGCAAGCCGCGCGAGATGTTCGGCCAGTAAGCCGAAGCCCTCGTCGCGCGTCCATAGCAGCGTTTCGATCAGGCCGAAGTCGTTCTCGCGCCGGTCAGAAAGCGCGCCTTGATCAGACATTCCTCATACTCTTCGCGCGCGCGGGAATCGGCGACGACGGCGGAGCCGACATTGCAGACGAGGTCGCCTTCCGGAAAAATGGTCAGCGTGCGGATCGCGACGTTGAAACGAATGTCGCCATCAGGCGCGATGACGCCGAGCGCCCCGCAATAGACGCCGCGCGCGGCGCATTCGAGATCGCGGATAATCTCCATCGCGCGGATCTTGGGCGCGCCGGTCACCGAGCCGCAAGGGAAAAGCCCGGTAAAGAGATCCTTCAGCGTCACGTCGTCGCGCAGCCGCGCCTCGATGCCCGACGTCATCTGATGCAGCGTCGGATAGGTCTGGATGGTGAAGAGATCGGTGACTTTCACCGTGCCGACGACGGCGAGCCGCGACAGATCGTTTCGAAGCAGATCGACGATCATCAGATTTTCGGCGCGCGACTTTTCGTCTTCGACGAGATATTGCGCGCGCGCCATGTCTTCGGTCGGCATCACGCCGCGCTGCGCGGTGCCTTTCATCGGGCGGGCGCGAATGTCGCGGTCCTGCGCCTCGAAGAAGACTTCCGGCGACAGCGACACGACGGTCTCGGCTTCGAGCGCCACGACGCCGCCATAAGCGACCGGCTGGCGCTGGCGCAGACCGCGATAAAGCGACAGCGGATCGCCGTCATAGCGTCCGTACATCGGGAAGGTGAGATTGATCTGATAAACGTCGCCGGCGAAAATATAGTCTCGGCACGTGTTGAATCGCTGCGTGTATTCGTCCTGAGTCCAGGCGGGGGAAAGCGGAATGTTCGGCGCCGCGCTCTCGGCCGGCGGCAGCGACCAGGGCCGCGGCGCGCGAAACGCGCCGAAGAGCAGCAGCGGCGTAAGCGCGTCGGGCGTCGCCTGGGCGGCGAATTTGGGCTCCAGCGCATAGCCGAGTTCGTAGCCGGCGTAGCCGGCGAGATAGAGGCCGCGCCTTGTCGCCGCCTCCATGCGTTCGAACGCCGCCGCGACGTCTTTCGCCGCGCGGGCGACGATGATCTCCTCCGGCTCCTCGAACAGCAGCGCCTGTCCGTCGCTGCGGCCGTCTTCGAAAACGACGTAAGGCCGCGCCGGCGCGTCTTTTTGCGTCAGGACGGCGGGGCGTTCGGCGGCGTCTTGCATGTGTGGCGGCGCTTTCAAGGGAGCGGGTGTTATATCAAACCGTTCCATTAATTAAAGGTGGCGCGCAGGCCAAAGTTCGAGCCAGTTCAGAAGCCTGCCATTTTCATCGAGGAAATTTGCAAAGAGGAAATAGTCTTCCCCAAGCGCTGGATTAACGACTGCATCAGCGAATTTCACTAAGTCTTGATCTTCTTTTTCTTGGAGTAGACATCTGAATTCCTTCTGATACATCACTGGATAAATATTTGGATAGTTAATGTCTCCGTTCCAGAAAAATAGAATATCGTCGCCAACTGCTACATATTCTGTTACATCGCCATATATTTTCTGACGGATCATGTTGAACCGATCATCGCTTGGTCTACATGTCATGAAGGTATCATATGACATCGTGCGAGCGAAGCGTCTTGCTATAACCTTGATGTCAGCTATTTTTGCTCTGATTGCAGTTCCATATAAAATATGAGTAATGACATAAGCGATTCGCCTGCGCAATAAATGTTCAAGAATGTTTATATTGATAATAACAAACATGCAGTAGATTATTATTATAACAGCTTCTGTTAATATTATTGAAAACTTCGCGGATATGGCTATGCTTATGTACGTAAGCGCCATGCTGGCAAGTAAAATTACAAAATACATTATTCCTCTTAGCGAATCAAACCTTCTAGATATTTCATCTCTACAGAGGGGCGAAATGATTTTCTGCTGATCATGAGTGATGGGCGATAACGTAGTCATTTAGGTGCAACTTATTGGTCATCTCAAGCGTGTCCCAGCGCGGCAGCGTTGCGCACGTCCCTCTACGCGCTTATCCAGATGCTGTGACCTTTGCAACTCAGCTCCGCTTACTCTTCATCGGCGACGTGCTTGGCCGTTCTGGCCGCGCGGCGTTGTCGCGCTTTGTCCCCCGGCTGCGCGAAAAATGGGCGCTCGACTTCGTCGTCGCCAATGGCGAGAACGCCGCCGGCGGCTTTGGCGTCACCGAAGCCATTTGCGAGGAAATGCTCGGCCTTGGCGTCGATTGCGTCACGCTCGGCAATCACGCCTTCGATCAGCGCGAGGCGCTGGTTTTCATCGAACGCCAGCCGCGGCTGCTGCGCCCGATCAATTATCCGCCGGGAACGCCCGGACGCGGCGCCGGCCTCTATACGGCGGCGCGCGGGCAGCAGGTGCTCGTCGTCAATCCGATTGGCCGGGTCTTCATGGAGGCGCTCGACGATCCTTTCGCCGCCATCGAGCGCGAGCTGGGCGCCTGTCCGCTCGGCGTCGGATGCGACGCCATCTTCATCGACATGCACGCCGAGGCGTCGAGCGAGAAAATGGCGATGGCGCATTTCGTCGACGGCCGCGCGTCTTTGGTGGTCGGCTCGCATACGCATACGCCGACCGCCGACGCGCAGATCCTGCCGGGCGGCACCGGCTATCAGACCGACGCCGGCATGACCGGCGATTACGACTCCGTCGTCGGCATGGACAAGGAGGAGCCGCTGCGCCGGTTCCTGCGCAAGACGCCCGGCGCGCGCTATGAGCCGGCGAATGGCGAGGCGACCTTCTGCGGCGTGGCGGCCGAAATCGGCGCCGACGGGCTGGCGACCATGATCTCGCCGGTGCGGCTCGGCGGCCGGCTGCGGGAAGAGTGGCCAAAGGAATGGGGCGCGTCATGAGCCGCCGTCCGCGAGGGCCGCTCTACCCAGAGGCAGTAAGCTCAATTAAATAGCTCATCGAGCAGCGCCCTGGGGGGCGCGCCCCGGAGCGCGCGAATATGAAGTGGGAAGATCTCCAGTCGTCTGACAATATCGAGGATCGTCGCGGCGGCGGACCGATGATGGGGGGCGGACCCCGCATGGGCGCAGGCGGCATCGGCCTTGGCACGATGGTGATCCTCGGACTGATCGGCTGGGCGCTCGGCGTCAATCCTGCGATTCTCATCGGCGGCGCGCAGATGATCAACAATATGCGCCAGGAGCGCGACGTGGCTTCGCCGCGCCAGGAGGCGCCGCGGCAAAGCGCGCCGACGGATCAAATGGGGCGTTTCGTCGCGAAGGTGGTGGGCTCCAACGAGCAGGTCTGGTCGCAGGTGCTTCCGGAGCAGAGGGGCGTGCGCTTCCAGCCGCCGCGGCTCGTTCTCTTTAGCGGCTACACCCAGTCGCGCTGCGGCGCGGCGCAGTCGGCGATGGGGCCGTTCTATTGTCCGCTCGACCAGCGCATCTATCTCGACACGTCCTTTTTCCGCGACATGCAGCGGCGGTTCGGCGGCGGCGGCGATTTCGCCTATGCCTATGTGATCTCGCACGAGATGGGCCATCACATTCAGAACCTCATGGGCATTCTGCCGAAGGTCCAGCGGGCGCAGCAAATGGCGGGCAGCCGTTCGGAAGCCAACGCGCTTTCGGTGCGCGCGGAGCTGATGGCCGATTGCCTCGCCGGCGTCTGGGCCAACAACGCCAACAAGCAAAAGCCCATTCTCGAGGAAGGCGACATTGAGCAGGCGGTCGCTTCGGCGCAGGCGATCGGCGACGATCGCATGCAAAGAGCGACGCGCGGCTATGTGGTGCCGGACAGCTTCACCCACGGCTCGGCGGCGCAGCGCACGCAATGGCTGCTGAAAGGCTTGCGCACGGGCAGCATTGACGCCTGCAATACATTCGCGCGCTGATCGGCCGGACGCTGCGGCTACAGGACGCGGCGGGCGCGGGTCGTCAGATCGGCGCCCCGCATCTTTCGCGCAAGCCGCGCCAGATCCGCGCCTTCAGCCGCCGTCGCGAGCGCGCTTTTTGGCGCGATGAGCCCGACCGGACGCGCCAAGCCCGGCGCAACGCGGGTGATCAACGAATCGGGCGCCAGCCGAAGCGTTCGGGCGCGGCTGGAGTCGCCATAGGCGAAAAAATCCTGCGCTTCCTCGGCGAAGTCGCGCTCCACGGCGAACCCGGCCAGCAGAAGGAGAAGATGGTCGCGCCGCGCCGCTTTCAGCGCCTGCGCCAGGCCGTCGGCGGCGCGCGGCGTCTCGATCAGCGCGCAGCCGGCTTCGTCGGCGATCCCGTCCAGGCCTCGCCCCGGCGCGGCGAGGATCAGAGCGTCGGCGATCAGTCCCATGACGCACGACTCGACGAGCGAACCGAGGCTGCGCGCCACGGCCTCCGGCCGCAGCGGCGCGCCGGGAGAGTCGAAGGCGATCAGCGCGGCGGTCAGCATGTCGCTGACATAGCCGAAACCGAGGCGCGGCGGAATGCGGCGCCGGATTAACGGGCGTGGCGTCCATCTTGTGAGCGGCGCCCATTGCGCGGGCGGCGGCCTTCGGTCACCATCGCGCCATGCCCGCCGCTTTCCCGCTCGAAATCCTCACGACGGATCAAATGTCTCGCGCCGATCGCCTGACGATCGAGAGCGGCGTGCCGGCGATGTCGCTGATGGAGAGCGCCGCCGCGGCGATCGCGCGGGTGACCAGCCAAATTCTTCAACGCACCAGCGGGCGTCGGGTCTTGGTGCTCTGCGGTCCGGGCAACAATGGCGGCGACGGCTTTGTCGCGGCGCGGCTGCTGCGCGCGCAGCGCTATAAAGTCCGCGTCGCTTCCCTGACCCCGCTCGACCAATTGCGCGGCGACGCGGCGCAAGCGGCCGCCGCCTGGCCCTGTGCGGTCACGTCCGCGCTCGACTGCAGCTTTGACGGCGTCGATCTCGTTATCGACGCTCTGTTCGGAACGGGCCTCGCGCGCGATCTCGATTCGAACGCCAGCGCGCTCGTCCGCCGCCTGAACCGCTGGCGGCGCGAAAGCGGCCAGAACGTCGTCGCCGTCGATATTCCCAGCGGCGTCGACGGGACGACCGGCGCGGTGCGCGGCGCGGCGGTGGAGGCCGATGCGACCGTCACCTTTTTTCGCGTGAAGACCGGCCATCTGCTATTGCCCGGCCGTCTGCATTGCGGCGCGCTCACCTGCACGCATATCGGCATTCGACCTTCCGCGCTCGATTCGCTCGCCGTCGAGACTTTCGTCAACATGCCGCAGCTCTGGCGCGCCGCGCTGCCCCTGCCGCAGGTCGAGGGCCACAAATATTCGCGCGGCCATGCGCTGGTCGTCTCGGGCGGCGCCTCCTTTACAGGCGCCGCGCGGCTTTCAGCGGCGGCGGCCTTGCGCGCCGGCGCGGGTCTCGTGACGCTCGCCAGCCCAACCGAAGCGCTTGCGGTCAACGCCAGCGCGCTCACGTCGGTCATGGTTCGACCGGCCGACGGCGCGAAGGGCCTCGCCAAGGTTCTCTCCGACGAGCGCAAAAACGCCGTCGCGATCGGTCCGGGGCTGGGCGTCAGCGAGGAAAGCTGCGCGCAGGTCGAAACGGCGCTTGCGCCGCAGGCCTATCGCCGCGCCGCAGTCCTCGACGCGGACGCCCTGTCGAGCTTCGCCGCCAATCCGGAGCGGCTGTGGCGCGCAACGCGCGCCGCGCCCGGTCCGGTGGTGATGACGCCGCACGCCGGCGAATTCGCACGGCTCTTCGCCGCTTGCGAGAGCGACTGCGGCTGCCGCTCGAAGCTCGACAAGGCGCGCGAGGCGGCGCGCGCCAGCGGCGCGGTCGTGCTCTTCAAGGGGGCGGACACGGTCGTCGCCGCGCCCGACGGACGCGCCTCGATCCTTCCTTATGCGACGCCTTGGCTCGCCACCGCGGGCTCGGGCGACGTCTTGACCGGCGTCATCGCCGGCCTGCTCGCGCAGCGCATGGACGGCTTCCTCGCGACGTCCTGCGCCGCCTGGATGCATGCCCGCGCCGCCGAGATCTTTGGTCCTGGGCTGATCGCCGACGACATCATCGCCAGCCTGCCGCAGGTGTGGGGCGAACTCTGCGCGGTTCAACAAAAATAGGCGGCCGAAGCGAGCGGCCTTCTTGGCGTTTCGCGAGCGTGGCCCTACGCGACGATGCGCGGGCGGACTTGTCGTCACCTCAAGACCTTCGTAGACTCGCCCTGCTTGAGCGAGGGCGCGACGCCGACGATGATCGCCTCAGTTCGCGCTCCTGTTCCGAGCGGCTTCCTGTCGCTGTCACATTGCTGTCGCAGCCAGACCGCTTTTGAGGCTTACGGCTGAGAGAAACCGGGCGTGATGAAATCCTTCGAAAAACTGTTGCTTGAGAACAAGGCTTGGGCCGAGGAAGTCCGCGAGCGCGATCCCGGCTATTTCGAGCGTCTCGCGGCCGATCAGAAGCCGGAATTCTTGTGGATCGGCTGCTCCGACAGCCGCGTGCCGGCCGACATCATCGTCAATGCGCTGCCCGGCGCCATTTTCGCGCACCGCAACATCGCCAATCAGGTGATCTGCACGGACTTCAACTGTCTCAGCGTCATCCAATACGCCGTGCAAGTGCTCAAAGTTCAGCACGTCATCGTCTGCGGTCACTACAATTGCGGCGGCGTTCGCGCCGCCCTTGACCGACAGCGGCCCGATCTGGAGCTGCTCAACAAATGGCTGATGCATATCAAAGACACCTATCGGATGCATAGAGACGAGATCGATGCGCTCAACTCTCAGACCGAACGCGCCAACCGTCTTGTCGAACTCAATGTGATCGAGCAGGTTATGCGACTGTCGCAATTATCGATCGTGCAGACCGCCTGGAAAGAGGACCAGCGGCCGATGCTGCACGGCTGGGTGTTCGGGCTCGATGACGGAATACTGCATCAGCTCATTACCTTGCCGCCGGGCAGCGACGTCGACGTCATCTATGAGCAACACGGCGGCGAGGATTTCTAACCGGCCGCGCGGCGCACCGCCGCCAATAAGGAGAATTCAGGCGTGTTTAGGCGGCATCTCGACTACTATTTCCGCTACCTCGATCACGACATTCCGGCGGGCGTCGTGGTGTTTCTCGTCGCAGTGCCGCTGTGCCTTGGCATCGCGGTCGCGTCTGGCGCGCCGCCCTTTTCGGGCGTTATCTCGGGGATTATCGGCGGGCTCGTCGTCTCTGTTCTGAGCGGTTCGCAGTTGAGCGTTTCGGGTCCTGCCGCAGGCTTGACCGTGATTGTCGCGACCGCGGTCGAAAAACTCGGCTTCGACGCCATGCTGCTTGCGGTGGCGCTGTCGGGACTCCTGCAATTGGGAATGGGCTTTCTGCGGGCGGGCGTCATCGGCGCGTTTTTTCCGTCGGCCGTCATCAAGGGCATGCTCGCGGCGATCGGGTTGATCCTGATCATGAAACAGTTGCCGCACGCGGTCGGCTACGACGCCGACGCGGAAGCTGACCTCTCGTTCCTCGAGGACGATAGCCACACGCGTCTCTCGTTCATCTTTGACGCCTTTCGCTCCTTTTCGACGGGAGCGGTGATCGTGAGCATCGTCTCCCTCGCGATCATGCTTCTTTGGGAAACGCCCTACATCAAGAAGCATCGCTACCTTTCGCTCGCGCCCGGTCCGCTCGTCGCGGTGCTGTTTGGCGTCGCCTATAACATCGCGGCTCAGACGCTGTTTCCCTCTTTGGCGATCGCGCCGCAGCATCTCGTCAATCTCCCGGCGATCTTTGGACCGATAGACTTCGCGCGGGAGTTCAACTTTCCGGACTTTACGCGTCTGATCGATGTCCAGATCTATGTGACGGCCGCCACTTTGGCGCTGGTCGGCAGCCTTGAGACTCTGCTGAGTCTCGAAGCGGTCGATAAGCTCGACCCGCTCAAGCGCATCGCGCCGACCAATCAGGAGCTCAAAGCCCAGGGCGTGGGCAATTTCCTGAGCGGCATGTTGGGCGGATTGCCGATCACTGCGGTGATCGTGCGCAGCTCCGCCAGCATCGACGCTGGCGCGCACACCAAGGTGGCGTCCTTTGTCCATGGCGTGCTGCTGTTGCTCAGCGCGATGTTCCTGGCGAGTCTGCTCAACATGATTCCGCTCGCATGCCTTGCCGCGGTGCTGCTGCTGACGGGTTACAAGCTCGCGAAGCCGAAGCTCTTCGTTCAGCAATATGACAAGGGCTTCAACCAGTTCGCGCCCTTCGCCGTGACCGTCGGCGCCATTCTTTCGACGGATCTCCTCAAGGGCATGGCGATCGGCATGGCCGTGGGCCTCTTCTTCGTGTTGCGCGCGAATTACCACTCCGCCTTCACGCTCACGCGCGACGGCCGCAACTACCTGCTGCGCCTGCAGAAGGACGTGTCCTTCCTCAACAAGGCGCAGCTGCGCAACTTACTCGAGAATGTCGAGCAAGACAGCTATCTGGTGATCGACGGCACGCGCGCCGGCTTTATCGATCAGGACATCATGGAGACGATTCAGGATTTCATAAAAGCTGCGAGCGATTACAATATTCGCGTGGAGCTCAAGGAAATGCGGGGCCTGGAGCCGGTCAACGGATTGGTCCCCGCGGAATAGCGCCGCGGCGAATCACATTGACGTCAGCGCGCGGCGGGAAAATTCGCAGGCGGCGAATTCTGGGTCGAGCCTGCAGGATTTCCTGTAGGAGCGACGCGCGAGGGCGATGCTTTTCTTTACGCCCTCGCCGTTGCGGTACGCCTGTCCGAGCATCGCGCACCCCCAGTGATCGTTGCTGGCGCAGGCGATCTTGAAGCTGCGAAACTGACAGCGCTCGCTGGCCTTCGCCGACAGCGACTCGAGCGGATCGCCTTCTTCGGCGGCGTTGCGCATATGCGCGGCGCGGTTGGTGCAGCCGGAGGCCTTGCCAAGCGCACAGGCCATTGCGAACATGAGCTGCGCGTAGCGCGGCGCGATGACGCTTTCGTTCTCCTGAAACGCCAGCGCCAACCGGAAGCAGTGTTCGCCGCTGCGCTTACCAATGCAGGTGTGATAGCATTCCTCAGGACGGGCCGCGCAGTGATCGCGCGTGACCGCTTCATCTCCCAGGAGCAATCCGCCAAGCGAGGCCTCCTTACGGAAGACGTCCGCCGGACAGGCGTGGACGCTGGACTGCAGCGTCTTGTCGCGATCCATTTCGGCTGTCGCGCGGCGGGCGCCGTCGGCGTCGAAGGATCCGTTTTTAATGTCGGCGATGGCCGTTCCGACTCCCAGGAGAGCCGCTATCCCGATTGTTAGCACAAGGCGAATTGAGCGTCCGCGCTGGCGCATGACGATGTTGCTCCCGTCGATCGAGGGCGCTCGATGACGATCCATGTCGCGTCCGATCGGCTCTGCTAACAAGAATTGGCGCTTGGGCGGATGCGGCGGCGCACGCCGCGCGACGCAGGCGCTTAAGGCGCGAAGCCCTCGAAGACGATCTGATCGGTCCATTCTCGCGCCCGCGCCGCCATTTCCGGCGAGCGCACGGTCCAGGCGGTTACCGGAAGGTTCAGCCCGTCGCGCAGCAGCAGCGGAATGGCGTGCGGAAGATCGCGCACGCGCCAAGACAGGAAATCCGGCAGCGTGCGCCTGTAGTGCAGAAAATGCGTGAGCTCCGCGCGCTGCGCGGCGGACAGCTGCGGCCAATCATCCGCGTCGTAATGCGCCTCGCCGACGATGCCGAGCGGGCGATGCGCGATCCCCAGCGCGGCGGCGCGCGCGCGCAGAAACGCGATCTGATCGGGATCGAAACTTTCGACGGCGACGGGCCCCTCATAACGCGCCAGCGACTGCGCCAAGCGCTGCGCGGCGGTCGTATCGCCATCGAAGGCGCTCTTGATCTCGACAATGATCGGCGTTCGCCCGCCGATCGCGGCGAGAAACTCGGAAAACCTCGGAATGGCGTCACCGGCGCCGCGCAGCCTCATATGGCTGAGCTCATCCGCGCTGTGCTTGGCGACAGCGCCGGCGCTTTCGGTCAGCCGCTCCAGCGTCTCGTCGTGAAATACGACGAGCTCGCCGTCGGCGGTGAGCTGCACGTCGCATTCGACGCCAAAGCCCGCGGCGATCGCCGCGCGGGCGGCGGAAATTGAATTTTCGATCACGCCCTTGCGGGCGTCATGCAGTCCGCGGTGGGCGATCGGCCGCGCCGTCAGCCACAAAAAATCACGGGAGTTCACGGAAGAATCTCGAAGATTCCTTCCACTTCGACCGCGGCGTCGAGCGGCAATTGCGCGACGCCGACGGCGAAGCGCGCATGTTTGCCATTCTCGCCCAGCACGGCGGCGATGAGATCGGAAGCGCCGTTGACGACTTGCGGCAGCGAAGCGAAGTCGGGCGCGCTGTTGACGTAGCCGCCGAGCCGCACGGCGCGCAGTTTCGCAAGATCGCCGACGGCGGCCGTGGCTTGGGCGAGGACGTTGAGCGCCGCCTGACGCGCGGCGGACTGCCCGGCCTCAAGCGAAACGCCGGCGCCGAGCTTGCCTCGATGCGCCGGATCGACGCCATTGGCGCCCAGCGGCAGCTGTCCCGATATGAACAGCAAGGCGCCCGTGCGGACAAAAGGCACATAGTTGGCGACCGGCGCCGCCGCGGCGGGCAGCGTCAGTCCCAGCTCTTTCAGCCGCGCGAGCGGGGTGTCGGACGATGCGGTCATGGCGCCTCTTCAAAGAGAAAGTCGTTGCTCCAAATGAAGCGCGACCCTAGTTTCCTACTCCACGCGACGCAATGGCGTCGCACGCGCCGCCACACAGAAAGAGGACCAATGATTTCGTCACGCGTGCTGGCCGCCGCGATCTGCGCGGCGACGCCCCTCGGCCAGGCGTTCGCCGAGCGGGCATTGCCGCTCGCCAATCATCGCGCCGTTTATGATCTGAGCCTGTTGAAATCGAGCGGCGCGAAGGCGCCGGCGCAGGCGCGCGGCCGGATCGCCTTCGACTTTTCCGGTTCGGCCTGCGAGGGCTATGTGCAGAACTTTCGCCAGATCACCGAATTGCAGCCCTCGGAAGGGGCGGCCAAGCTCTCCGACATGCGTTCGGCGACATTCGAGGGCGGCGACGGCGTGGACTTTCGCTTCAAGGTGGAGACCAAAGTCGACAATTCGCGGACAGATGAGGTCGACGGAAAGGCCAAGAAATCCGCCGACACGCGGCTTGCCATTGATCTTGCAAAGCCAAAGCGCACGCGACTGGAGCTGGCCGGTCCGATGCTCTTTCCGACCGAACATTTGCGCAAGATCGTGGAAACCGCCGCGGCCGGCGAACAGCTGCTCGAAGCGCGGGTCTTCGACGGCACGGGCGACGGCGAGAAGGCGTTCGATACCTTGACGGTCATTGGCAAGCCGACGACCGAGCCGCCCCAGGAAAAGGTCGCGCGCGTCAATGCGCTCAACAACATCCGTCGCTGGCCGGTCGCGATTTCCTATTTCGACCTTGGCAAGAAAGACGGGCAGCCGATTTATGTGCTGTCCTTCGACCTTTATGAAAACGGCGTCTCGCGCGCGCTGAAGCTCGACTATGGCGACTTCGTCTTGCGCGGCGACATGACGGATCTCATTTTGCAGCCGACGCCGGCCTGCAAAAAATAGCGTGGACGGCTGTTGGTTTTAAGGAGCGGGCCAGTTCGCGTGACGGTCTAGCCCGCCTGTCCCGATTGAAGCTTTGCGGTTTCTGCCAGGAGCGCGTTCGATGTTTCCCATTCCGCAATGCGTCTTTCTCACGCGCGGCGTCGGCGTTCACCGCCATCGTCTGACGGCGTTCGAATATGCGCTGCGCGACGCCGACATCGAACAGCAGAATCTCGTGGCGGTGTCGTCCATTCTGCCGGCCGGATGCGAAGTCGTTCCGGTGGAGCGGGGCGTCGCGACGCTTCAGCCTGGCGAAATCACTTTCACGGTGCTTGCGCGCGCCGAGACCGACGAGCCCGGACGGCGCGTCACGGCAAGCATCGGCCTCGCGCGGCCAAAGCAGCCGACGCTCTACGGCTATATTTCGGAACATCACGGCTATGGCATGACGGAGCGCGAGAGCGGCGATCATGCGGAAGATCTCGCGGCGACGATGCTCGCGTCGACGCTCGGGATCGAGTTCGATCCCGACGCCGCCTGGAACGAGCGCAAGAAGGTTTATGAAACGAGCGAGCTGATCGTCGAGAGCCTGTCTTTGACCGCGGCGGCCGAAGGCGCCGCCAACGGCGATTGGACCTGCGCGGTGGCCGCGGCGGTGTTCCGTTTCGTCAAACTCGACGGTTTGCCGTGAGCGGGGCGCCGACATTCGCCGCGCCGCCGACCTTCCTCGGCGTCGCCCCGCGCGCTGACGCGGCGGTCGTCGTCGCCGGAGTCCCCTTCGACATCGGCACGACCAACCGCAGCGGCGCGCGCTTCGGGCCGTCGGCGATTCGTCACGCCAGCCGTATGTTGATCGACGGCGCGCACCCCGCGCACTGGACGTCCCCCGTCGATCTGCCGCTCGCCGACGTGGGGGATTTCGCCATCGCGCTGGGCGACATCGCCGCAAGTCTCAAGCTCATCGAAGAGCAGGCCTCGGCCTATGCGCATCTCGTGACGCTGGGCGGCGACCATGGAATCACGCTGCCTCTGCTGCGCGCCTGCGCAAGAAAGCGCGGACCGCTGGCGCTGATTCATTTCGACGCCCATGTCGATACATGGCCCGACAATTTCGGCCAGCCCTATGCGCATGGCTCGATGTTCTATCATGCGATCAACGAAGGCGTCCTCGATGCGCGCCGCATGATTCAGATCGGCATTCGCTCGCCGGTGCAACGCGACGTCTATGACTGGACGCTTGGACAAGGCGTCACGATCGTCGCCGCGCAGCAGGCGCATGAGATCGGGCCAGCGGCGGTCGCCTCGCGGATCGTCGAAGTCGTCGGCGACGCCCCGGTCTATATGACGTTCGACGTCGACGCGCTTGATCCGGCCTTCGCCCCGGGAACCGGCACGCCGGAAATCGGCGGCCTGGCCACCTGGCAGGCGCAGTCGATCATCCGCAAGCTCGCTGGTCTGAACTTCATCGGGATGGACGTCGTCGAGGTGGCGCCGGCCTATGACGTTTCCGAAATCACCGCGCTCGCCGGCGCGACCATGGTCTGGGAATATCTCTGCCTGCTGGCGGCGTCAGCCGGTTCGTCCCGATCCGCCGCGCGGTCTCCTTAGCTCCCTCGCCAGCGTCAATGCGGCTCTTGCCAAGGGCCGGCTTTCGGCAGCACTCTGCTCCGAACAGCCGGATGCGGCGGGCCGCTTCGAAGCGGATCGAGGCGTGCAAGGCTAGGGGAGGGCGGCATGTCCAGTGTGGAGCGGCGGGCGCGAGAGGTGGTCGGCGTTTTCTCGGACGGCTATGTGCTCGAGAGCGCTGTCGAGGAATTGTTGAAGTCGGGGTTCGATCTTGGCGATGTCAGCCTGCTTGCGGGGGAACAGGCGATCGTCGACAAGCTCGGCCATAAATATGAAAAGGTGGAGGCCGCCGAAGACGACGCCGCCGCCCCGCGCGTGGCCTATGCGCCGAGGGAATCCTTGAGCAGAAAAGAAGGCGCGATCATTGGCGGTCTTGTCTATGTCGGCGCCACCGTGGCGGCCGGCGCGGCGCTCGCGTCGGGCGGAGCGCTGGCGATGCTTCTCGTGAGCGGCCTGATCGGCGCGGAATTTGGCGGCCTCATCGGCGTCGTGCTTGGCGAATTCATGGAGGAGCGTCACGCGAAATATCTCCAGGAGCAACTTGACCATGGCGGCTTGTTGCTCTGGGTGCGAACGCGAAACGCGGCGCTTGAGGAGACCGCCAAGCGCATTATCGCCAAACATTCCGGCCGCGACGTGCATGCGCATGACGTGCCAGCCGCCGCGGCGTGAATGACGTTGAAGCGGCCGCGATCAGGCCGCTTTTTTCATCAGCTCGGCTTTACGCTTCGACAGCTTCTGACCCAGGGCGTCGAGATCGACCTCGCTCTTGCGCGCCTCGGGAAATATTTCCTGCTCTTCTTCCTGGACATGATGCAGGACGTATTCGCCAAGCACCTTGACCTTTGCGTCGAAGAGATGGTCTTGCGGCGACATCGAGCGAATTTCCGCGATCAGCTGTTTGGCGCTTGCGTGCTCAACTTCGGCTTCGTCGAGAAGCTCTTCGTCGTCGATGTTCCTGCGCAGCGCCGGATAGAAGATCTCCTCCTCGATCTTGGCGTGAACGGTCAGCGCGGCGCAAATTTTTTGGGCGAGATCTTCCTTCTCCGATTCGTTTTCGAGCTTTTCATACTGTTTGAACCAGGTTTTCACCTCCCGGTGGTCCTCCCGCAGCAGCTTGATGGCGTCCGCTGTTTTGGAGGCGCTGGCCGACGTCTTCGCGCCCGATCGGGGCTTCGATCCTTTGGCGCTGCCGCCCGTGCTTGCCGTTGGCATTCTGGTTCTCCTTTGCGCGTTGTTTGACTGTTCTGTTAGGCGTGACGCGTCAGTGGCGGTCTGGTGCGTTTCACCGCGTCGCCTTCGGGCTGCGCGTAAGACATTTCACTCTCGGCCGCGACAAGTTCGGGTTGTTCGGTTTGGCTCTTTGCGAAGTTAGCCATGACGGATTCGCCCGCAGCGCACGTGAGCGAAACCTCGGGCGATCTGACTTGTTCCCCGAGCAGGAAAAATTCTCTTGGCGCCGAGAGAAGCGCAGCGCGTCGGAAGCGCAGAACCTTCGCGCGAGAAGCTCGCGGCAGGCGTCTGGCCGTCAGAACTGCGCCGCTCCAAGCTCGATCTTCGCGCATAAGCGCGAGACAGTATTTTAGACATCGAGGCTGTCGCTTAAGAGCGTCGGCGCCACATAGGACGGAGTGTCCGCCGTCAAGCGCACGTCGATCGTGGGCTCTCGTCTGGCTACTGCAGGCGCGATCATCATGTCCCCGGTCTCAACGCGATAGCTCGCTGCCTGTGGAAGGACGAAAGCGGCGACAAAGGATGGAAGGCCCGGAATGGCGCTTAGGGAGCAGATCGACGAAGCGCTCAGGGCGTTTCTGGCGGAGACCAATTTCACCGGATCGGGCGCGCTCATTACCGACCTTGACGGAACTGCGGTGCACGAGTTCGAGGGCCGCATCGTCATCCCTGATCCGGTCGCCTGCGGCTTGAAGCGCCTCAATGATCTTGGCCGCCCCATTGTGCTGAACACGCTTCGGTTTCCGCTGAACGTCATCCGCACCTTCGGGCGCGAGTGGTATGCGATCACCAATGCGCCCTTGCCGCTCGTCTCACTCAATGGCGGCGTCGTCGGCTATCTTAGAGAGGATGCGGCTGGAGACATCGTCTTCGAGGAGCTCGACGCCTTTCCGCTTGAGCCGGGGGAAATTGACGAGGTGCTGACGGGCGTGCGCGGGCTGCTTGCGAATGGCGTCGATGACCTGCTTGTCTTCTACTACGCGCGCGACTGGACGCTTGGCGAGACGATCTGGACGCCTGTCAGGGAGAAGATCCCCCATCTTCGCGCGAAATACACGAGCGCGTCGTCGATCGTCTGCCTCTCGGTGGATGATCTTCGCGATTCCTTGATGGCCCAGGACGTCTGCATGATGTTTCTGCTGGTCGAAGCGCCCCAGGATCGCCTGATGGCCTATCAGCATGTCAAGCGCTCGAATTTCGCGACGCGCAAGGGCGTCGACAAATTGTTCGGCGTGCGCGCCATCGCGGACCGGCTCGGCGTCGATCTGCAGGCCTCTGTCGGCTGCGGCGACACGCAAATGGATTCATTTCTTTCCGGCGTCGGCCTTGCCGTTCATGTCGGGTCGCGCGATCTGGAACATAAGGGACTGCTGCGAACGGTGAAGATTGAAAGCTCCCAGGAGCTTGGCGAACTGCTGTTTCGCCTTGGCGGCCTGCAGAGCGAGGCGCTGCAATGACCGCTGCGCAAGAAGCGCCGATCGATCCGCGCAAGGCGCGATCCAATGCGGGCAAAATTATCGAGCATCACCTCGGGTCAAAGCCGACGCGCATCGTCGCGCGTGGCGGCGGCATCACCAATTTCGTCTTCGAGGTCCGCCACGCCGAAGGCGATTTCATCGTCCGCATGAACACGACGCCGGACAAGCTGAAGGATTATCTCAAGGAGCAATGGGCGATCACCAAGGCCAGCGAGGCTGGCGTGCCGACCGCGAAAATTTTGGAGGTCGGCGCGGACATCATCGGCATGCCTTATATGGTGCTGCCGAAGGTCGAGGGGCAGGAGGCGACACATCATCCCGAACGCCTCGCGATTCTGCGGGAGATGGGACGCCTGACCGCTCTGATCCACTCGGTGAAGACGTCTGGCTTTGGCCAAACCTTCGATTGGTCAGGCAACCAGCTCTCGCGCAAGGAGACCTGGAAGGAGTATCTGCGCGGCGAACTGGAAATTGAAGCGCGCGTCGACCTGCTCGACGCGCAGCATATGCTGGACGTCGGCCAGCTTAAACGTCTGAGATCGGTCGTTCGCGACATGGAGCGCTGGGACCCGTCGCCCGTTCTCAACCACGGCGACATGCGGCTAAAGAACGTGGTCGCCGACGCCTCCGGGGCGATCACCGCCGTGATCGACTGGGAGTGCTGCGCCTCCAACGTTGCGCCGTACTGGGATCTTTCGATGGCGCTTCATGATCTCTCGGTCGACGCCAAGCAGGAATTTCTCATGGGCTATGGCCTGACGGAGGAGAAGATCCGCGAAATGGCGCCGATTATAAAGGCGATCAACCTCATCAATTACGCCCCCTATGTGAAGCGGGCCGCCGCGGAAAAGGACAAAGCTCGGCTGGAACAATATCGCACGCGCTTGTCCGGGGCGCTGGATCTATATTCGCTTTGACGGAATGCGTTCCCTATCCGGCCGCCCTTCATATATCAGCGTCGGAGAGCCTGGAACTGCGCCGGCGCGCTAGATATCATGCGACGCGGCGACGACCGCTGGCGCGCAAAAACGTGAGAGGGAAACATGTTCGACAAATTTGTCCTCGCCCTGGTTTCGATCGCTCTCATGACCGGCTTCGCACGCGCGGAGGAGCGAACCGCCGACGTCATCGACAACAAGGGGAAGGGGATAGGCTCCATGGAGGTCAAGCAGGGGCCGCATGGAGTCGTTCTTCGCGTCATGCTGCGGCCGGGCGCGCTCACGCCGGGCTGGCACGGCGTCCATCTGCACGAAGTTGGCGACTGCTCCGACATCGAAAAATTCATGCACTCGAAGGGTCACATCAATCCGGCGAACGCCGAACATGGGTTCCTCAATCCCAAGGGGCCGCATCCGGCCGATCTGCCGAATGTCTACGCATATGCCGATGGCTCCGCGCTGGCGGAAATGTTCATCGACGGCGTGTCCTTGAGCGGCGGCAAGATCAATCTCCTTGACGCCGACGGATCGGCGGTCGTGGTGCATGCGAGCCCTGACGACCACATGTCGCAGCCGATCGGCGGCGCCGGCGCGCGCGTCGCCTGCGCCGTGTTGAAATAGCGTCGGCGCGATGCGGGTGGCGGAAAGGATGTGCGCCGGGCCGATATGCCGAACGCGCCGTCAAAATTGATGATGCAGGCCGCTAGAGCGCTTCCCGAACACGTGGAATCATGTGATCGATAAGGAATCGCTCCAAATCAAAACGTTGGAGCAGGTTCTCATCGAATAAGTCTGTCAACTTTTTCGGAACCTGCTCTAGCGCCGCGCAGAATCCGGCTTGGCCATCCTGCGATGCTGTTTGGCGAGAAAGGTCGCGGGCATAGCGTGTATGAAGGTCGCGGAAATCTTGTTCCTCCATCCGCTTACGACTTGCGCCTGACCCTGCATCATCGCGTCGAAGCCGTCACGCGCGACGTCCGCCGCATTCGCCTTCCTGGCCTGCCCGACGCGCGTGTCCAACATGTCGGCGCGGCGAAAAAAGTCCGTTTCGGTCACGCCCGGCATAAGCAGGGAGACCGTAACAGTGGTGTCCTTCAGTTCGCTCCGCAGCGCGAACGCGAAATTCTCGAGAAATGCTTTGGTGCCGTTGTAAACGGCCTGGAAGGTTCCCGGCACCATGCCGGCGATTGAGCCGACGATGAGAATGCGCCCGGAGTTGCGGTTTCGCATGTCGCGGCCAAATTTCTGGATCGCATAGACCGTTCCGGTGATGTTGGTGTCGATGACAGCGCGAACCTTTTGAAAATCCTGATCAAGGAAGGCGTTGCCCAGGCCAATGCCCGCGTTGGCGATGAGGACGTCGACGGGCCGGCCGAATTGCTGAGCTGCGTCATAAAGCCGATCGACGCCTTCGATCGTCGAAAGATCGGCTTCAATCGCGACGACGCTGGCGCCTCGCGCTTCGAGACTCGCGGCGGCGTCATGGATGCGCGCCTTGTTGGATGCGATTGCGACATCGAAGTTATTGACGACGCAAACTTGCGCCAGTTCGAAGCCGATGCCGACGGAAGCGCCGGTGACGACCGCAAGCGGACGGCCGCTGGAAGTATGATCCATAACGCTCTCCTTTAGGGGATGCATACAACCTGTTTCTGAACTGGTTCGCGCATCGACATCGACAATGGGCGCGCGCATTTTTCCTCTCGTTCGTCGGTTATCAAGCCTGCTTTATCGCGACGACGACAGCATCGACGACGAGAGCGAACGGGCGAACGACCTGCAGGGCAGGGCGCGCGCTTTCGGCGGCAAATGCTCGGAGCGACGGCGCACAAACATCGGCGATGCTCCGCTTGCCGGTATACGCGCGCGACTTAGATGCAATGACGTTAACGGCCGAAGGCGCTGGTTTTCAACTAGGGCTCGCTATGATCCTGCGGAAAGAATTACCTTTTCTTCTGTCGCTTATCCTCGCGTTCGCGCTTGGGCGCGCTCCCTGCCTCGCTCATGCGGCTCTGATCTCGGCTTCGCCTCAGGATGGCGCAACGGTTCCAAGCGGAGACGTCGTCATTCAGCTTCGGTTCAATAGCCGCATCGACTCGAAGCTTTCGCGTCTCACGCTTCTCAAGACCGCCGCAGATCAAAGCGTCGTTCAGCCTCTCGAAACCAGCCCGGTCTCCGAAGGCCTGAAAGCGAGAGCGCCGGACTTGCGGTCGGGCGCGTATACGCTCGAGTGGCAAATCCTGAGCCTTGACGGCCACCTGACGCAAGGCAGGCTGAATTTTCGCGTGGAACGCCGATGATGCAGTCCTTCATCGCGTTATACGGTTTCTTGGATCTCGTGCTGCGCGCCTATCTCCTCGCGACGCAGTCGGTCGTTGTCGGCGGCGTGGCGTTTCTGACGCTCGTTCTGTCTCCTCTTGACGGGAAGCTAGACGTCGAGGAGGCGCCGATCGCGCGACGTTGCCTTCGCATTCTTTTTTGGAGCTGCTGTGCTTCGGTCGTCGGCGAGATCGTCGCCGTGGGCGTGCTGACCGCGATGCTCGTCGGAACGCTGCAGGTGGATTTTGCGGTCGCGGCCAGCGCCGACGCCGTCGTCAGTCATTTCATCGCCATGATCCTGTCGGGCGCGCTGGCGCTTTACGCCCGCCTCGACGCCCGCAGCTTTTTCATGTGGCGGATGGGCGCCGTCGCTTTAGCGTTGCTGCTGGCTTGCGCGCATGTGGGCGTGACGCATGCCGCGAGCCGTCCCGTCGCCTCCGCATTGCTGGTGACGACCGAGATTGTGCATGTGCTCGCAGCGGCGATCTGGATCGGCGGCATACCGTTCTTTTTGGTCGCGCTCGGAATGACGAAGCGCGGCGAGGCGCGGCGGTTTATCGCCTCCAGATTCTCGCGGAGCGCCATGTGGGCCGTGGGAGCGTTGATCATCGCCGGCCTCTTGATGATGACGCGCCATACGCCCGATCTCACGGCGCTGTATGAAACGAATTACGGAATGCTGCTCAGCACCAAGATCGTGCTCCTGTTTGGCTTGCTTTGCTTTGCCGCCGCAAATCTTTCAACAACGCGAAAACTGTGGCGCGTTTCTGCCACGCCGATCAGAAGATTATTGCGTTTCGCCGAGGTGGAGGTGGGACTGGGCCTCGTTGCGCTGTTTTGCGCCGCCGCGCTCGCATCGGCGTCGCTCCCGATAGACGGCGGCGCCGAGCGCACGAGTCTGTCTGAAATCGCGGCTCGTTTTGCGCCGCGTTGGCCGAGTTTCCATAGTCCAGCATATGCCGAGCTGTCTGCCGCGAAAGCAGCCTCCAGCGTAGCCGAACCCCAAACATCCGGCCCGCTCAGCCCGGCGGACATCGCCTGGGCGGAGATGAACCATCATCTGGCGGGCGTTTTTGTCGTCCTTATGGGCGTCTTCGCCTTGCTGGAGCGCCATCGGCGAACGGCGCCGGTGGTGCGTCATTGGCCTCTGCTGTTTTTATTGCTTGGCGGCGTTCTGGTGATTCGCGCCGACGAAACCGCATGGCCCCTCGGGCCCATCGGGTTCTTTGAAAGCCTTCGCGACCCTCAGATCGTCCAACACAAAGTCATTACGATCCTCATTGCGACCTTTGCGATATTCGAATGGCAGGTTCGACGAGGCCGCTTCAAGTCCGACTGGCCGGCCTTCGTCTTCCCGATAACGACCGGCGCGGCGGCGGCGTTCTTGTTGACGCATTATGGACACACGGAAGGCGCGGAAGAGGTTCTGATCGCGATCAGTCATACGCCGATCGCATTGCTCGGGGTTGTTTCCGCAAGCGCGCGCTGGCTGGAAATACGTTTGTCGGACAGCGTCGCGGGTCGAATTGGCGGTTATGTCTGGCCCGTCGCATTCATGCTCTCGGGCGTCTTGCTGCTGCTTTATCGAGAAGCGTGAGCTACACTGTGCGCTGCGACGGGTATATCCGCGAGAGCCGTCTCGAACGCCAGAGCGATTTGAGACGTGCGATATCGTTTACGAAAGCCACTCCACCGGCACATTCAAAGCCTGCGCGAGCTTCGCGATGGTCTCGGGGGTTCCCGTACGGCGGCCGCTTTCGAGATCGGACAGATAGCCCTGACTGATGCCGGTTTTGAAATTCAAATGGAGTTGCGTTTCGTCGCGCCAGTTGCGGATGGCTTTCAACCGACTCTCGCCTCGAAGAATCGCCGCGCTGACCTCCGGGGGCAGCACGACGCCGCCAGCAGCCAATTCGGCCTTCCGAGCGTCGTAAATGGCGGTGTCGTCGGCATCCTCGGCCTGGTGATCGGCGCGGTCGACGAGCGCCTCATATTCGGCCCGGGGCAGCACCACCAGCTCTTCGCCGCCGGGCGTCCGAATGATCTGTGGCGCACTCATAGCCTTAGCTCCTCTTGTATGTCGTCGTGGCCCGCCGCCTGTCACGAGCTATTCGACCTTTCCCCGCTCCGCGAGGAAATCGAGCAGCGCCCGGACGCGTGAGGGCAATGGTCCGCCCCGGCCGATATGGATGGCATGGAAGGCTTCGCGATCGCCAGGGTTGAGGTGATCGAGCACGGGGACGAGACGGCCGGCGGCGATGTCGTCGCGCACCGTGAAGGCGGCGAGACGGGCAAGTCCGCCGCCGCCGAGGGCCAGACGCCGCAAGGCTTCGCCGTCGCTCGCCTGCACACGCCCGACGGCCGGAACCACGACCGTTTCATCGCCCTTCTTCAGGGGCCAACCGTCGACGGTGCGGACATATCCGAAGCCGAGGCGACTATGGCCGTCGAGGTCCTCGATCGTCTTCGGCGCGCCGAAGCGGGCGAGATAGGACGGCGCAGCGACGATCGCCATCGCGGCGTCGCCGAGCTTGCGCGCGACGAGGCTCGAACTCTTCAACGGACCCGCGCGCACCGCCACATCCGTGCGCTCCGCCAGGAGATCGACGATCTGGTCGGTTTGCACGAGATCGAGCGTGACGCCGGGGTGGCGCTCCAGGAACTCCGGCAGGATCGGCGCGAGGATATGGGCGGCGTAGGACGCGCTGGTGTTGAGCCGGATGCGGCCGACCGGCTGCTCGCCGGCGCCGGCGTTGCGCTCGGCGTCCTCGATATCCGCCAGAATGCGGGTCGCCCTTTCATAGAAGGCGCAGCCCTCCGGCGTGAGCTGGAGGGCGCGCGTGGATCGGTTGACGAGGCGCGCGCCGAGCCGCGTCTCCAATCGGGTGACGAGCTTGCTCACGGCCGAGGGGGTCATGCGGCAGACGCGAGCGGCGGCGGAAAAGCCGCCGTGTTCGACCACGCGGGCGAAGATTTCCATCTCGCCGGACCGATTGATCTCAGGTCGCGCCATTGTCTTTCAATTCATAAATGATGTTCCAATCCGCATTCTATATCACCGGACGCCGAATCTCTATCTGTCGTCTCGCCGCCTTCAACCTCGGCGCCGCCATCGGCGCCAGCGCGGGCGGCTTCGCGGCGCCGGTCTCGCCGCCGCGCCGTTGTGGGCGGCGCTGTTTCCGCTCGCGGCGATCCTCGTCGCGGGGGTCGCGGTCAGCGAGGAGCGCGCGGCCAAGCGCGTCGCCCGCTGACGCCGCCGCTCCACATCCTGCGAAAGGGCATGCCATGGACGTTCGCTTTCTCGGCCGCTCGGGGCTCAAGGTCCCGGTCCTCAGCTTCGGCGCCGGCACGTTTGGCGGCAGCGGCCCGCTCTTCGGCAATTGGGGGACGAGCGACGCCATCGAGGCGCGTCGCCTCGTCGACATTTGCCTCGACGCCGGCGTCAACCTGTTCGACACGGCCGACGTCTATTCCGATGGCGCTTCCGAGGAAGTGCTCGGCGCTGCGATCAAGGGCCGACGCGACGCCGTGCTGATCTCCACCAAGATCGGCCTGCCGATGGGCGACGGGCCGAATGACGCCGGCACGTCGCGGCTTCGCCTGATCCGCTCGGTCGAGCGCGCCTTGAAGCGACTTGGCGCAGACTATCTCGATCTCTTGCAGCTCCATGCCTTCGACGCCGCGACGCCGGTGGAGGAAGTGCTGGCGACGCTTGATGCGCTCGTTCGCTCCGGCAAGGTTCGCTATGTCGGCGTGTCGAATTTCGCGGGCTGGCAGATCATGAAGTCGCTGGCCGTCGCCGACGCCCACGGTTGGCCGCGCTATGTCGCCAATCAGGTCTATTATTCGCTCGTCGGCCGCGACTACGAATGGGACCTGATGCCGCTGGGGGCTGACCAGGGCCTCGGCGCCCTCGTCTGGAGCCCGCTCGGTTGGGGACGGCTGACCGGCAAGATCCGCCGCGGCGCGCCGCCGCCGGCTGAAAGCCGACTGCATGAAACGGCCCGGTTCGGCCCGCCGGTCGACGAGGAACGCCTCTATCGCGTCATCGACGTGCTCGACGAGCTCGCCAGCGAGACCGGCAAGGCCGTGCCGCAGATCGCGCTCAATTGGCTGATCAATCGCCCGACGGTGGCGTCGATCATCGTCGGCGCGCGGACCGAAGCCCAGCTCCGGCAGAATTTGGGGGCCGTCGGCTGGACGCTGGCGCCCGACCAGATCGCGCGGCTCGACGCGGCGAGCGCCGTCATGCCGCCGTACCCCCATTTTCCCTATCGGATCCAGGAGGGCTTCGCCCGCCTCAACCCGCCGACTTACGCGATGGAGAATGCGCTGCGGAACGCAGGGTGATCGGCGGCGGTTGCGTAGCCATGGCGCTGGACGACATCGCGCCATGGTGGCGATCGGCCGGCATCGGGCCGCGCTATACGAAGATGTGAACTTTTTCTACGCCATCGCCCGATGATGGCGGCGTTGACATGCAATGCGCATATTCCTAAGTTTTGCGCCCGGAAATGATGGGCCGAGTCCACAATTTCGCGGAGGTGTTGCATCGTCGGCTTAGAATGCGTGCAGCGTTGGCCAGCATGCCGCTTTGCAACCATCTCTCAGCGAAAATCGTGGAGTGGCGGAACAGTCAACGCTAGACGAGTTGCGGGCGCGGGTGCGCCGTCGCCCGGAAACGGCCGGTTCAGTGGCGTTCGCTGAGGCGAATCGGGGCGAGCGCGACCACGCGTGATTTTCATCGACGCCTCGACTCTGTTCGAAGCTCTTTTCTTACGCGAGCAGCGAAAGCCGAGGAAGACTGGCTGCTCGCCCTGCGTCAAACACTCCACGCACCTCATTTGTTTATCGTCGAAGTTGCAAGCAAAGATAAAGTCCGCCGCGTGATTAACGCCGTCATCCAAATCCAGCATGGCTCATGCAGATCGGCAGCTGCCGGACCAATCGACAACTTTCTAGGTGGAACCTACCTCCGCTAAAGCAGACGGAGAAATCCTCGGTTAGGCTCCGGTGCGGGATCTGACATGAGCGTTCATCAGGAAATGACGCCCGACAGCGTCGACTTTCAGGCTCTGCAGGCGGAGTGCGGGCAGGTGGAATTTCCGGCCGGCGAGAGACTGCGGACGGCCGGCCAGCATTACCAGGACATGTATCTGCTGGTCGAGGGCGCCGTCGAGGTGGATTTCCTCCCCGCCGGCCGCAAAGGCCAGGTCGTGTTGACAGGTTTTGGCCAACCCGTGGGCGAAATCGGCTTTCTGCACGGGCGTCCGGCGACGGCGACTGTCACAGCGCTTAGGCCAACGCGCGCGTTACGTATCGACGACGCCACTTTTTTGCGCTTGGAAACGCGGCACCCGACCGCATTTGCCTCGATTTTGCGTCGCCTCGCGGAAATCGCTGAAGATCGAACCAGTCAGAATCTCATTCTCTATCTGCCGACAGAATTCGCTGGCGAGCAAGGCGTCGAGGTTCTGCTGTGCCGCAACGAGGAGATGCTCACGCGCGCACAGCGGTTGCGATATGACGTCTACTGCGAGGAATTGGCGAGAAGATCCCCGTTTGCCGACCATGAAAAGAAGGTCATCGTCGACGACCTGGACAAATTTGGCCGCACGTTGATTGCGATCGAGGCGGGCGAGGCCATAGGCACGCTACGCGGCAATCTTCCGCGCGAGGGGCCGCTTGGCGCCCTGGCGCAGCTTTATGGAATGGAGTCGTCGCCGCATTTTCCTGACTGCGTCGCAGTTTGCACAAAATTCGTCGTGCGGAAATCAACGCGCACGGGTCCCGCAGCATTGAAGCTGATGTCCGCAATGGTCCGCCTCGGTCTTCGACTCGGCGTGAAGGAATGTTTCATAGACTGCGTTCCGTCGCTTTTGCCCTTCTATAAGGCGATCGGCTTTTCTGTCGCAGGCCCCATGTTCCTTCATGTCGAAAATGGTCCGTCGCTGCCGATGGCGATTGACGTTGTCAAACATGCCGCGCGCCTGAAATGATCGACGTTCCGTCGCAGTTGAAGGACCGATTGGAACGGTTTTGGCGATTTAGGGAAGACGGCCATGTTCACAACGACGGAATGGATGATGCTGCTGGCGATTGCAGCGCTCGGGCATGTGATGGCGCTGATTTGGCGCTTCGCGGCGACGAGCGAGTGGAAATTGTGCGGGCGCAAGATCTATGACCTGTCGATCAGCGAGGAGCAGATCCGGCGCGAGCTGAAGAATTCGCTGCATGCACCCATACATGCGGCGATCCTGGGCGCCTTTCTTCTGCTCGGGTTTTTCGCCAACCGCAGCCTATCGTCGTTCGTCGCGACCGCGCTTGCGACAACGCTGTGGGCGGAGGTCTGGCATTATGTTTCCCATCGCGCTTTCCATCTGCCCGCGCTGCATTGGATTCACGCCGAACATCACCGCAGCCGGATCAACAGCCCGTTCACCGCAATCTCCTTCTCCTTTACTGAAAAGCTCATATTTGACCTCGGATTGCTCGGGCCCCTGGCGGTCATTGATCATTTCGTTAGCTTGAACATTTATGGCGTAGCCGCTTGGCTTATCGGTTATCTCGTCATCAATTCCTTCAGCCATGCGAATTTTGAAATAAAATCACGCGACTATAACGAATGGTCGGGAAAGGTTCTGACGACGGCGACCTATCACGCGCTGCATCATTCTCGATATACGGGCAATTATGGTCTGGGAACGCGGATCATGGATCGCGCTTTCGGCACTGAATGGGCTGACTACGAAGCGCTTTACGACCGCATCAATCGCGAGCGGCGGCCACTGCGCAATCTGCGCGAGAAGGCTGCGCCGGCCGATGCGCCGCCGGTTGCGCCATAGACCCTTGGCCATGCCGCAAAATCGGCGCGGCCGGCAGGCGATAGCCCCGAGCCGAGGGATGCGCAGGAAGGAAAAGTTAGATGTTCGAGACGATCAATTCGTCGCCGTTTTATCCGCCATTTGTGAAGCCGGCCGCCAGACCACTCCGGTTCCCGGCCAATCTGATCGCGCTGCTCAACAACAATCTGGAGGCCATACCCGAACAGGCGTACTTCGAAACGCTCGTCGTCGCTCCCGGCCCGCCCCGCATGGCTTTTTTCACTGGCCCGGATCTCGTCAAGGAGCTTCTGGTTACGCGTCCGAATGATTTTCCCAAGGGGAAGTTGCAGGTTGAAGTGCTGCGGCCGATGTTCGGCGACGCCATGATCTCTTCGGAAGGAGGCGACTGGCGCTGGCAGCGCAGCGTGGCGGCGCCGCTATTCCGGCATGAGGAAATCCTGCAATTCGGGTCGATCATGAGCGACGCGGCGGCGGGGATCGTTGCGCAGTGGCGCGCGGCCGCGCCTGGCGTCACGCATCCGATCCACAGACAGATGATGCGCGCGGCGTTTCACGTCATTTCGAACACGATGCTGGTGGGCGGCGCGCGGCAGATGCTGGACGCCATCGAGGTCGGACACGCAGACTACTACCGGGGCGCGAACTGGTGGGTGGCTTATAAGCTGCTCGGTCTGCCGCACTGGCTGCCGCGGCCGGGCGGGCGCCGGATGCGCGCGCATGAACGGCGCCTGCGCGAGGCGGTGTCACAGATTGTGCGACAGCGGAAGGACAGCGCCGCCGCAGATAATGACCTGCTCGGGCGGATGCTTCGCGCCCGCGATCCAGATACTGGACAAAGCATCACGCACGAACTTCTAGTCGACAATATCGTCTCCTTCCTGGTGGCGGGATATGACACCACGGCTTTCGCCCTGACCTGGACGCTTTATTTGCTTTCGCAAAGCCCGAAGTGGGAGGCCCGCATTCTGGAGGAAGTGGAGCGTGTCGTAGGGGATGCGCCCGTCGCTTCGATCCATGTCGCAAATCTCGTCGTCGTGCAGCAGGTGCTCAACGAGTCGCTGCGGCTCTTTCCGACCGCGCCGATCGTCATTCGCGACATTGTCGAAGACATGGAATTTAACGGGACGATTGTTCCCGCCGGCAGCATTGGGATCATCCCGATCTACGCCATTCACCGGCATCGGCGGATATGGGAAGATCCGAACCGGTTCGATCCATCTCGCTTTGCGCCCGACAGCACGAAGAAACCCACGCGGTTTGAGTACCTACCGTTTGGCGCCGGACCGCGCATCTGCATCGGCGCCTCCTTCGCGACGATCGAGGCTACAATCATGCTTGCGACCTTCGTGCGAGCCGCCCACTTCGAGCTTGCGCAGGAGCAGCAGGTTCGCCCGGCCGGGCGCATGTTCTTGTTTCCCAAGGACGGCATGCCGATGCGCGTGGCGTTACGAAAAACCGCGCCGCACGCATGAGTGAGCCGCAACTCGCCGGAGGTTCTGTCGCGATCTGTGCTGGCCGAACGCGAAGTCCGAATCAGGGGAACGAAGGGCCATTCACGGCGGACGCTCGCCGGAGAAGCAGGCGAAAAATCGGCTACCGGCGGCGCGCCCACTTCTGTTCTGAACTGGCGGAAGGGGTGGGATTCGAACCCACGGTGGAGTCGCCCCCACGCCGGTTTTCAAGACCGGTGCCTTAAACCGCTCGGCCACCCTTCCGCGCCGATCGTGATATAGCACGCGTCGTCTTTTTCGCGACCCGGATTTGCGCGTGCCGCTCTACTTCGCCTATGGCTCCAACATGGACGCCGCCGCCATGGCGGGTCGCTGTCCGCGGTCCCGGCTGCTCGGGCGGGGACGGCTTGCCGGCTTCAGGACGATTCTCATGCCTTCAGGCTTTGTCAGCGTCGCGCCGGACCGCCGCATGAGCGTTCACGGCGTGCTGTGGGACGTCGCGATCGGCGACATGGCGTCGCTCGATCGCTACGAAGACGTCGCCCACGGTCTTTACGCCAAGAAAAATCTGCCGATTCTGCGCGAACCGGTCGGCTCGGTCCGCGCGCTGACCTATGTCGGCGCGCGGCTCGATCTTGGCGCGGCGCCCCGCGGCTATTTCGAGGCGGTGATCGCCGCGGCGCGGGCGCAAGCGCTGCCCGGCCAGTATGTCGATTATCTGTCGAGCCTGCTTACCGCTCAGCAATCAGGGCGACGATCATGAATGCGAAAACGCCGATCGTCGGCGCCGTCGACGAATTGCGCCGCTATGTGCGCGCGCGCCGCGCCGCCGGCGAGCGCATCGGCCTTGTGCCGACGATGGGGGCGCTCCACGCCGGCCATCTGTCGCTCGTCGACGCGGCGCGTCAGGCGGCGGACCGCGTCATCGTCACGATCTTCGTCAATCCGGCGCAGTTCGGCCCGAACGAAGATTTCGCCCGCTATCCGCGCACGCTTGCGGCGGATGTCGAGAAGCTTTGCAGCGTCGCCGCGGATCTTGTCTTCGCGCCCGCCGTCGACGAGATCTATCCCCCGGGCTTTGCGACGAAAGTCGTGCTCGAAGGGCCTGCGCGCGCCGACCTCGAAGACCGATTTCGGCCGACGCATTTTTCCGGCGTGGCGACGGTGGTGACGAAGCTGCTCAATCAGGCGCAGGCCGACGTCGCGGTCTTCGGCGAGAAGGATTATCAGCAGCTCCTGGTGATCAAGCGTCTCGCGCGCGATCTCGACATCGCCACCGAAATTGTCGGCGCGCCGACGCTGCGCGAAGCCGACGGCCTCGCCATGTCTTCGCGCAACGTCTATCTCTCCCGCGAGGACCGCGCGCGCGCAAAGCAATTGCACGGCGAAATGAGCGAGGCGGCCCGGCGCATCCTGAAGGGCGAGAACAACGGCGCCGCGACGGGCGCGGCGCGGGACGCGCTGACCGCCGCCGGATTCGAGGTCGACTATCTCGAAGCGCGGCATGCCGAGACGCTCGCCCCGGTCGCCTCTCTCGCGGATGGTCCCATGCGTCTGCTCGCCGCGGCGAAGCTCGGCGCGACGCGGCTGATCGACAACATCGCGGTTCAATCATGAGCGATTGGGAGATCATACGTCTTTTCATCGAAGGCCGGGTGCAGGGCGTCGGCTATCGCGCCTTTCTCGTGCGTGAGGCGCTCGCGCTCGATCTCACCGGCTGGGCGCGCAACAGGCGCGACGGCGCGGTCGAGTCGGTCGTCTCTGGGCCGCGCCCGGCGCTCGCCGCGCTGATCGCTGCGGCGCGCCGGGGCCCCCGGCTCGCGCGAGTCGACGCGCTGCGTGAGGAGCCGGCGGATGAAGCCGCGCTTGTCGCGTTTTGCGGCGCGGGATTTTCCGTCGCCCCTGACGCGTGAGCTGGAGAGAAGAAGATGACGAACGGCCATCGCTTTGTTCTCGCCGGAGTCATGGGCTGGCCGATCGCGCATTCGCGCTCGCCGAAAATCCATAATCACTGGTTCGCGCAATATGGAATCGAGGGCTGCTACGCGCCGCTGCCGGTCGAGCCCGGCCGGCTGGAGGCGGCGCTGCGCGCCATGCCGGCGCTCGGCTTCGCCGGCTGCAATCTCACGATTCCGCATAAGGAGACGGCGCTCCAGTTTCTCGATCATGTCGATGATTCGGCGGCGCGAATCGGGGCGGTCAACTGCATCGTCGTCGAAAGGAACGGCGCTCTGATCGGCCGCAATTACGACGGTTACGGGTTCATCGCGTCGCTCTATGAGGCGGCGCCGCTTTGGCGCGCCGAGCGCGCGCCCTGCGTCATCATCGGCGCCGGCGGCGGCGCGCGCGCGATCGTCCACGGCTTGCTTGAGGCGGGCGCGCGCGAGATTCGTCTGTTCAACCGCACCCTCGCGCGCGCGGAAATTCTCGCCGCCGACTTTGGCCCGCGCGTGTCGGCCCTGCGCTGGGACGAACGCCAGGCGGGGCTCGCCGGCGCGGGACTTCTCGTCAATGCGACGAGCCAGGGCATGGTCGGCCAGCCGCCGCTGGATCTGTCGCTGGCGGCATTGCCGACATCGGCGCTCGTCGCCGACATCGTTTATGCGCCGCTGGAGACGCCCTTATTGGCGGCCGCCCGCAAACATGGCGCGACTCCCGTCGATGGGCTCGGCATGCTGCTGCATCAGGCGCGCCCGGCGTTTCGCGACTGGACCGGCGTGATGCCGGAGGCGACGCCGGCGCTGCGCGCCATGATCGTCGCAACGCTATAAAAGAACGCTATAAAGAAAGAGCGCCGCGACATCGCTAGCGGCGCTCTTCCTGACATTGCTTCATTGCTTCGTTACGCCGCGCGCGCGCCGTAGATCGGCGCGATGGCGAAGTTCAACAGACGTTGCGCGAGCGTCATCAATTCGGTGGACTGCCGCAGCAGCGCGTCGATCCGTTCGCTCACGAAACGCGACTGAAGCGTCGTCACCTCGTCGATCGTCTTGGCGTTGGCGAGCCGCTCGGCGAAGTCGAGGAACGCTGTGGCGTTTTCCGCCCAGAGATCGATGGACTTCTGCTGCCAGAGGGCAGGGTCGAATTCTTCGGCCTCGCTTTCGGCGGGCTTTGGAGGTTCGGGGATCGCGAGGGCTGTCGTCGGAGCCGCAACGACCACCGGCGTCTGCGCTTCAACAGGAGCGGGCGCAGGCTCTGCGCTGACAGCTTCGCTCGCCGTCGGAGTCGCCTCGGTCTCCGGAACGCTGGGGGCCGGGCGTTTCGATTCGGGGCCCTTTGGCTTAGGGGAACCGTTCTGCGGATTGGCCATTGAGCTTCTCCCCGTTAGGACTTCGTCGTCGAGCGCTGAAGGCTCGCGCCAAGCTCCGTGGTCTGTTCCTGGATCGCGCGCAGCTGCGCCTGCACGAACTCCGACTGAAGCTTGAAAACTTCCTGCGGGTCCTTGGCGTGAACGAGCTTTTGGGCGAGATCGAAGGCCGCATTGACATTGGCCTCAGCAAAAGACAGGGCCTTGGCGCTAACGTCCTTGGCGCTCGGCAGCCCGAACGGCAGGTCCGCCGACGTGTCGAGCGCCTTCTGCGCGGCTCCGGCGAAACCTTCAAAGGCCTTGCGCGCCTGTTCGACGCTCTTCTCCGCAAAATCGCGGACTTCAGTGGGAATTTGATAGACAGCTTCGACCATGGCGCACCTCCGTGCGGTGAAAATTCAAACAAGCCCCGCGCTAAACCATATGTAACCCGCGCCGCGCCCGGCCCCAATGACGATCTGGCGCTCACTCATACTGCCCGATTTGATGTTGCAATGCAATAATTTTGTGCGCCGCAGCAGATCGAGGGCGGCGGCGCGGATTTGGACGGAAGCGCCGGAAGCGCAGAAATACTATGAAAAATGCGCGACAATCATAGACCTTGCGCGTCGCGGCGATTAATTTGCTTTCCTTCCGTTAGCGTCGAGCCGACGAGACGCCTGGAAAGCGCGCGGCGAGCGAGACCGTCGGTTGAGGCGGTAGGCAATGGGCGGTTCGCACCAGGACCTCGAGGAAGACGCGCGAGCCGCCGCTTGCGTGGCCGCGGATCCTGTTTTTTCGGCGCTCGACGCCTCCGGCGCGCCAATTATCGCGGCGAGCGGCGATCCCCTGCGCATCGCGTTTATGAACGGTCCGGCGCGCGCCGTCTTTGGCGAAGACGCCGGCGGGCTCGCCGAGCGGCTGTTTCGCGGCGACGAGCCAGGGCCGCGACGTCTGGCCGAGCTTGTCGGCGAACTGCGCCGCCGCCCCGGTCTTCGGCTCGAGCGGCTTTGCTTTCGCGCTTTCGCGCTTTCGCAAACGGTCACCTTTCTCTGCCGCGGCCTCGCCGGGGAAAGCGGCGACTGTTTCGTTATCGCGGCGCTTGGCGTGCGCGCGGATGCGCCAGCTCAGGACCGGCGCGCGCCCGACGCTTCGGTAGAAGCGCGGGTCACCGACGCGACGGCGGCCCTCCGCCGCCGTCTTGCGGCGCGACATGGCGCGCGTTCGCCGCGCTTTCTGTGGAAGACCGACGCGGCAGGACGGTTCACCGATGTGACCCACACGCTCGCCGATGTGGTGGGCGAAAAGGCCGCCGACATCCTCGGCCGCTCAGTGCAGGATGCGGCGCACGCCCTTACGCTCGACGCCGCGTTCGCCCGCGCCGTCGCCTCGCGCCGCGCGTGGAGCGGCGTCGAGGTCGAGTGGCCTTTGGAAGGCGACGCCGGATGTGTGCCGACGACGCTCGGCGCTTTGCAGTTGACCGATTCCGCGGGGCGGTTTCTCGGCTATCAGGGCTATGGCGTGTTGCACATTGAGCGCGGGCGGGTCGCCGAACCCGCAGCGGCGACGGCTTCCCATCCGAGCGTCGAAGAGAACGCCGTCGAGCCGTCGGCCGACAATGTCGTGATGCTGCGCGCGCCGGCTTCGGCGCGCGCCGATGTGAGAGAGGCGCTCAGTTCGAGCGAACGCCTGGCGTTCGACGAAATCGCGCGGGCGCTCACGGAAGGCGATCTCGCCATCCCCGCAGCGGAGGCCGCCGCGCCGTCGGAGCCCGAGCCTGACGCGCAAGCGGCGCCGACGCGTCGCAATCTCGAGTTCATCGCGCCAGGCCCGGAGCAAAGCGCCCTGGCGCTCGCCCGCACGCTCGAAGAAAAGCTCGCCCGGGCGAAGTCCGAGAGCGCGCTGCTTGGCGCGGCTTTCGACCTCTCGCGCACGCCGCTTGCGATCGTGTCGGCCGACGGGATGGTCGTGAGAGCCAACGCGCCATTCGCGGCTTGCTTCGCGACAGAGGCGCCAGCGCTCGAGAGCCGCAACCTGACGTCGTTGCTCAGCCCGTCCGACGCGCGAATCCTCGGTCAGAGCTTTGCTGACGCCCAGCCGCACGTCCACGCACGAGTGTCGCTGGCCGCGACGCCGATGCGCGGGAGCGTCCCTCTCGATCTCATCCCGCGCCGGGTCTCCGTCGACGGAAAGCCGATGATAGTGGTTTCCGCCGAGCCTCGGGAGGCCGCGTCCGCGGATGACCGCGCGCTTGAAGCGGCGCGTCTGGCCGCCGAAAGCGCCAATGCCGCGAAGTCCGATTTCCTCACCCGCGTATCGCATGAAATTCGCACCCCGCTGAACGCCATCATGGGCTTTGCGGAAGTGATGATGGAGGAGCGTCTCGGGCCGATCGGCTCTCCTCGCTACAAGGAATATTTGAAGGACATTCGCGCTTCCGGCGCGCATGTCTTATCCCTCGTCAACGATCTTTTGGATCTCTCGAAGATCGAGGCGGGCAAGATGGAGCTTTCCTTCTCGCGCGTTGACGCCAATGCGGCGATCGCCGAATGCGCGTCGATCATGCAGGCCCAGGCCAATCAGGGTCGCGTCGTCATGCGTCTCGCGCTTGCCGCGGGACTGCCGCCGCTGCGCGCCGATGCGCGATCGCTCAAGCAGATTCTTCTCAATCTTTTGTCGAATGCGGTGAAGTTCAGCGAGCCGGGCGGTCAGGTCATCGTGTCAAGCGCGCTAAACGACGCCGGCTCTGTCGTCATCCGCGTCAAAGACACTGGGGTCGGCATGTCGGAGGAGGATGTCGCCACCGCCTTGGAGCCGTTCCGGCAGGTCGGCGCTTCGCGCAAGGCGAGCGGAACGGGGCTTGGACTGCCGCTGACAAAGGCCCTGATCGAGGCGAATCACGCGTCGTTCAGCATCAAGAGCCGTCACAACGAGGGCACGCTGATCGAAATCGCGTTTCCGCCGCCGCAAGCGCTCGCAGCGGAATAGTCCAAACGGCGAATGGGGAAAATTGCCGCCGCAGCGGCAAGCGAGAGCTGAAGCAAATCAGCTCGGTCCGTTGGCGTAACACCGCTGGCGCTCAGGCCAAGCAGCTGCCCGCCAACGGACCATATGGGACGTAACGTCCCGCTTTCTTGAACTTACTTGCCAATCCGCATCGCGACGAGAGCGCCGCCGACGACGATAGCGAGCATGAGTCCCGGGATAAGATACTGCATATTTTTTCCTCCCACGTTAAGCCAGCCAGTGGCTCTTTTTTCCGGCTTCGCCGCGATATAGCTTCACCAAAGGGCACAGTCTTTGTCAAGCGCCGCCTTGCCCTATTTGTGCGGGCATGTGCCGATCTTCGCTGCATCGGATCGCCTCGTCGCAGGCCGACAATCGCGGCGCTGAAGCCACCGGCCCGTAGAAATTGCGGCGCGCAGACCGAGCGAGCGTCGCGCATTGCCGCCGTGGCGCGGTTCCGCCAAAGTCGCGGCCCCTCTTCAAAGGCGACTCGCATTTCTCATGACTTCCGCCCCTCGCGCCATCGATCTTAACGCCGACCTCGGAGAAGGTTTCGGCCATTGGCGCATGGGCGACGACGACGCCATGCTCGACATCGTAACGAGCGCCAATGTCGCTTGCGGCTTCCACGCCGGCGACCCCGACATCATGGCGACGACATTTGCGCGCGCCAAAGAAAAAGGGGTCGCCGTCGGCGCCCATGTCGCTTTTCCGGATCTTGCAGGATTTGGACGGCGCTCTTTGCCGATGAGCGCGCGGGAGATCGAGCGCGCGGTCGCCTATCAGCTCGGCGCGGCGCAGGCGCTCGCGATTATGAGCGGACATCGGATCACGCATGTGAAGGCGCATGGCGCGCTCGCCAACATCGCCGAGCGCGACGCCGACGTCGCGAACGCCATCGCCCGCGCGGTCCGCGGCGTCGATGCGTCGCTCGCGCTGCTCGCGATCGCGCGCTCCGAGCAGACGCGCGCCGGCGCGCGCGCGGGGCTGCGCGTCGTGAACGAAATTTTCGCCGACCGCGCCTATATGGACGACGGACGCCTGCAGCCGAGATCGCAAGAAGGCGCGGTGATCGAGGATGTCGAAAGAGCGAGCGCCCGCGTGCGCGACATGCTGGCCGGCGGCGGTCTGCGAACCATCAGCGGCGGACTCTTGCCGACGCAGATCGACTCGGTCTGCGTTCACGGCGATTCGCCGCTTGCGGTTGAAATGGCCCGCAGCCTGCGCGCCGCGCTCGCAGGCGACGGCTGGAAGCTGCGCGCCTTCATAGGAGCCTGATCGCGATGGACGATGACACGCCGCGCTTTCTCGACTGCGGCGAGGCGGCGCTGTCGGTCGAATTCGGCGACAGCGTCGATCCCGCGATCAACGCCCGGGTGCTGGCCCTTGACGAACGTCTTCGCGCCGCGCCGCCGGCCGGGCTGCGCGAAACGACGCCCACCTACCGCGCGCTGTTCCTGCGCTACGAGCCGCTCGAAATTTCGCGCGGCGCGCTCATTGCGGCGATCGAAGCTCTGATCGGGCCTGCCGGCGTTGAGGCGTCGCAGCCGGCGGCGCGCTGGACCATTCCCTGCTGCTATGATCCTGAATTCGCGGAGGATCTTGGCGAAGCCGCCGCGCTGCTCGGGCGGACGGCGCACGCCATCGCGCAGCTGCACGCCGGCGCCGACTATCGCGCCTACATGTATGGTTTCGCGCCGGGATGGTGCTATCTCGGCGGACTGCCTCAGGCGCTCGCGATCCCGCGGCGCGTCAGCCCCCGCGGTCCGACGCCGCCGGGCGCGGCGCTGATCGGCGGCGCGCTCTCTCTGATCGCCGCCAATCCCATGCCGACCGGCTGGTATGTCGTCGGACGCACGCCTGAGCGCATGTTCGCGCGGGACCGCAGTCCGCCTTTTCTTGTCGCGCCGGGCGACGCCGTGCGCTTTGAGCCGATCGAGGTAAAGACGTTCCTGACGCTGGACGCGCGGGCGGCGGCCGGCGAGATCGTGGCGCGACGGGAGGCGCTCCAATGAGCGCGCGGCTGCTGATCGAGGCCGCCGGGCCCGGCGTCACGATTCAGGACGAGGGGCGCTTCGGACTGTCGCGCTACGGCGTCACGCCGGCGGGGCCGATGGATCGTGGCGCTTATCTTGCCGCGACGCGCGCCGCCGGCGCCGACAGCGCAATCGAAGTTTCGGTTGGCGGCGCAGCGTTTCGGGCGGAAGGGGCGAGGCTTTGCGTCGCGGTGGCGGGCGGCGACTTCGACATTCGGCTGGACGGGCGGCCAATGCCGCCGGCCTGCCTGCTGCCGCTTGGCGATGGCGCACGGCTCGTCCTGCGCGCCGGCCGCTCGGGGGCGTGGTGCTATGTCGCGGTCGGCGGAACGCTCGATCTCGCGCCCATGCTGGGCTCACGCGCCGCGCACGCCCGTTCGGGGCTGGGGCCGAAGCCGCTCGCCGCCGGCGATGCGCTCTCGCTCGCAGAGGCGCCGCCGCCGCTCGAGCCGCTGGCCTTGGCGGCGCCTTGGCTGACAGCCAGCGACGCGCCGATCCGGCTGCTGCTTGGGCCTCAGGCGGAGTATTTCGCTGAGGAGGAGATCGAGGCCTTTCTGAACGCGCGCTGGCGCATCGGCGCGCGCAGCGACCGCATGGCCTATCGTCTCGAAGGGCCGGCGATCCGGCATTTGCGCGGACATGACATCGTTTCCGACGGCGTCGCCATGGGCGCGATCCAGATTCCCGGCGACGGCGCGCCGCTGGCGCTGATGGCGGACCGACAGCCGACCGGCGGCTATCCGAAAATCGCGACGGTGATCGGGGCGGATCTGGGCCGGCTGGCGCAGCTGCGTCCTGGCGAAGACCTGTCCTTCCGCGCCGTGGATTGGGACGAGGCGGTCGCCGCCCGCCGCGCCTATTTTGAGGCTATCGAGGCCGGCGCGACGCGCGAGCCTCTAAGCGCCGAGATCACCACCGAGTCGCTGCTGGCGGAAAATCTCGTCGGCGGCGTCGTCGACGCGCTAGACTGATTATTCCGCCGGCTCCTTGACCTCGGTGAGGAGAGCGACGGGCTCGGACGGCTGCGGCGCCGTCGCGGCCAGGGCCGCCTTTGCCGCCGCCTTGCGCCGCTTCCACCATTTGATCAGCATCATCCACCAGGGGTCGCCGACATGCAGGTGATAGCGCAGCGGCGTCTTGATGATGGCGAGCACCAAACCGATCGAAAACAGGCACCAGACCGCCGGCCATTCATTGATGTTGCCGGTCGTCAGGCTCGCCAGGAACGGACCAGCGACCCAGGAGAACAGGATGAAGCGCCAGCTGCCGTAGAGCGAGGGGATATAAAAGGCCATCAGCGGATATTCGATGTAGCCGCGGCCGAGATAGGCGTTGTCCGCCATGGAGTTGCCCATACCGTTGGTCGGCAGCAGCCAGGCGATGTGCCATTCGCCGCGCACCGTGCAGAGCACGTCGCCGCAGAGCGGCCGACCCAGGGCGCAGTGGCCCGCCCAGGCGAAGGGATAGAGCTGGAGCAGCATGGCGATCGCCGCCACGAAACAGCCGAAATAGGCCCAGGGCGCGATGATGCGGGCGCTGTCCTTGGGCATGAAATAGAGCGCGACGGCGTTAATGAAGAAAGGCTGGAAGGTGATGTGGAGATAACCGAACATGGTCATCAATTGATTGAGCGGCGAGTCGCATTGGTTGAGAACCGAATAGGCGACCGCCTGAAGCGACTCCATGCTGGCGAAGTAGAGCAGGCAGACCCAGAGAGCGAGCGGTTCAGGGTCCTTCTTGAGCGCCGAATAGGCCGCGCCGGCGATTCCCGTCGCCGCCAACACCGTTGACGCCTCTCCACTCCAACACATTCGGCATTTCCTCTTTTATTGTCTGCGACCCGATACACTATCCGCCGGGTCGGTCAAAGCCCCCGATCGGCTGAAAGCCCTTGCGTTCAAGGCAAAGAGTCGGGCGAGGCGTCCGCCGGCGCCAGCTCGAAGCCGGCGAATTCGAAGCCCGGCGCGACCGTGCAGCCGACGAGGGTCCATTCGCTCGCCCCCTGGCCGAGGCTTCTCGCCGACTGCCAAACGCCTGCGGGGACCACGGCTTGCGGCCGCTCGCCCGCCGCGAGGGCGGCGCCGAGGCGCAGGACTTCGGTCGGGGCGCCCTGCGACGCCATCTTCAGCTCCAGCGGCGCGCCGGCGTAAAAGTGCCAGACTTCGGCGGCGTCGACCCGATGCCAGCGGGATATCCCGCCGCCAGGGAGCAGATAATAGATCGCCGTCGAGGCGGCGCGGGGGCCGCCGACCGGCAAGGAATCGCGAAAGGTCTGCCGATAAAAGCCGCCCTCGGGATGGGGCGCCAGATCGAGAAGCCGCACAACCTCCTCAGTCGAGAGCCCGTTCGTCATGCGGCGAAGCTGTTTTTGCGCTCGCGCATCGCGGCGAAGACGGCGAAAGGATCGGCGCCCTGCATGCCCATTGCGGCCTTCACGCTCGGGTTCTCGACGCGCAAGAACGGGTTGGTGGCGTTTTCGAGCGCGATCGTCGTCGGCAGCGTGAATTTTCCGTCCTTGCGCAGCTCGGCGACGGTCTGCGCCCGCTCGCGCAACACTGAGTTCTCCGGATCGACAGTGAGCGCGAATTTGGCGTTGGCCTGCGTATATTCGTGCCCGCAATACACCTGCGTTTCGCCGGGCAGATTGGCGAGCGCTTCGAGCGTGAGACGCATCATGTCCATGGTGCCCTCGAAAACGCGGCCGCAGCCGAGCGAGAACAGCGTGTCGCCGACAAACAGGATTTCATCGTCGCCGAAATAATAGGCGATGTGTCCAAGCGTATGGCCGGGCGTTTCGATGACGCGCGCGCGCGCCTCGCCGACTTCCACGATATCGCCCTCCGAAACCGCGCGATCGAGCGGCGGCAGGCGATGCGCGTCCTTGGCGGCGCCGATCACCTTCATGTGCGGAAAGCGCGCCCTGAGCGTCTGCGTTCCCTGCACGTGATCGGCGTGGTGATGGGTCAGCAGCAAATGCGTCAGCGGCCAGCCGCGCCGCTCGGCCTCATTGGCGATGGCTTCGCCGTCGGGCGCATCGACGCTCGCGGTCGCGCCGAGCTCCGGCTCATGAGCGAGCAAGCCGAAATTATCGTTGAGGCAGATGAACTGCGCGACTTCCAATGCCATCGGGCTTGTCTCCTCGGGCGGTCCCTATCATAAACGCGCTTCGCCAAAAAACGCGACTGCGGCGCGCGAACGATCCCTGCGCCTTGCGCCGTTGCGCGATTGCGCCGATGATCCGCGCCATGCTGGACGTTGTCGAATTGCGCGCGTTTTACGATACGGCGCTGGGCGGGGTCGCCCGCCGCCTCGTGTCGCGGCTGGTGCGCGCGCGCTGGCAGGACCACGCCGGCCTGCGCGTGCTCGGCCTTGGCTACGCGACCCCCTATCTTGACGGGTTTCGCGAGAAAGCGCAGCGGGTTCTAGCCTTTATGCCGGCCACTCAGGGCGTCGTGCATTGGCCGCTCGACGGGCGCTCCGCCTCCGCTCTGGTGGAGCCGTCGATGACGCCGCTGCCCGACGCCAGCATGGATCGCATCCTGATCGTGCATGCGCTCGAGACCGACGAACATCCGCATGATCTCCTCGAGGAGATCTGGCGCATTCTTGCGCCGGGCGGCCGGGTGCTGATCGTCGCGCCGAGCCGCACGGGGCTTTGGGCGCGCGTCGACACGACGCCCTTTGGACAGGGCCACCCCTATTCGCGCGGCCAGCTGCAGCAATTGTTGCAGGCGGCGCAGTTTCTGCCGCTCTATTGGGACGAGGCGCTTTATGTGCCGCCGTTCCAGCGCGCGTCGCTGCTGCGCTCGGCGCCGGCCTTCGAGCGAATCGCCGGGCGCTTTTCGCTGCCCGGCGGCGGCGTGCATATCGTCGAGGCGACGAAGCAGCTCTATCGCCCGGTCATGCGCCGCGCCGTGCGTCGCCTGCCGATCGAACTCGAGCCGGCGATGGAGCCCGCCGGCGCCGAGGCGGGGCTGGAAGGAATAAGTTAGAGCGTCGCACGACGGCTTCGCGCCTCACCGCCGGCGGAGTTCGACGGCGACGCCGAAGGACTGCGCCAGGAACAGCGCGCCGTGGATCAATCCGGTTTCGTCGATTCCATGGCCAAGCCGCGCCGATAGGTGCCATTGGGTCGGCACGCCGGAGTCGGCAAGCGCATTGGCGGACATGAGCAGCGCCTCGACCGGGATCATTTCGTCTTCTTCGCCGTGCGCCAAGAGGACGGCGGGCGGTTTCTCATAGGCCGTCGGCGCTTCGTCCGCCTCCGCCGGCCCGAGCACATAGACTCCCGAATAGCCGAGAATCGCGCGCGGCGCGCGCTTGCGGCGCAGTCCCGTATGCAGCGCCATCATCGTGCCCTGGCTGAATCCGACCAGCGCCAGCGCGCGATCGTCGAACCCGCGCTTGTCGAGCTCGGCGTCCAGAAAGGCGTCGAGCGTCGGGCGCGCAGCGACGCAGCCGCGCCAGCGTTCTTCGGGATCGCGCATGGTGAGCGGAAACCATTGTCGTCCGGTCGGCGACGCGGCGCATCGGTCGGGCGCGTGCGGCGCGACGAAATCGGCGTCGGGAAGGAAGGCGCGCCATTGGCGGCCGATCTCGATGAGATCGGCGCCGTCGGCGCCGTAGCCGTGAAGAAAAACTACGAGCTGCTTCGGCTTGCCGGAACGCGCCTGCACTCTCGGACCGTCAATCGCCGCCATGAACCTGCGCCCCTTCGTCGCATCGATGCGTGGCGAGGTTATGCGCGAAGCGCGGCGCCGGCGCAACGGCGCGCGAAACTATCGCTATACTATAAGGTCTTAACGAAAAACGAGACGATCTTGAACGCATAGATGCAAGCGGCGGCCAGCGTGCTGTGCTTGACCATGGTCATGGCGAGATAGATGTGATCAGGCCTCATGAAAACCCTCATAGTCGCACGCAAACGCTGCGCGCCGGCGATCGCATCAGGAGCGACCCATTGGAGTGAGACAGTTGCTTTGCGAAGCGTCGCGCGGCCCGCGTCTCGAACCGGCTCCCGCAAGAGCCGCGCCATGCGCCGTCGGTTCGATTGCGTCGGTTCGCCGCAGGCGAAAGAAAGTAATGGCGTCGAACCCTTCGTCGGCACCTAAACTTTGACGACGCGCCGGTCAAGCGAAGCGCGCTGAGTTTCCTGGCTTTGCGACAATGTGTCACCTGAAAGCGCGCTGCGGAGCATCGTCCCGGCGCCGCTGGCGATTTCGCCGAAATGCACGAAATAGCGATAGGAAAGTCATCGATCAGGAACGCGAAGAAAGGCTGACCCTATGGCCAGGTTTGTCATCATTGCGGGGCTCGTCATGGCCGGCCTCGGCCTTCTGTGGATGGTCGGCGAGAGATTTGGCCTTGGGCGCCTGCCAGGCGATCTCGTCGTCGAGCGCGGCAATTTCAAATTCTATTTTCCACTCGCCACGTCGCTCATTTTGAGCGTCGTCGGCAGTCTGCTCTTGTGGATATTCAGTCGGTGAGCCTTTTGACAATTCGACGCGGGCGTCCGTAATGTCGCCGAAGAAGGAGGCGCCGGTGCCGCAGTCGTTTAAAACTTTGTCCGTTCCGCAAATGGCGGTTCTGCTCTGCGTCGGCTCGGTCGCCGTGACTTGGCTCGGCGTTTTTCTTTTCAATCGGCTCGCGCATGCGTGGATTCATGGGCGTCGCAACGCCAATGAAATGATCGGACTGACGCTCGCCGCCTATTCGACGCTTTACGGAATCTTGTTGGGATTGCTCGCGGTCGAGGCCTATCAGGATTTTTCTTCCGTTCAGGACATCGTCTCTAAGGAGGCGTTGACGATCGCCACCCTTCATCGAGATTTCGACGGCTTTCCGCAGCCGACTCGGGGCGAGCTTCAGCGCGATCTGCACAACTATGCGCGCGAGGCGATCGACACTGTCCATCCGCCGCCCAATGTTCCTCAGGACCCCCATTCGCGTTCGCCTGGATTGACGGCGCTCTTCGCGCAGGTGATGAGTTTTCAGGCCAAGCTGAAAAGCGAGGAAATCGTTCAGACCGAGGCGTTCAGCCGTCTGAACACGCTGGTCGAGCATCGCCGCTATCTCATCGCCGCCGGCGCGAATGGCATTCCAAAGGAGCTGTGGCTGGTGGTCTGTCTCGGCGGTTTGTTGTTGCTGGGCCTGATATGCATCTTCGACATGGAGCTCCATGTCCATCTGATCCTGAGCGGCGCGATGGCGCTGTTTCTTGGCTCGGTGATCTTTCTGATCGCCGCGATGGACAATCCATTCAACGGCGGCATGACGGTCGACTCAGGGCCGCTTGAAGCGGTGCTGGGCGCCTTCCCGGAGGCGCGCTGAGGCGTTGCTGGCGGTCCCGAAGGGATTCGAACCCCTGACCTTCGGTTTAGGAAACCGCTGCTCTATCCTGCTGAGCTACGGGACCGTGCGAGCTTCTTTAGCACGGCGCGCGCTTTAAAAAAATTCCGTGCGCGCGCCGGCCGGCGCTTTCGGGGCGTTACTCCTCAGGAAATATTCCGGGCCGCTTCCTCGAGCTGCGCGATGCATGCGCCCCAGCCGTCGTAGAATCCCAATTCTTCATGGCGGCGGCGTTCGGCCTCGTCCTTGTGCATGACGCGCGCGACGTAGCGCGTGCCGGAGCCCTCGTCGGCCATGGTCAGAATCGCCGTAAAGGCGAGCCAGGGCGAGGCGGGACGCCAGCCGCCGACCAGCATCGAGGTGAAGATGATGCGCTCCTGTGGCGCGATGTCGAGAAAGCAGCCGGGATTGTCGCTTTCTCCGCCATCCGGCCCGCTCATGAACGTGTGGAAGGCGCCGCCGGGGTGGAAGTCGAAGGCGCGAATCTCGGTTGTCCAGGGCCGCGGGCACCACCATTGCTGAAGGATCTCAGGGTCGGTCCACGCCTTCCAGACGCGCGCGCGAGGGGCGGCCACGAAGCGGGAAATTTCAAGATCGAGTTTCTGATCGCCCATCCTTAATCCTCGCTTTTCTCAAGGAACGCGTCCAAACCATCGAAGCGCGCCTCCCAATGCGCGCGTTGCCGCGCGAGCCACGCCTGCGCGGCGTCGAATCTTTTTGGCTGGATGCGGCAGGTGCGCACGCGACCGACCTTTCGACTCGTCACGAGCCCGCTCCGCTCCAGAGTCTGCAGATGCTGCATGACCGCAGGCAGCGACATGTTGAGCGGCCCGGCCAATTCGCTGACATTCGCCGGCCCGCGCGCAAGGCGCTCGACCATGGCGCGTCGCGTCGGATCGGCGAGCGCCGAGAACATGCGATCGAGACTCTCGGAACGCTTAGGCATGTGCTTAAGTATCATTGCGCTGCGTCATCCGCAACAGAAACTTCATGAACTGCTTAAGTGTTGGACGACGCGTTCCTGCGCTGCGTCAGCCGCCGCGCGCCATGAGGCGCTTTTCCCACTCCAGCGCCTGACGAACGATCTCGTCAAGATCGTCATGCCGCGGCGTCCAACCGAGCGTTCGGCGGATTCGCTCGTTCGCCGCGACGATCGCGGCAGGGTCGCCTGGACGGCGCGGCGACATTTCGACGTCGAAATCAACGCCGGAAACCCGCTTGACCGATTCGATCACTTCGAGAACCGAAAAGCCGCGCTCATAGCCGCAATTGGCCGTTAGGTTGGCGCCGCCCTCGCGCAGATAGCGCAAGGCGTCGAGATGGGCGCGCGCGAGATCGGTGACCTGGATATAGTCGCGCACGCATGTGCCGTCGGGCGTCGGGTAATCGTCGCCGAAGACCTGCAGTTTTGGGCGCAGGCCGAGCGCCGTCTGCACGGCGACCTTGATGAGATGCGTGGCGTTCGGCGTCGATTGCCCCGAACGACCCTTCGGATCCGCGCCGGCGACGTTGAAATAGCGCAGGGCGACATAGGCGAGGTCATGCGCGCGCGCCGTATCCTCCAGCATCCACTCGACCATGAGCTTCGATCGCCCATAGGGCGACACCGGCTTTAGCGGCTCGTCCTCGGTCACCGGATTATGCAGAGGATCGCCGTAGACGGCGGCGGTCGAAGAAAAGATAAAGCGTTTGACGCGACGCGCCACCGACGTCGCGAGCAGCGTGCGCGCTTTCGCCGTATTGTTGAGGTAATAACCGAGAGGATCGGCGACGGAATCGGGAACGACGATCTTTGCGGCGAAATGGATGATCTCATCAATGGCGTAGCGCTCGATCAAATCCGCGACGAGATCCACGTCGCCAAAATCGCCGACCACGAGCGGCGTCCCCTCGGGAACCGACCAGCGGAAGCCTGTCGAGAGATCGTCGAGCACGACGGGCGCAGGTTCGCCGGCGTCGAGCAGTTCGAGAACCGTATGACTGCCGATATAGCCGGCGCCCCCCGTAACCAGAACCGTCATGCCAAAACCTTCCTCTCATATCTTCGGCGGATGGTAACGCCGCGCGGCCTTTAACGCCTCATGTCTTTGCGCCATTCGCGTGGCGAACTCTACGATCCAGCCAAATCGTGCTAAACGGCTCGTTTTTCAAGACTTCTTCCATCGATCCGGCGGCGAGTCGCCTCCGGAGCGATTCGCCGCTATCACCCTTCGCCGTCTCACCTCCCAATGGGCCTCTCCATGAGCAAACGCATTCGCAAGGCTGTTTTCCCCGTCGCCGGGCTCGGCACGCGCTTCCTGCCGGCCACCAAGGCCGTGCCCAAGGAGATGCTGACCGTCGTCGACCGCCCGGTCGTGCAGCATGTCGTGGACGAGGCGCGAGAAGCCGGAATCGAGCATTTCATTTTCGTCACCGGGCGCGGCAAGGGGGCCATCGAGGATCACTTCGACATGGCCTATGAGCTTGAGGACACGCTGCGCCGCCGCAACAAGTCCAAGGAATATGAAGCGCTGATGTCAGACCTGCCAGCCGCGGGCGCGACGAGCTTCACCCGCCAGCAGGCCCCGCTTGGCCTCGGCCACGCCGTGTGGTGCGCGCGCGACATTATCGGCGACGAGCCCTTCGCGGTGCTGCTGCCCGACATGATCACGCTTCCCGCGCGAGGCAAAAGCGCGCGCTGTCTCGCGGAAGCGGTCGCGGCTTACGAAACACACGGCGGCAATATCATCGCGGTCGAGGAAGTGAAGCCGGAAGAGACGCATCAATACGGCATCGTCGCGCGCGGCAAGGACTACGGGGCGACGTTCGAAATCACAGGGATGGTCGAAAAGCCGCCGCAGGGGACGGCGCCCAGCAATTTCATCATTTCCGGTCGCTATATTCTGGAGCCGGAAATTTTCGCGCTGCTCGAAAGGCATGAAAAAGGCGCCGGCGGCGAAATTCAGCTTACCGACGCCATGATTCATCTTGCGAAGACGCGGCCCTTCCACGCCGTGCGCTTCGACGGGCGGACCTATGACACGGGTTCAAAGCTTGGATTTCTCGTGGCCAATGTCGCCTTCGGCCTGGCGCGGCCGGACGTCGCGGAGGGCCTGCGCGCCGAGCTGAAGAAGATGCTCGATTAGAGTGTATACCCTAAAGAGACAGGGGCTTACGCCCGTCTTGGGCGAACTGCGGCCCCTGTCTGAGGCGCGGTCCCGCGTTTGACGCCGGCGCGCGCCTCATTAAACCTTCAAACGATTCTTAAGATCGGCGCATGGCGCGCGTGGTTTAAATCAAGCAAAGGATTGAACATTGATGCCGCAACAAGGCGCCGCGCGCAGAATCGTCATTACTGGAATGGGCGCCGTGTCGGCCGCCGGCGTTGGCGCGACGCCGCTGTGGCGCGCGGCGCGCGACGGCGTGTCTTGCGTGCGCCCGCTGAGATCGGCGCGCCCCTATGTGGGGAGAATCAAGATCGCCGCGCAGGTCCCGGATTTCGATCCGTCGGCGCATATCGAGGCCGAACTGCTCCCCTACTGCGATCCCTTCACCCAATTTTCCATCGTCGCCGCCGACGAGGCGCTGGCGCAGGCGGGGTTCGAGCGCAAGCAAGTCGGCGGGCCGCGCACCGCGGTCATCATCGGCACCGGCATCGGCGGCGCCACGACCATCGATAACAACGCCTATCTCGAATATAAGCTCGACGGCCGTCCCGATACGTTGACCGTGCCGCGCCTGATACCGAGCGCCGCGCCGACGACTCTCGGCATGCGCTACGGCGCCAAGGGACCGACCTTCGCGCTCGCCTCGGCCTGTTCCTCGGCGGCGCAGGCCATCGGCGAGGCCTTTGAAATGCTGCGCGCCGGCCGCGCCGATCGCGCGATCGCCGGCGGCGCCGAAGCCTGCGTGATCAACGGCTCGATTCGTTCATGGGAGGCGCTGCGCGTTCTCACGCCGGATCTCTGTCGCCCGTTTTCGCTGAAGCGCAACGGCATGACGCTTGGCGAAGGCGCCGCCGTCGTCATTCTCGAAACTCTGGAGGGCGCGCTGGCGCGCGGCGCGACGCCGCTCTGCGAACTCGCCGGCTATGGCACGACGAGCGACGCGTTCGATCCGCTGCGCGCCGATGTGGAAGGCCCGTCGCGCTGCATGCGGCTTGCGCTCGAAAGCGCCGGATTGGCGCCCGGCGACGTCGACTATCTCAACGCCCATGGCACGGCGACCTACGCCAATGACATCACCGAGTCCCAGGCGATGCGCGCCGTCTTCGGCGACGCGCCGCCGCCGGTCTCGTCGACGAAGCCCGTGCATGGCCATGCGCTCGGCGCAAGCGGGGGGCTGGAGCTCGTCGTGACCGTTTCCGCGCTGCGCGATCAGATCGCGCCGCCGACGATCAATTTTCTTGAGCCTGACCCCAAATGCGCTGTCGACGCCATTCCCAATGTCGCGCGGCAAATGCCGATTCGCGTCGCGCTCTCGAATTCTTTCGCCTTTGGCGGCATCAACGCGGCGCTCGCCGTGCGGGCGATGACTTGATCGGATAGAGCCCTAGAATCGCAGTAGTTTTGCAAAGGGGCAGTCGACCGCGATGACAGAGAACGACGAGGAGGGCAGGGGCGGCGCCCCAAAAGGGGCGGATTTTAGCCCGAAGTCTAACGGCGAGCCGAAGAAGAAGGCGGCGCTTGCCGCCGCCTTGCGCGCCAATCTTGCCCGTCGCAAGGCGCGCGAACGCGCGCTGCGGAACCAGGCGCCAGCGACACACGGCGGGAACTCGAAAACCGACAGCGAGGGGTGATGGATAAGATCAAGATCGTCGGCGGGACCAGGCTCAATGGCGTGATCCCGATTTCCGGCGCCAAGAACGCCGCCTTGCCGTTGATGATCGCATCGCTCCTGACGCGCGAAACCGTGACGCTCGCCAATATGCCGCTCCTCGCGGACGTGATGCTTCTCGAGCGCATCCTCGGCAATCATGGCGTGGATTACGCCATTGCCGGCAAGCGCACCGGCGAGTCCGTCGACGCCGGCCGCACCGTTCATCTCACCGCGCGTGAAATCGTCGACACCACCGCGCCCTATGATCTCGTCTCGCGCATGCGCGCCAGCTTCTGGGTGCTCGCGCCGCTCGTCGCGCGTTGCGGCGAGGCGCGCGTGTCGCTGCCGGGCGGCTGCGCGATTGGCACGCGCCCCGTCGATCTGCTGCTTATGGCGCTGGAAAAGCTCGGCGCGAAGATAGACATCGAGAATGGCTATGTCGTCGCGACGGCGAAGAACGGCCTTGTCGGCGCCGAGATCGAATTCCCCAAGGTCACGGTGGGCGGCACGCATACGGCGCTGATGGCGGCGTCGCTCGCGCGCGGAACCACCGTGCTGCGCAACGCCGCGCGCGAGCCGGAAGTCGTCGATCTTGCCGACTGCCTCGTGAAAATGGGCGCGCGCATCAAGGGCGCGGGGCAATCGACGATCGAGATCGAGGGCGTCGGTTCGCTATACGGCGCGCGGCATGCCGTCATGCCCGATCGCATCGAGGCCGGCACCTACGCCATGGCGGTGGCGATGACGGGCGGCGACGTTCTGCTCGCCGGCGCGCGCGCCGATCTTCTGCAGGCGGGGCTCGACGCCCTCGTGCAGGCCGGCGCCAGCGTCACCGAGACGAATGAAGGACTGCGGGTGACGCGTAACGGCGCGGGCATTTCGCCGGTCGACGTCACGACGGCGCCGTTCCCCGCCTTCCCGACCGATCTGCAGGCGCAGTTCATGGCGCTGATGACGCGCGCCAAGGGCGTTTCGCGCATCACCGAGACGATTTTCGAGAACCGCTTCATGCATGTGCAGGAGCTCGCGCGCCTCGGCGCTCAAATCAAGCTTGAAGGGGATACGGCGATCGTGACGGGAGCCGATCACCTCGATGGCGCGCCGGTCATGGCGACAGATCTGCGCGCCTCCGTCTCGCTCGTCATCGCGGCGCTCGCCGCGCGCGGCGAGACGACGATCAACCGCGTCTATCATCTCGATCGCGGCTTCGAGCGGCTGGAGAAGAAGCTTTCGGGCTGCGGCGCGGAAATCGAGCGCATTACCGCCGCGGGGTGAGGGCGGAGGTCGTTTATCGACGATTTCCCATTCCTCGCATCGGCGTGAATGAACTGGCCTCGGTCGCCGATGGCGACCGTGAAGCGTAAATCACGCGCGAGAGAAGACATGCCCTTCTCGACAACTGAACCCGGCAACCTCACGCCTGGCAGAACTATGTGTAAAAATTCTGGTCAGGAACGGCGCGCTCCCAGCGCATTGAAAGGCGAGGGAGACGGACTGCTAGGGGAGGCAACTTCCCTTGAGGAAAAGGTATTCGAAGGCTTCATGGCAGGCACCGCGGTTATTGCATTTCTTGTTCCGCTAATATCAACAAGAGTTGACTTATGTCGCAGCCCACATGGCCTCTTGTCCGGTCTGCCTTTGGTTCAGAAGTTCATCGAGTATAAATTCCTGTTTCCGCAGGAGGTATGCTCCTTTGAGCGGGCTTTCTTATACTACTCAGTCGCTGTTATTGTTGGATTTATATACTTCGGTAAGGCAATGCCTCCATTGTTGATTCGGAGGGGGAAGATTCGGGGGAAGTCTGCCCCCAATTTTTGGAATTTTACTACCTTAGCGCTTAGCTTTGGCCTATCAATTTACATTTTGATGTTCTTAGTCTATCAGTATAGCCCTCCATCTGGTGTAATTGATTCAGCTTTTGTGAAAAAGACGTGGTTTATAACAATGTTTGTATTGTGCGGCGCTAGCTTTTCTGTTGGATTTGGGTTTTTTCACTTGCTGTGGTCCATTTTTTATAGGTCGGGGCAATCGTCGAGTTGAGCCGCCTAATAAGCCCTCTTGTTAATCAAGCGGAGAGACATCTATGGCGAATATTATTACAAGCTACTCCTTAGATACGGGCTCGTATTTATACAATTATTTACTTGGTTGGGGAGGAGGGGTCCCCACGACGGCAAGCTCAGCGCCGGCGACGCAAATTTCTCGCAGTTCAAGCTGATCGTCACCAACGCCGACGGCACGCAGACGCTGCAGACGCAGACGCTGGCGCAGGCGGGTATCGCCAATTCGCTAGCTCATCTAAAACGGCATAAGGAGTCGAGCCGATCGCAAAATAATCAAATTGGGGTATCGAATTGAATTTAGATAGCCTTAGAAAACGAGCTATAAAAGAAGAAAGACGGTCGCTCTAGCTGGAGCTACTCTCATTTCATTGCCGCTTATCCTTCTCTTCGTGCTACTAGCGGTGGAAGTTGCAGTAGGGTTCTACCGGGATACCAGAGACAACTTTTTTTGCGACGATAATAAACGTGTTCAGTCAGATGAAATGGAATTGACTTTGTTAAAAAGTCTCCTGAGGTGAAATTTTTTCTCGAAAATTATCCTGAAGTCAGTGCGTCGGAGGATTATGTTAGTAGGCGGCGCCAGAAAGGAAGTAAAGGCATGTGGTATGTCTCTCGAGAAAATAGGTTCCCTTACAATGAAGTTATAACAGTAGATTTTGTTTATGAGTTCCTAGACCATGATCACAAATCGCTGGCTATTACTTGCTCTATGGGGACGTGCAATCCTCGACCAGATTGTTCATTACTCAGGCCATGAAGCTGCTGCTACAAGATTAAGAGAGCTGGAGTGAGAATCATGGGCGTTAAACTCAGACAAGCTGGATCTGACGCGCCCGTTCGCTGCTGAGGGATTAAGAGGCTCGTTGGCCTGTGACAATGAAGTGTGGATTGGGCGAATAGCTTGGAGCATCGATGTGGCTCTTTCCTTTAAACGGTGGCTGTCCTCTATCTTCTCCGATCCAAGAGAGAATAGCGAACTCTTGAAGGAGATAAAATCCATAGCAAAGGTGAATTTTCTATGAACGGAGAATACTCAATCACTATTGAATGCCGTAGAAATCAAGACGGTTATTTCGGTGTCATGACCATTAGTGAAAGTGATGTAGTGTGCAGGTACTATCTAAATAAGGAGGAGTTTGAACTATTGGCTACGTCTCTTTCTAAATTCTCCTCCTCCTGACGATGCTGGTCAGTATGCCGGCGATCGGAAGCCGCCGATCAAGCTCAGCCGCGACGCCGGCGGCGTCGGATCGGAATCATAGAACATGAAAATGATGATCTCTATTCTTGTATCAATGGTGTTGGTCGCAGGCGTTTTGCTGTACGCTTTCGAATTCGACATTGGAGAGCTTCTAATGGCGTATCCTAACACAGTCGACGTCAGCCGTAAGGAGGATGTGGCCGGACTAAAGCTCAAAGCTGGCCATCGTTACCTGGTCTGCTACATTCCAGGCGGCTCTGGAAAACTAATAAATTCAATAATTATGACGAACGTCATCGATAAATATTGGAATACGCTACTAAAAACAGCGTTCAAAAACCTTCATGATGTGTATCTTGGCGATCACAGCGCTGCGCTGCTAATCATAGCGGATTCTATGGAATACTATATCTTTCTTGATATGTATAAATATATATTATACATGCCGTCCGATCAGACTATTTGTGAAATACGCGATGGCGCATTTGTTCCTCGGTTAAATGTCAACTAAGTGCTTGGGGGAGCTCCTCCTTGGGCAATGATTACGGCGACGGCAATCTGCCCGGCAAGGGCGGCGCATGATGCAGGCGGCGACTGAAATTGCAGCGCAGACTCGGCGCATGCGCGGACGAAAGCCGAAGGCGCCTCAATATTACAGGTTCAGCGCGGCGCATACTGTGCGCCCGCCTTTCTTCGAGTTGGCGAATAGGGAGCGCTTGCAGGCATGCGGTTCGCACCTCGCCCACCCGGCCTGGCCGGATGGCTTTGCGCAGCTGCCGCGTCATCCCTGGCGATCCGCTGCACATGATGTGGACGCAAGCGCATATGTTAAGCGAAATCACGACGTGTTCGGGACGCTGGAATTACCAAAACGTAGTTGGCGGGCGAGACACGCGCCATCTGCGCAATAGTTTGGCAAGGTTCTTCGAAACGAAAATTCGAGAATACGAAGCCGGCGATCCGGCCACGCTGTATGGCTCCGCCGGAATTCCTGCTGATTTGGAGGATGACGATGGCTGACATATCCAAGTGAGAAAGTCCTGCCTCGAGACTCGGTGGCCGTTCATTGAGCGAGTTCCGACTCGCTCTGGCCAGTGACAGCAAAATTCTCCGCTGGCTTCGCCAGATAAAAAGCGGAATGAGAAGAGTATCCAAATTGTCCAATGAGCTGCAACTAGTTGCTTTCCTAATTTTTGCGTCAGTGGGCCTCGTATGGTCTTGGCACAGAATTGTTACTTACTATTTCCGGTCACGTGATTGGAAAAAATGTGAAGGAGTTGTGCTTAACTGTAAAGGAAAATTGTACAGCGACAACAACTATTTGTATGAGTTGCTAGTACAGTATTCGGAAGGATGTGAGCAGATAACTGTGAAAGTTAATGCGGGGCACCTCCATATAAAATCAGGCGACAAAGTTTTATTGACATGCGACAAAAATAATGCACTAAATTGTCAGCTTGTAGACGCTTATGAGAATATCTGGACGCCTTTAGCTATATCGAGTGTTCTTCTGATTTTGATCTTTCGGATTCTAATGACCGCCTCACCTTAATTCCTCGTCGATCGACGGCCAGACGATCTTCACGCGCACTGATGGAACGACGGGAACGGCCGCGACCGTCAGTCTTGTCTATGAGGCTTCAGGCGCCGCGCTGCGTTCGACGACGGACGCCCAAGCGTCACTCAATCACAACCCTCACCGCGCGCGACGCGACAGGCGCGAGCGCCAGCCGCGCCTGAATGCGATGTCGGCCGGGCGTCATCGGCCAGAACACAGTTTCGTCCGCCTGCGCCGTCGCGAAAGGTTCGCCGTCGATCGTCCAGACGATCTGCGCATCCGCGCCTGAGGGCGCGAGTTTCAACGCGAGTCGGTTGAAGCGCTCGGGCTGCTCCGGGTTTCGCCAGATATGCGTGTTGTGTTCCGGCGTCGCGATGACGAGCGGCGCGACGCTCATTGCTTGCGAGTCGCACGCGCGATCCGCTTTCTCCCCCTGCGGAGCGCCGGAAATGCGTGCCTCGAAGGCCGGCGGCGCGCAGAGCGCCGTTTCCGGAACATCCTTCGAGACGCCGCTTCGCGGCTCCTCAGGATGAGGACGCGGATGTTGCGTCTGGCTCCAACGGGCGTCCTCCGGCTTCACCCATTCGCGCACTGTCTGCGCGCAGTCGGCGCCATCTCCAGCGCGACAGAGATCGATGGCGATTCGTCCCGGCGGCGGCGCAAATGTTTCCGGCGCGATGTCTCCGGGCTTCGCGTCATGCAGCTTCGCCAGCACGCCATGGGCGAGCCGCGCCGCCGATGAAACGCCGGTCATCGCGCGCATCGCGCCGGCGTCGCCACGCCCGAGCCATACGCCGACGATAAATTTATGCGAAAAGGCGATCGTCCAGGCGTCGCGATAGGCTTGCGACGTGCCGGTCTTCACGGCGACCGCGAAGGGATATTCGAGCGGTCCGTAGCGCGGAAAGGACGGAAGCCGCGCCTGGGGATCGGCGAGCATCGAGGCGATCAGCCGCGCGCTGTCGACCGACAAGACGCGCCGCGCCGGACGTCGCGATTCGTCGCGCGTGAAGGCAAGTTCGCGCATGATCCCATCGTCCGCGAGCGCGGCATAGGCGCGCATCACGTCCTCGAGCCGCGTCGGCAGCGCGCCGATCGCCATGGAAATTCCGAAACTCTCCGCCGGCGTTTCGAGATCGTGCAGGCCGAGGTCGCGAAGGAAGTTGAAATTCGCCTCGAGCCCCACGCGCCGCAGCAGATTGGTCGCCGGCACGTTGCGGGAATTGGCGAGCGCCTGACGCGGCGTCAGCGGTCCAAGATAGAGCCCGTCGGCGTTCGACACGCCCGAGGCGCCTTCAGGAATGTCGTTCAAGAGATCCGTCGTCTTGAGAACGCCGCGCTCGAAGGCCAGCGCATAAATGAACGGCTTCAATGTCGAGCCCGGAGAGCGCCGCACGCGGGTGAAATCGAAAGCCCCCGCCTGCGGGTCGTAATAGTCGGAGGAGCCGACGTCGGCGATGACCGCGTTGGTTCCGCGCTCAACGACCATGACGGCGACTTGGCGCGCGCCGCGGACGCGAAACATCGAAAGATAGCGGCGCGCGAGACGCGCAACGTCGCCCTCGACGCTCAAGTCGATCGTGGCGTTGACGCGCGGATCGTCTTCAGAGATCTGGCGCGCGTGGCCCTCGCGGGCCAGCGCTTCGTAGCGCAGCGCGAGATGCAATGTTTCCGGACGGCGCTTGGCGTCGAGCGGCCGCATATGATCGAGCTCGGCGCGCGCGAGCGCCGCCTGCGCCGCGTCGAGCGCGCCTTCCGTTTCGAGCCGGGCGATGGCGTAACGCGCGCGCGCCGCCGCCAATTTCAATCCGCTCTCGCGCGTAATGTTCATCCGTCCGGGCGATTGCGGGATGGCGGCGAGAAGCGCCGCCTGCGCCCAGGAAAGGTCGTCGACGGGCTTGTCGAAATAAAATCGCGCGGCGTAGGCGACGCCATGGCCGTTAAGGCCATAGGGCGCGAGCCGCAGATAATGCGCCAGCGTCGTTTCATGCCCGTGACGCGCGATGATGGCGATCGCCGTCGCCGCCTGCATCAGTTTCTCGAAGAACGCGCGCGGTCGCTCGCCCTGCATGCGCGCGACCTGCATCGCGATGGTCGAGGCGCCTTCGCGTCTGCCGCGCGAAACGAGGTTGCGCCAGGCGGCGCGCAACAGCGCGCGGACGTCGACGCCAGCATGATCGTAGAAGCGGCGATCTTCGAGAGCGAGCGTCGCGCGGGCAATTTTGTGCGGGACGGTCTTCAGCGGCCAATAGCCATAATCGATGCGCGGCGCGTTCGTCGCCGGATCGCGGGTCCTTTCGCCGATCTGCGTGAGAAAGGCGCCGTTGCGGTCGTAGAGGATGGCGCTGGCGCGTGGAGAATTGAGTTCGGCGCGCGACAGCGCCTCATGCGACAGCCAGGCGGCGCAGGCGATGAACGCCGCAACGACAGCGAGAATGATTCCGCACGCCAACCCCCTCCCTTTGGGAGAGGGTGGCCCCGCAAAGCGAGGTCGGGTGAGGGTGATCCACGCGACCCTCATCCGTCATGCTTCGCATGACGTCTTCTCCCGCGAGCGGGAGAAGGGCGCAATCGAGGCGCCGCCGCTAACTTTCATCACTTGCCGATCTCCACGCGCGCCCCGGCGCTCGTCGCTCGAAGGCCTTTCTTGTACATCGCCTCGACAAGCGCGGGCGGCTGCGTGTAAGCGCCCGCCGTTTGCGCGCGCAGGCGAAAGGCGAAGCGGTAGGTTCCCTTCGGCAGCGAATCGTAAGCGTAGAACACGCGATCATCGCCAAAGGAGACCCAGCTCGGCTGCAGCGTCGGCGCAGTTGACGGCTGCGCTTCGGCCGGCGCCGTCGCGATATTGGGATTGAGCGGCTCGTAGCCCGCGGCGAGCGGGATCGAGATCGCGACATGGGTGCGATCCTCGGGATTGACCAGTTCCGCCGTCTCTTCGATGAGGTCGCCCTGTTTCACGTCCAGAACGCCGTCCCGAGAGTCGATCTTCTCCGGCGCCTTCCCGCTTCCGATGCGCCAGCTCTGCCTCGTGATCGTAAAGCCGTCGCTCGTCGGCTGCGCTTTTGCGCCGGGCTCGACCGGCATGTAGCTTGTCTCGATCATGGCGACGAGCGGCGCATTGGAGCCGTTGGCGATCTTCAGCGGCGCGTCGGTCTTTGTCACGTGCCGCGCGACGGGATTGCTGGCGTCGAGCGTCAGCGCGCGATCCTGTCCGCCATCGTTGACAGTTACGGCGATCGGCGCAACCGGCCGCCGCCAGCCTTCGGCGAGCGCTTCAATCGCTGCGGCGTTGGCGTTGGTGGTTCCCCAGCCGTCGCCCTCGCCAAGCCGGAGCAGGGCGTCGCGCAGCGCATTGGCGCGCGGATCGCCAGAGGCCGTCAGCGCCGCGGCGCGCGTCATTTCGGCGATGCTGCGCGTCTCCGACGGCAGAATGAGCGGCGAAGCGCTTTCCGCGGCCTGACCGGCATAGACCTGCACGCCATTGCGGCTGGCGAACTTAACGCGGCTCCACATCGTGTCGACAAGCGAAGCGATCGCGCGCTGATCGACATTGGGGAGACGCGCGGCGGCCGAAGCCATCTGCGCGACGCTGATGTTGGGCAGGAAATCGGCCCGTCGCGCGAATTCAGCGACATAGGATTCGTCGAGCTTGCCGCCCTCGGCGAGCGCCGACAGCGCCTCGACGCGCTCGCGCGATTCATCGCCGGAAAGCAGTCGCGGATAATCCGAGCGCAGCGAGAGTTTCAGAATATTGGCCAGACGATCCAGCAGCGTCTTGTCGATCGCCTCTCCCGCGCGCTCCGCCCGCGCCAGAAAATCATAAGCCCAGGCGGTCAGCGAAACGGTGCCGCGCGCGCGCGGCCAGAAGGCGACCAGTCCGTCGGCGTCGATCGACTGGTCGATGATTTGCGCCGTCGATTTCACATTGGCGGAGACGCGGTCCTCGAGCCCCGCGGCCGCGAGAATTGGCGCGAAGCTCTTGAGCGCCAGCCCGCCGCGCGCGAGCGATAGGCGCTGCTCGGTGCAGCCATAGGGATATTCGACGAGCCCGTTCAAGCCGGCGACGAGCTTTACGATCGACGGGTCGGCGGCGACGATCGTCTCGCGCGAGAAGCTGCCGGGGCGCGCCGGTTCACCGATCGGCGCAAGCGTCTTCGTTTCGCCAGGCGCGATCTCGACCAATTCGAAGCGTCGCGTCGCTTCGCGATCCTGCTTCACCGGCAAAGCGATCTCGACGGCGTCCTTCGCGCGGTCGCCGTCGCGTTCAATGCGGAAGGCGAGCGTCGCGTCGCCTGCGAGCTGGGCCGGCGCCTGCGCGCGCAGATCGACGCGCACGGGCTTGTTCTGCGCCCAGTCGATCTTGCGGCTCGTCTCGCCGGAGAGCGTCAGCGCCGGCGCGGCGATCGACGCCTTGCCGGCGCCGCCCGGCCCTTCGACGATGCGCGCGACGAGGCCAATGTCGAAGGCGTCGCCCGGCCGGATAAAGCGCGGCAGCGCGGGCTGCGCGACGAGGGCCTGACGGATCAGCATCTCGCCGCCCGCCGCGCCGAAGCGGTCCGGTCCGCTCACCGCCTTGGCGCGCAGCTTGAAAACGGTCAGCGTGTCGGGAAGTTGCACTTTGATTTTCGCAACGCCGTCGGGACCGACCTTCACGCTCGGCAGATAGATCGGCACGGGCGTGAAATTCTTGCGCACGGAAATGTTGTTTTCGGCGCCCCATTCCTGCAGTTCGTCGCCGTCGCCGCCGGCGATCTCCTCCAGCGGAATGACGCCGAAGGCCATGTTGCGCGTATCGCGCGCCGCCATTTTCGTCTCGCGCTCGACGATGAAGTCGGGCAGGGGATCGAGCGGGCGTTCCTTGGCGAGCGACAGCACCGCCTGATCGACCATCCAGAAGGTCGCTTCGCCGGCGAGCGGTTTGCCCGTATCGTCGGAGAGCCGCAGCGTGACCTCGATCGCATCGCCCGGGCGCGCCTTCGCCGGATGTTCGAGCTTCACATTGACGATGTTCTTGACCGGCGTCACCTCTACCCATTTCGTCGCGGCGATGGTGACCGGCTTGCCCTGGTCGAAACTCGCGGTTGGCTGTGGCGGCGCATCCTTGAGCCGTCCGCGCATGATCAGGAAATGCACGGCGAGCTTCGGCGTCTGCTCCTTTTTTATTGGCAGAGCATAGCGGCCGAAGCCATTGGCGATGTCGACGAAACTATAATCATAGACGCCGCTCGGCTGTTCGACGATGGCGAGCGCGCGCGCATTCTGGAAGGGCGACTGGATGATGAGCGTCGCGGTCTCGCCCGGCGCATATTTGTCCTTGTCGGTCGTGATCGTCGCGGATTCCGCCGGCGGCCGTGCGAAAGTGACGGGCGTATCGCCGTCGACGAAAAAATCGACGCTCACCTGCTGCCGGCGCTTCAGCCGATCATAGGCCTCGAGCTGCACGACATAGACGCCAGCGTCGGGCGTCTGCAATTCGACCTGCTGCGCCTCTTTGGCGCTCGTCACCTTGCGTTCAATCAGAACGTCGTCCTGCGCCTGCGTGACATATTTCGCCGCGCCTTGCGCGAAGTCGGAGGCCTGCAGCGTCGAAATCCAGTTGCGCTTGATCAGCCGCAGCGTCATCTCCAGGCCGACGACGGCGTCGCCCTTGCCGTCGATGGCGGCGAGCTGCGGCGTAACGGCGCCGGGGCGCTCGACATAGCGCGGCGTTTTCACGCCGAGCACGAAGGGCGGCAGCGCAATGACGTTCTGCACATTGCGCACTTCGACGCCGTCGTCGCCGGTCACCGTCGCTTCGATCGAATAGCGGCGGGGCTGCGCCGTCGGCTCGATCGTCGTGTCGAAGGTCATGCGCGCGGCGCCGCCGGCGTCGGTGCGCTGATCGCGCTCCAGCACGGCGGTCGATTTGAATTTGCCGTCGCCCGAGAAGCGCGCATCGGTCGAGAAGAGAAAGCCCTCGCGTCCCGGCGGCGTGAAGACATGCGGAAATTGCGCCGCGCGCCATTTGACGGGACGCTCCGCCGCAAGCCCGCCGGCGAAATAGCGGGCGAGGAGATCGACGTCGAAGGTTCCGTCGAGCGCGACGGTCTGCGGCGCGTTGAGCACGACTTCGAAAGTCGGCAGACGATAGGCTTCCTTCTTGAACGAGAATTGTCCGCAGGAAATGTCCTGCGAGGCTTCGGCCGCTTCGCTTTCTCCCTCGGCCGCTTCGTCTTTTTGCGCCTCCGCCTTTTTCGGCGCGTCCGGCTCGAACCTTGCCGAATAGTCTCCGGTCGCCTGGGTTTGCGCGTCGAATTTGTGATAGAAGCCGCCGCTCGCGTCGAGCTTCACGGGAATGCGCCATTCCTGATTGCCCGGGCCTGTGACGACAAGCGTGCCGCCGGTCTTTGTGAGGCTCAGCGCGCCGCCCCGGTAGCTGCGCACAAAGCCTTTGATGTGCGCGAATTCTTCCGGCCGATAAATGGGCCGCTCGGAGAAGAGATGGCACAGCGTTCGCGGCTTTTCGGCGCGCGGCTGGTCCGCCTCGCTTGTCCAGGCGAGCCATTCCGATTCCGGCTTCGACCAGAGTTCCCGCGAATATTCCGAAGGCGCGCTGTTGGGGTCGACGACGAGCGTGTCCAATCCCTTGTTCACGACGATACGGCGCGCTTCGCCGCCGCCGCGCCTGTCGGGCGTCCAGGAGAAGAAGCCCGAAGCGTCGGTCGTTCCGCTCGCGAGCGTGACGAATTTCTCGTCCTTGATCCCTTCGACGCGGATCTGCGCGCCGCTCACAGGCTGCGTCGTCGCGAGCGACGTCACGGCGAAACGCACCCGCGTCGGCTCCTCGACGGCGGACAGCGAGAGGTCGGTGATCTGCACGCGCAGCCAGCGGCGCTTGTCCTCATCGACCGCGCGCAGCCCCACGAGATAGGTCCCCGGCTGATCGCGGCCGCTGACCTTGGCGAAATCTTCCTTGAGATCGACGCCGAATTTCGCGTCGGGCCCGTTGCGGCGGATCGGCAGATCGACGAGCCGCGACACGGCGGGCGAGCCGAGCAATTTGATGCGCTGCTTGATCGCGTCCGAATCGATGTTGGCGCTCTCGCTCCAAAGCTTCGGCTCATTGCCGGGCAAAGGCGGCGCGTCGGTGTCGCTGGTGTCGACGCCATGCGCCGGGAAGGGGAAGAAATCGCGTGACAGCGGATCGATGGCGTGGATGCGAATGTCGGCGCGCTCATAGCCGCGGCCGCGCGCCGGCAAAAGTTGCGGGCCAAAGCGCTCGGCGACGCCATAGCCCGCGTCCCACTGCAATGCCGGCGCGTCGCGTGTGAAGGCGAAGCGCTGGGTAAAGGGGCTCGCCAGCGCACGCCCCTGCGAATCTTTCAGCGCGCCTTCGGCGATAGAAAGTTCGTAAACGCGATCCGACAGGAACTTCGCGACGATACGCAGGCGCCTGCCGTCGGTCTCGACGGCAAGGTCGTCGACGGGCGGCGTGATCCGCAGCGCTTCGCGCGCGCGCAGAATGTCGAGCGTCTCGGGCGTCGCGTTGAAGGACAGCGCGAGCAGCCGCTTGCTCGCCGGCGCATAGGGGATGGCGGCGCCTTCGCTTTCCTCCTCGCCGCTCTCCGGCGACATGAGATAGGAGGCGCAGCGCAGCACATTGTCGGCGCGGTCGTCGCTCCAGCCGCGCCCGCAGCTTGCTTCGGTCGCCGCGAAAGGCGGCGCCGTGCGCAGCCGCAATTCATAGGTCTGGTCGTCGAGCCCGGCTTCGTCGGAAAGGCGCAGCCGCAGGATCGCGACTCTCCCGTCGGCGATCCTTTCTTTGAAACGGATGACATAGGTCTGTTCTTGGGCGCGCTCGCCGCGCTCCAGCGCGCGAATCTCATAGGCCGAGGCGCTGAGCAATTGTCCGCCTTGCGGCGAAACGCCCGGCGCCGGACGCACTTCGATCGTCAGTAGCCGCGTGAGCGCGGCGAGGTGGACCGGCTCGGCGAAGGTCAGGGCGATCTGCGTCAGTTCGAGCTGCGGATCGGCGCCCTCGGCGGGATTCGTCGAACGCGGCGTCGGCAGCAGCGCGATGAGCCTGGTCTCCGCCGCGCCAAGTTTTACGTTCACGCGCGAGAGCGGCTTCCAGGCGTCGGCGGGACGAAACTGCAACGCGCGCGGACCGAGCCAGCGCCATTCGCCGGCGGGCTGCGGAATCATCGTCGCATATTTTTGCGGCGAGTCCTCCGCGCCGCCGTTCTTCGGTCCGGCGTCGCTGGGGAAAAAGATGGTCACCGGGTCATAGGCGCGCAGGAATCGGTCGGGCGCGACGCGCGCGCCGTCGGCGCGTTGCGCGCGATCGAAGACCGGCGGCGCTTCCGCGCGCAGCGGCGTCGCCGCGGCGAGAAGCGCGCAAAGAGAGAGAAGCAGAAGTCTTTTCATCGCCGCGCCTTTCGCAATCATTGCGCCTTGCTTTTCTTCATCCCGGCTTTGTCGAGCAGCTCCGCGACGATCTCCGCCGGCGGCGCGTTCACCGGCGGCGACAGTCCGACGATCGCGACGCGGATCGTCGTCGTCGGCGCGTCGGCCGGCGTTCGCGCCTCGACGAAATAGCGGCCGGGCGAAAGTTTCACCGTTTGCGCGACGCCTTCGCCGAGCGTCTTGCCCTGCGCGTCGAAGAGGCGCGCCGTGACGCGATCAGGCTCGGCGCGCACGCCGAGGCCGATGTCGCGCGCTTCCTTGACCTCGAAGCTGAAGAGCGCGCGCGCGCCGGGCGAAACCGCCACCGCGTCATTCACGCCCTCATGCGCCTCGATGACGGGCTGCGTCGAAATGTCGAGCGCGCCGGAGAGCGTCCCCTCATAGGGCGCGTAAATGTCGATGATCGCTTCGCCCGGCGTCATGTAGCGATAAAGATCGACGCCATTGGCGAAGGCGAATGTCTCGCGCCTGCCGTTCTGCGTAAAGCTCACGATCGCCGGCGCGCCGCCCGTCGCTTTCAACAGCGCCGGTCTGTCGCCCTTGATCGACAAGCGCGTCGCCGCGCCCTCTAACATTACGCGCTGCGGCGGATTGAGCGCGCGCGCCGCGGCCGCGGGCCAGGGCGACGCGCCGGCGCGTTCGATCCAGAAGGCGACGAGCCCGGGGCCATGCTCGATGATCGCTTCGCCGGCGCCGTCGAGCGTCATGTCATCGCCGCGCGAAACTCGCCCGCTGTCGGACAGGATTGTCGCCCCAGCGCCGCTGACGATCAGCCTGTCGTTCTTTTGCGCGTCGAGCGGCAGCGAAACCTGCCCCGCCGCGGGGAAGAAGCGCGTGAATACGCGCGTAGCGTCGAGCCGTCGGTTCTCGCCGGTCTCGCGCGCGATGCGCGCCGGTAGCGGCGCCTGCGTCAGATTGACGAGAAGCACGCGCGATTTGACGCCGTGCAGAATGCGCGACGTGGCGGCGCCGTCGTTAAAGACGACGCGCGGCTGCGCAAAAGCGGCGAGCCCTCCGGCAAGGTCGAGCGCGAGCGGCCCGGCGGCGTCATCCATGTCGACAGGCTGCGCGCTCATCGGCGCGATGATCCCCGAAAACAGCGCGCCGCCTTTCACCGCCGGCCGCGTCGCGACGTCGATCGCGTTCAGCGCGACGCGCATCGGCGCGGCGCCTTCGGCATTCCAAAGTTCGAGCGGCGCCTCCCCGGCAAGCGCCAGCGCCGCGCCCTTCGCCACGCCGACGCCCTGGCCGCCATCGAGCGCCGGCTGCGCGAAGGCGGACCGGGCGAGCCACAGCCGCAGTCTGCCGGCAGGCGGCGCAAGAGCGGCAAGATGCGCGCGCTCGCCCTCGCCGATATCGAGCGAAAATTCGGCGCCCTTCCAATCGAAGGCGGCGACGCCGACGCGCGCCGCGCAGTCGCCGCGCCCCATCAGCCACAAATCCTGCGCTTGCGGCGCAAGCGTTCCGGCGCGCGCCGCACGCAACAACGATCCCGCCATCGAGCCGGCGGCGATGTCCTCCTGCGTCGCCAGCGTCACGAGGGCCGCGTCGGGCGTTGCAACCTTGGCGACGCAGAGACCGGCGACGCCGTCGACGGGATCAAGGGCGATGTCGCCGAGCCGGCGCGCGCGGCGTTCGATCGCGCGCGCGGAGACCGCAATCGGCGCGTCCCCGCCGCCAATCGCCCAGACGACCGCGCGCGTTTCGCCTTCGTCGGCCGCGGGCCATGCGGCGACTGGCGCAGGGCCGCGCTCGACGCCGATGGCGCGCCATTTTCCGTCAGCGCCGCGCCGTTCGATCGAGATGGCGACGTCGCCTTCGGCGCGGGCCGCGACCAGCGCGAGACTGCCGGCGGGCGAAGGCGCGAGGGCAAGAACATGCGCGCCGGCGCCATTCAGCGTTTTCTCGCCCGAGAGCGTCAGCGCGCCGTCATTCTTCTCCTCAAGCAGCGACAAGCGAAGCTCGACGCCGCTCAATGGCGCTTCTGCACTTTCCGCGACCTGTTCTTCATTTGAAGAGTCTTCGGTCTCTTCGCTTGGTTCTTCCTGAGCTTCCACCGAGGCGCTCGGCGCAGCGCCGAGCGGTTCGAGCGCGAGCCGGTAGTCGCCGGCGGGCAGGCGTCGCGACAGTGCGACGTTCCAGTCGTCGGCGCGCGGCTGCAGACGCTCGATCACATCGCCTTTGTGGTCCGTCAACACGCCGATGGTCTCGATGGCGCTGAAGCTGGAAAGATCGACGACGCTGTCCTTGGCCAGCGAGAAGTCGACGCGCGTCGGCGGTTCGACGGCGCGGGGCGCATCCGGCTGCAGCTCCTTCGAATCGAGTGAGATCTCGTAGTCGAGACGATCGTCATGCGCGAGGCTTCGCGCCTCGACCCGATAGTCGCCGGCCGACAGCTTCGACTTGAACGGCCTGCCCGCGGCAACTTTGCCGACGCTGTCCGTCTCGCCTTTGAAAATCTCGCCCACCATGCCTTCGCCGATCGAAAGTTCGATGTCGGAATCGCCGTGGAGCGTGAAACGCCAGACGTCGGGCGCGCGCGGCGCATCGCGCGCCTGCGGCTCTCGCCACTGCAAGCTTTGCGCTTTGCCGAAGGGCAGGGGATGCGGACCATGGCCTTCCAGCGCCTTCGCGGCGACGATCGGCGTTAGTCGCGCGACCATCCGCGCTTCGACGTCTCTCGGCATGACGACCAGCCGATAGACGCCTTTCTCGAATCGGCGCGTGATTCGCTGCATTTCGCCCGGCGCCGCGAGCGGCCAGCCGTCGGCGTCCTCCAGTCTTGCGCGCCACTTCTGCTTCAGGCCGAGAAGCTCGATGCGATATTCGCCCTCGCGCGTGATCTCGATCGGCGTGACCGCGCCTTTGCCTGAATCGAGCGTCGCGCGGGCGATTCCCGCATCGACGAGTTTCGCCGTCGGCGCGAGAGTCGCAGGCGAGACGGCAAGGCCAAGATGTCCGGCGGACTCCTTCGCCGTTACGGCCGCGCGATAGCCGCCGGCGCGCAGAAAGGCCGTCACCAGCGCGTTGGCGCCGGGGCCATTCGCATCGCCTTCGCCAAGCCGCGGCGAAACAGTCGCGCCGACGCGCAGCGCGGTCTTCATGCGCCCCAGCGTCTCGACGCGGTAGAGCCCGCCCTGCGGCACGTCGAAGCGCAACCGCTTCGTCTCGTCGCGGGCAAGATCGAAATACGCCGGACGCGCGACTGAAGCGGAAAGCGTCGTCGGCGCGGGCTTGCCCGGCTCCTCGGGCTTTGCCGCCGTCGATTCGGGAACGAAGATGAGGCCCAGCGCGCGCGGTTTTTCCGCGGCCGCGATGTTTATCGTCGCGAGACGCTGCTCATTCTGTTCCTTTTGATCGGCGAGGGTCAGCGCGACATCCGCGCCATGCGAATCGCGCGCAATAATCTTGCCGGTCTTTGGAAGCCGCACCGGCAACGCAACGTCCTTCCCCGCGTCCTGCCAGAGCGCCAATGGCGCCTTGTCGAGCTCGGCCGGAAGCGCGACGACGCGCGGTCCGGTCAGGAGTTGCGGCGCGACATTCGTCAGGATGAGATAGGAGCCGTCCCTTTCGAGGGTCTGCGTCCCGAAGGACATCGTTGCGCGCGCGGGCGCCGGCGCCGGCGCTGATACGGAGAGTCCGGGCGGACCGAGCGTCACATCGATCACGCCGCCCGACTCGCCCTTCGGCTCCAGCCTGAGAAAATAATAGCCCGCCTGTAGATCGTAGCGCGCGGCGTTTTTGCCGTCGGCGCGCGCGGCCTGTGCGCCGAGCGCCGGTTCAATCGTGGCGTCGACCTTCACGCCTTTCGCGTCGATCGCGACGGGCCCGTCGCGCGTCGCCTCGAAGAGGATCGACGTCGGGCCGAACAGATTGAACTTTCCGCGCCATGCTTTCCCTGCGCCGATGCGCGGCGCGTCTGACGCGATCACCCGCGTCTTGCCGTCGCTTTCGATGCGCGCGAAGAGCGCCGTCGCCGGCGCTTCGTCGCCGCCCTCGCCAGCAAGATCGATGCTGACAAGATGCGGTCCCGACGCTTCGAATGTTTCGCGGTCTGATTGGCGCAGACCGCGCAGCGTGAACGCCTGCCCCTCATAGCCCGACACTTCGAGTCGCGCGTTGCTTTTGCCGTCGGATGCGAGCCTAAGATTTACGGAGGGCGTGCGACTGTTCTTCGAGATCGTCGCGATCTCTTTCGTATCGTTGCGTCGTGCGTCAAGCCGCGCCGGCGTCGTCTGCGGTAGATCGAGACGGAACGCGTCATAGCTTGAAGGCGCGTCGAAGCGCGCGGCGCCGAAGGGGCCGATCACGCCCTCGGCGACGCCCGCCGCGAGCAGCGCCGGCGCGTCAAGCCGCAGCAGGAAGGGCTGGGCCGTATCGCCTTGCGCCCAGACGAGCTTCTCGCCGCCATAGGCGGTGACGACATAGCGCCCGGGCTCCAGCGCGCCTTCAACACGCAGCCGATTCATCGCGCGGCCCGGCTTTGTTTCGACCGTCTCCTGCTCGAAGGCGAGATCGACGAGTTCGCCGTCGCTGCGCCAGACGCGCAGGTCGCTGAGCGCGCGACCGATCGCCTCAAGGCTCACGCGACCCTCGGCGCCGACGTCGAAAGCGTAGGAGCGTTGCTGCAGATCGCCGAGTTCGCCGCCTTGAATGCGTCCGGGCGCGAGCATTGGCTTCGACGCGTCGGCTTCGACGAATGGCTTGGCGGAGAGCGTCGTCTTGCCGTTCGCGCCTTTAGCGCCGGAAACCCGCAGCTTGTAGACGCCCTTGTCGAGCAGCGCGTCGATTCGTCCATCGCGCAGACCGGGCGCGCCGCTCGAATCGAGCGGGCCGGCGATCATGTCGACGAGTTCGATGCGCGCGCCGGAGGGGCTCTTGGCGCGGATCGAATAGCGGCCGGGCGCGGGAACGGTAAGAAGACTCGCGCCGTCGCGATCCGCCGGCAACTCGCCTGGCGAAATGCTGATCGAGCTCGGTTTGGCTCTCGTCTCGGCGATTGCGTTTTGCGTGGCGCGCCACAACGGCTGCGCAAAATAGGCCGCGAAGGCGGCGACAAGAGAAAACGCGATCCGCCGCATGAGCGCACCGTAAGCCAGCGGCGGACTTGCCGGAAAGGCCGCGCCGCCGCTGGAGCCAAGCATAGGCCGCGCGCCGCGCCTGAGTCGAGAGCCACGCGCCTCTCGTTGCGCCGCCGATTCGTCCATGCCGCTGTCCTATGCGCTTGTTCGACCGACGCCATTTGGAGCCGGCGGGAATATCTTTTAGGCTAGGCTCCGTGTCTGGGGATTGCGCGAGCGCACATCAAAACCAGGGAAGTCGGCATGCGTCGGTCGCTATTCGCCTTTGTTCTTTTCGGCGCGCTCTCCTGCGGTGAGCAGGCGGCGGCGATAAAGCTGACGCTCGCCTATCCGGCGGTGCTGCGCGCCGGTCCAGGGGAGAATTATGCGGCGATCACGACCGCGCCGGCGGGAACGGAAATCAAAATCATCCGCGACGATCCAAGCTGGACGCGCATCGCCATCGACAACAGGCGCTTTTTCGTCGCGACCCTAGAGCTTGTGTTCATGTCGTCGAGGGTCACCCAGACGTCAGGCTGCGATTTCGGCTATCCCTATTCGGGCAGCACCCAATATTTCGCCTCGCCGTTAGCGGAGTTGCGCCACAGCTGGCCGCTTGGCGACCTGCTCGGCTATCATAACCGCTTTCCTTGCTAGATCACAGGCTGTCGCCGGCGCGCGCGAGTTCGACCTGCGGCGACCGCGTCGCCTTATCCTCGAACTTCGCCCGGTAGACGACGAAATTCTCCATCACCCGCTGCACGTAATTGCGCGTTTCGGTGATCGGAATCCGCTCGACCCAGTCGATCGGATCGACATTGGGCTTGCGTGGATCGCCATAGGCGTCGATCCATTGCTTCACCCGACCGCCGCCGGCGTTGTAGGCGGCGAAGGTGAGGAGATAGGCGCCGCGATATTCGCCCAGCAGAATGCCGAGATGCGCCGCGCCGAGCTGGGCGTTGAAGGGCGGATCGCTCAGCATCCGCGACATGTCGAAGCTGACGCCGCGCATATAGGCGGTGTGCCGCGCCGTCGAGGCGATCATCTGCATCAGTCCCATGGCGCCGGCGGAGGAGACGGCCTTGGGATCGAAGGCGCTTTCCTGGCGTGCGACGGCGAAGACCATCGAACGGGACGCGGAGCCGGGAAGCGCGTTGAAATCCGGAACGCCATAGGCGGGGAAGGCGACGTCGTCGAGCGCGATTCCCCTATAGGAGGCGGCCTTGCCGTAAATGAGCGAGAGTTTCGCGTCGCCCTGGCGCGCAATGACTTCCCCGAGCGCCGCGACCTGCGCCTCGTCCTGCAAGTATTTTGCGCTGTCGAGCGCAAGCGGCGCCGCGACCTCCTTCTCGCCCACGGCGAACAGCAGCTCCGCGACGCGAACCGCTTCGGCGCGGCTGTCGCCTGAGGCGGCTGTTGGCGGCCGGCGAAGCGGGCGCTCGTCGGCGCCGAGGCGGGAATTGGCGAGCTGCCCGTAGAACGTCGTCGAATGCGTGGCCGCCTGGAGATAGAAATTGCGCGCTTTGGAGTCATCCTCGGCGTGCGCGGTTTCCGCCGCGCGTCCCAGCCAGTAAAACGCGCGAGACTTTTGCAGCGGCGTCTCGGCGACCTCTGCGAGCCGGGCGAAATGGCGCTCGGCCTTGATCGGGTCGTTCAAGAACCGCAGAGCGATCCAGCCGGCGTTGAATTCGGCGTCGACCTTGTTGCTGGTTTTGACGGCGGCATGATCCGCGCAAAGCTTGTATGCGGTCTGCGGATCTCCCTGGTCGAGAAGCTTGCGGGCGATGATGCGCCGCTCCTCCCACCAGGCGTCGCCGTCGATGACCTTCTCGATGTCGCGCGGCGCATTGCGCAGCAGCGCGCCCGCTTCAGCGAATTTCTTGTCGTTGCGCAGCTTGTGCACGCGTCCGTAAAGCAGTCCGGGGTCGTTCTGCACAGACGCCGGCAAAGCGGCCGCCAGCCTTTCGACGCCGGAAATGCGCGCGCGGGCGAGCAGCGCGACGTCCTTGCCGGCGAGCTCCGCGCTGCGCAAGGCGAGCGTATTCTTTCCGGCGTAGAGCAGACGATCGGCGCGGAACTTGTGATCGGCCGGCGTCAGAAACTCGCCGAGCTCCTTGTTGAAGATCGTATCGAATCCCTGTCCGATATCGTCGTTGCGCCAGGCGTCGCGCGCCAGCGCCGCCGCCGTTTCGAAATCGCCTTCGCGCGCGATCGCCCGCGCGAGGGCATATTTGCCAAAGCCGGTGAGCGGCTTGTTGTCCGCGAACCAAGCCAGCACGCTCTTGTCGGCGTGGCGCTCGGCGACGAGCGCCTGCTCGGCGCGACGGCGCAACCAGTCGCCGGCGGGCCAGTCCGGGTGAGCCGCAAGGAATTCGGCGATGCGCCTGAACCCGGCTTCGCGGGGATGCAGCCGAAGGCCGGTCCACCGCGCGGCGTCGGCGAGCGGCGCATCGAGTCGCGACGCGGCGTCGTCACCTTGAGCGAAATCTCCGGCTTTATATATGGCGACCGCTTGTATGAAGCCGTCTGTGTCGCCGCCCAGCAGCGCGGCGAGATTCGCCTTCGCCGCAGCGCCGTTGAGCCAGCCCTGCGCAGGAACGTAGGCGACGATCGGCGGCAGCCCGCCTTCGTCGGCGGCAAAGAGTGAATTTTCCAGAGGATGCGCGGCCTCGTCGTCAGCGTGTTTGCGGTCGACGAACTCGTGCACAGCCTCCTGCAACGTGCCGACCCGCGAGCGCCAAGCGCCGAGACTGAAAGGGATCGAAGGCGTCCAACCCCCGGAGGCTTTGCGCTTCGCCTCTCCGTCGCCAAGACGGTCAAGGCCGGTGAAAGCAGGCGCGGCGATCACGAGGGCGGCGATGCCGACCGTCAGTTTGAACCGCGTCGCGACACGTCGAGGCAACATTATCACCGCGTTTCCCTACTGGTATGAGAAAGCTGCGCTCATTTGGTTTACGAAGGGTCAACTTCGCGCGCCATCTGTGGTCTTCGATCTCTCGCCGCTTCCCAGTATAGCGTGGGGCTTTCCTCAACGCAGCCCAACGGCTATGAAGGGCGTTCAATCTTAGCGACGCGATTACGGCGGCTCTGAGGCGTAGGGAAAGCATTGATTCTATGAGCGTAAAGCCGATTTTTCATGGGTCGATGACGGCCCTTGTCACGCCGTTTTCCCATGGAGAGGTCGATTATGACGCACTGCGCGCGCTGATCGATTGGCAGATCGAAAATGGAACGCATGGCCTCGTGCCCGTCGGCACGACGGGCGAGAGCCCGACGCTGAGCCACGAGGAGCATGGGCGGGTCATCACCGAGACGATTCGCGCCGCGCGAGGGCGGGCGCCGGTCGTCGCCGGCGCGGGCTCGAACAACACCCGCGAGGCGATCGCCATCGCCGGCCACGCCGAACGCGCCGGCGCCGACGGGCTCCTGATCGTCACGCCTTATTATAATAAGCCCAATCAGGAAGGGCTGTATCTGCACTTCAAGGCGATCAACGACGCCGTCTCGATTCCCATCATCATCTACAATATCCCGCCGCGCTCGGTCATCGACATGAGCGTCGAGACCATGAAGCGCTGCGCCGAATTGAAGAATGTGGTCGGCGTGAAGGACGCCACCGGCAATATCGGCCGCATTTCGCTGCAGCGCGCGGCGATGGGGCCGGAGTTCATCCAGCTTTCGGGCGACGATCTCACGGCGCTCGCCTGCATGGCGGCGGGCGCGCATGGCTGCATCTCCGTCGTCGCCAACATCGCGCCGCGGCTTTGCGCCGATCTGCAGAACGCCTGTCTCGCCGGCGACTACGCCAAAGCGCTGGAGATCCAGGACAGGCTGACGCCGCTGCATGTCGCGACTTTTCTTGAGGCCGGCGTCACGGGCGCTAAATACGGCTTGTCGCTTCTCGGCAAGGCTGAAGAAGAGGTGCGTCTCCCGCTGGTGCCGTGCACGCAACCGACGAAGGATCGCATACGCGCGGCGATGATCCACGCCGGCGTGCTCCCCGCCTAGAGCGCTTCCCGATCACACGAAATCATGTGATCGATAGGAATTGCTCGAAATCAAAATGGTGGAGCAGGTTCGCATCTTTTTGGGAACCTGCTCTAAGGCGCCAGATTCTCGTCTCGCCTGTGTCGAGACGCTTTGAGGAAAATCAGTGGCCGCAAAGCCGGATCCGAATTTCAAGGTCGTCGCCGACAATCGCAAGGCGCGCTACAATTACGAAATCGGCGAGATTTTCGAAGCAGGGCTGGCGCTGACGGGCACGGAGGTGAAGTCGCTGCGCACGGGCAAGGCGACGATCGCCGAAAGCTACGCCCATGTCGATCGGCAAGGCGAGGCATGGCTGGTCAACGCCAACATCCCGGAATATCTCGCCGGCAACCGCTTCAACCATCCGCCGAAGCGGCCGCGCAAACTGCTGCTCAAGTCGCGGGAGATCGTCAAGCTGTCGCAGGCCGTCGAGCGCGAGGGCATGACGATCGTGCCGCTGAAGCTCTATTTCAACGCCAAGGGCAGGGCCAAGCTGCAAATCGCCCTAGGAAAGGGCAAGAAGCTGCACGACAAACGTGAAGTCGAAAAGAAGCGCGACTGGAGCCGCGAAAAAGGCCGCCTGTTGCGCGCCCGCGGCTGACCCCGACCTCCCAGGGTTCGGCGTCCTGCAGTCGAGACGCCGAGCATCGGGTTGTCCGTCAGGGCCGCGCCGTCACTCGCCGTCTTCTTCTTCGGCGTGAGCCGCCTGGGGCGTGGGACGAGGACGCTCCTGATAGCGCTGCATGCGCTCGGCGCGCTCGCCCGGATCGCGGCCGATCTTGCCCACGAGATGGATGAGGTCGATGAATTCGTCGGCCTGGCGACGCAACTCGTCAGCGATCATTGGCGGCTGAGTGGTGATCGTCGAAATGACCGAAACCCGAACGCCGCGCCGCTGCACGGACTCGACAAGCGACCGGAAGTCGCCGTCGCCCGAGAACAGCACCATGTGGTCGATATGGCCGGCCATTTCCATGGCGTCGACCGCCAGCTCGATGTCCATATTGCCTTTAACTTTGCGACGGCCGAGCGAATCGACGAACTCCTTCGTCGGCTTAGTCACGACCGCATAGCCATTGTAGTCCAGCCAATCGATAAGAGGACGGATTGACGAATACTCTTGGTCCTCGATCAACGCAGTGTAGTAGAACGCGCGGATCAGACGGCCCTTGCCCTGAAATTCGCGGAGCAAGCGCTTATAATCAATATCGAATCCAAGTGATTTCGCGGTCGCGTATAAGTTCGCGCCATCAATAAACAACGCAGTTCGTTCGATATCTGCCATCTTAGTCTCGCGGTCGGGTTACGGTGTTAAACGCGGGCGTCGCCGGCTAACGCCGTCAACCCGCAGTTCGGCGTTTCGCTCAATCGTCTGATGTCCGGCGCCCAAATTAACAAATGGCGATTGCGCCGTTCCCGCTGCATTCGCCGGCTATTCACGCCATCTCTGAAAAGCGCCGCACACATCTCAGGCAAATACATCGCCTCTCCATGTCACAGCGTCAAGAGGAACTGCGTTTTTTTACGGGACGATGATTGGGCATTTTCTAGAAAAAATCCCCAAGGCAGCGTCAAAAAAAATCGCCCGCGCGTCTAGAGCCAAGAGATTATTGCCTATTTTTTCCAATTGGCGTATCAGCGCTACTCCCGAACCGAATGGAGCTTGACAGCAGATGGCGCGCGTTACTGTCGAAGATTGCGTCGACAAGATCGAAAATCGCTTCGACCTCGTCCTTCTCGCGGCGCATCGGGCGCGGAACATCTCGTCGGGTCAGCCGATCCTCGTGGATCGCGACCGCGACAAAAATCCGGTGGTCGCCCTGCGCGAGATCGCTGAATCGGCGCTCGCCCCGGAAGACCTTTCCGAGGATTTCATCCACTCGCTGCAGCATCACGTCGAGGTCGACGAGCCGGAGGCCGAAGCGGCGCCGGCCTTGACCCCTGCGGTCGCCGGCGAACTCGAAGTCGAGGGCCAGTTCGACCGGATGACGGAAGAAGACCTGCTGCGCGGTCTCGAAGGGCTGGTTCCGCCCGCCGAGGTCGAGGACGAAGCGGAGTAGGGTCGGCCCGATCCCCGCTGGCGGGGCGTCGGCGATGCCTCTCCGCCGCGACGCCTCCGCCACGCCGCCCTTCGCGCCCTCGCCGTCGGTCATCCTCGCCGTTGGTCTTCGTCGCCGTTGGTCATGGCGGCTGGCCTGCGCTATCCTCGCTCGACACACGCGCCGCTCCGGCGCCGCTCGCTTGCCTGTCGCGTGGAACTTGCGCATGGGCGGCGGCCGGGTCGGCGCATAACCAGTCTTTGGCGCCACGCGCATGATGCGTCAGTACGAGCTTGTCGAACGCGTGCGGAAATATAACCCGCGCGTCGACGAGGATTTGCTAAACCGGGCCTATGTCTACGCGATGAAGGCGCATGGGGCGCAAACCCGCGCCTCCGGCGATCCTTATTTTTCGCACCCGCTCGAAGTCGCGGCGATCCTCACCGATCTGAAGCTCGACGACGCGACGATCGTCGCGGCGGTGCTGCACGATACGCTCGAAGACACCGACGCGACGCGCGAAGAGATCGACCGGCTGTTCGGCGAACAGATCGGCAAGCTGGTCGAAGGGCTGACCAAGATCGAGAAGCTCGATCTGGTCACCAAACAGGCGCGGCAGGGCGAGAACTTCCGCAAATTGCTGCTCGCCGTCGCCGAAGACGTGCGCGTGCTGCTCGTCAAACTCGCCGACCGCCTACACAATATGCGCACGCTGCATTTCGTCCCACAGGAAAAGCGCGCGCGCATCGCTCAGGAGACGCTCGACATTTATGCGCCGCTCGCCGGCCGCATGGGCATGCAGCGGCTGCGCGAGGAACTGGAGGGCCTCGCCTTTCGGCATTTGATGCCGGAAGCGCATCAGACCATCGAGCAGCGGCTGCATGATCTGCGCGCGAAGAACGGACGCATCATCAAGCGCATCGAGGACGAACTCACCAAGGAGTTCGAGGCCCGCGGCATCACCGCGGCGGTCACCGGACGCCAGAAGACGACCTTTTCCGTGTGGCGCAAGATGGAGCGCAAGTCGATCTCCTTCGAGCAATTGTCCGACATCTTCGGGTTTCGGATCATCGTCGGGGCGGTGGAGGATTGCTATCGCGCGCTCGGCGTCGTGCATACGAAGTGGCCCAACGTCCCCGGCCGCTTCAAGGATTACATCTCGACGCCGAAACAGAACGACTATCGTTCGATCCACACGACCGTCATCGGCCCCGGCCACCAGCGCGTCGAACTTCAGATTCGCACCGCCGAAATGCATGAGATCGCGCGCTTCGGCATCGCCGCGCACGCGCTCTACAAGGATGCGGTCGGCGCGCATGGCCGCGAGCAGCTCGCCAAGGAAAGCCGCGCCTTCCGCTGGCTGCAGGAAACGCTCGATCTCCTCGCGCATGGCGACAATCCAGAGGAATTTCTAGAGCATACGCGCCTCGAACTGTTTCAGGATCAAGTGTTCTGCTTCACGCCGAAGGGCGGATTGATCGCGCTGCCGCGCGGCGCGACGCCGATCGATTTCGCCTACGCCGTGCACACCAAGCTCGGCGATTCAGCCGTTGGCGCGAAGATCAACGGACGCGTCGCCCCGGTGTTGTCGCAGCTGAAAAACGGCGACGAGGTCGAGATCATCCGCGCCGAGGGGCATGTGCCCCCTGCCGCCTGGGAGGGCGCGGTGGCGACCGGCAAGGCGCGCGCCGCGATCCGACGCGCGACGCGCGACGCTGTCCGCCAGCAATATGCCGGGCTCGGCCGCCAGATCGTCGAACGCGCCTTCGAGCGCGCCGGCCGCGTCTGGAGCGAAGAGAAACTGAAGGCGGCGCTGACCAGGCTCGCGCGCCCGTCGGTCGAAGACGCGCTCGCCGCCGTGGGCCGCGGCGAAATCTATTCGGGCGACGTCGTCAAAGCGGTCTATCCGGATTTCAGCGAAGAGCGCAAAGCCGCGCCGACCGCCATCGGACCGGGGGAGCCGGGCTGGTTCGGCGTCAAGGCGAACGCCAATGTCGTCTTCAAAGCGCCCGGCGCGAAAGAGGGCGGCGGCGCGATTCCGATTCGCGGGCTGCGCGGCGACGCGCCGGTGCGTTTCGCGCCCGACGGCGGCGCCGTGCCGGGCGACCGCATCGTCGGCATTTTCACGCCGGGCGAAGGCATCACCATCTATCCGATCCAGTCGCCGTCGCTCACCGCCTTCGACGATCAGCCCGAACGCTGGCTCGACGTGCGCTGGGATATCGAAGCCGGCTCCTCGGCGCTGTTTCCCGCGCGGCTCGTCGTCACCGCGATCAACGAGCCGGGCACGCTCGGGGCGCTGGCGACGCTGATCGGCGAGACGGGCGCCAATATCGACAACATCAGCTTCAAGGCGCATTCGCCGGATTTCCGCGAAATGACCTTCGATCTCGAAGTCGCCGATCTCAAGCATCTGAACGGCGTCGTCACGCGGCTGCGCGCGAGCGCTTTGGTGAGCAAGGTCGAGCGGATGATTGGGTAGTTGGAGATTAAAATGGACGTCAACAATTTTCAGCGTGTCGGTTCCATCAGCAATGCGCATGCAGGAAGGGAGTTCGAGCAAGCGGCGCAGTTGTTTTTTGCCCGCCAAGGCATCGATTTGATTAGCAACTTTGGCGTGGAAGTGGGTTTTGCCAAGAGAAAAATCAGAAAGTTCGATCTGGGATCGAGCGATCCAGCTGTCGTCGTGGAGTGCAAATCACACAACTGGACGCAGGGGGGCAACATTCCAAGCGCAAAAATTACTGTTTGGAATGAGTCGATGCTGTACTTTCATATCGCGCCGGACCGGTACAGGAAAATACTTCTGGTGCTCCGGAGTGTCCGGAGCAATCAGTCGCTTGCTGAGTATTATTTACGCAACTACGGCCATCTTATCCCACCGGGTGTCGAAATCTGGGAGTGCGACGCGACGGGCTGTTCCGGTCAGTGCATATCTCCGCGTTGAGCTATAGCCTAGAAAGAAAGCGAGTCGATCGCCGCGCCACCGTTCTACAATGTGAAATGTGGCTGTGCTGACCTCGCCCGCACCTAGCGACGCTCTTCGTTGCATCCGTTAAAGCGTGCCGATCAGACGGGGTGCTGCTTTCTTGACGGCCGGCAGCGTTACATCTTCGACAGCTTTTGCAGCTTAAGCAAATCGAGGGCGAGAGTCGGGGCCTCCCCTGGCAGGCGGGTGAATCCGTGATGTAGGTAAAAGGCTTCGGCGGCGGGCGAGATCGCATGGACGATCACCAGCCGCGCCGAGACCTCCGCCCCCGCCCGCAGCGACCGCCGCACCACATCGGCGAGCAGCGCGCGCCCCAATCCCTTCCCCTGCCACGCGCGATCGATCGCCAGACGCCCGAGCGTCACCGCCGGAATCTGTCTCGGCATGTTCCGGCGCATGAAGCCTTTGACGTCCTGCGCGAGGATTTGCCCCATGCTCAAGGCGAAATAGCCGATAATCCGGCCAGATCCAGCGGGGCAAATCACATAGGTGCGGCTGGCCGCGACTTGCAGATTGGGCCATGCGCGATTGCGCAGCCAGTCATCGAGCACGGGTTCGCCACAGTCGAAAGACGCCGTGTCATGCGCTTGCGTCAATAAAACGGGCGGGCTGAATAAAGGCGCTGCGTCAGTCACTCTGCCACGGGGCTTTGGCTTGAAGGATGCGCTTCATGCCCGCCGCCTCGTCTTGCGTCGCTTCGGCATCCATCCAGTCCATGATTTTTTTGAAAGTTTTCGCGTCGGCGTAGAGGGTCGATTGGTCGAGCAGAATGTTTTTGGCCTCTTTGAGCGCCGAGGCCATCATGAATTGCGAACGGTTCGATCCCACCAGTTCCGCCGCCTGGTCGATCAGCTTCTTGTCCCGCGCTCGGGCGCGCAGATGAATATTGACTTCGGCGGATTGGCGGGGGCGAGCGGTCATTTCGGTATCATATCAATGTGTGTTGACAACTGCAACACATCGGCGCCGCCCGCCGGCCGCTATTTCAGCGGCAGATAAACCTCGGTCAGATGGCGGTGTTCGGGCGTGTCGTGATCGAGGTTCAGATAGTGGAAATAGACCGGGAAATCCCGCAGCTCTTCACCTGAATCCGGCAGCCAGTCGCGATAAAGCGCATAGACGGTCTCGTCGATCCGCTCGCGCGAGCCAGCATGGATCGTCATGGCGCAGCGCCCGCCTGGGATCGTCTTGGTGACGACGCCCTGTTCATTGGCGGGAACCGGCGCCGGCGCCGAGCCGCAAATATCGAAGCGAAACTCCTCCGGCGGCGTCGTATTGGGGTCGTTATAGGGCACGCCATAGGTCTCGCATCGGCTGACCGGAGAAAGCCCGGACGACTTGCGCCAGGCGATGAAGCGCTGCACTGAGTCGTTGAGCAGCGCCGGCGCGCCGCGATGTTCGAGCGCCGCGACCAACACGGGTTCGACCTCGATGATCTTTACGTCCATGTCTTTCGTCCTTTCACTGGGTGGGAGGCTTATTCGAGATCGCGCGCTCCATGACGCCCAGTCCGGCGTCTTGCGGAACGCGCTGGGCGTTTGGCCAAATGCGGCTTTGAAGGCGCGGGAAAAGGATTCCGGATTTTCAAACCCCGAATCCAAAGCGACGTCGATGATCGGCGCGGTGGGATTGAAGGCGAGTCGGTAAGCGGCGCGCTTCAGCCTCATGAATTGAACGTAGCGCGAGAGGCTGATCCCGCAGTGCTGGGAGAATTGCCGAAGGAAGTGGAATTTTGAGAAGTTCGCGACTTCGCTCAGCGCGTCGATGGTCAGCTCTTCGTCGAGATGCTTGTCGATGTAATCCAGCACGCGATTGATGCGCCGCGCATAGTCAGCTTCCTTTCGTCTTGTCTTGGTCTCCATGTTTGCATCGTAGCAAGCGCAACGGCCGGCTTCCTGACTGAAATTGCTCTTTGCGCCGTCGCGCCGGCCGCACGCCCAATGACAAACCGTCCGCCTGCGCGCTATGAGAGCGGCATGACCACGAAACCCCTTCGCCTCGGCGTCAACGTCGATCATGTCGCCACCGTCCGCAACGCGCGCGGCGGGCCGCGGCCCGACCCCGTTCGCGCCGCGCTGCTCGCCATTGAGGCCGGCGCCGACGGCGTCACCGCGCATCTGCGCGAAGACCGCCGTCACATCAATGACGCGGACATGGCGCGGCTGAAGGCGGCGATCTCGAAGCCGCTCAATTTTGAGATGGCGGCGACCGAGCAGATGCTCGACATCGCCGTCGCGACCGCGCCGCACGCCGTCTGTCTCGTGCCGGAAAAGCGCACCGAGCGCACGACGGAAGGCGGTCTCGACGTCGTCGGCCAGCACGATTACCTGCTGCCTTACGTCGACCAGCTGACCCGAGAGGGCGTGCGCGTGTCGCTGTTCATCGAGCCGTCGGCCGAGGCGATCGACGCGGCCGTCTCCATCAAGGCGCCGGTCGTGGAGCTCCATACGGGCGCCTGGTGCCACGCCGTCGAGGTCGGGGATATGGGCCGGGCCGAGGCGGAATTCGCGCGGGTCGCCGAAGCCGCCGCCTATGGCGCCGCCCTCGGCCTCGAGATTCACGCCGGCCACGGCCTCGATTATGCGACGGCGCGCCGCGTGAGCGCCTTGCCGCAGATCATCGAACTCAATATCGGCCATTTTCTCGTCGGCGAGGCGATATTCGTCGGGCTCGCCGAGGCGATCCGGCGGATGCGCGAGGCGATGGCGCAGGGCCGGGCGCTCGCCTCCTAGGGCCGGGGCGCGGCGCGGCGGATGGCAAGCGCAGGCGCGGCGTTAGCGTTAATCCCGATCGGGCGGAGACGCGCCGGCTGGGCGCGCTAAGGTGGCGGGCGGTCATCCATTTGACGCCGTCCCGCGCCTACTCTTTGGCTCGGGCGAAGGTTCTCATGGAAGCTGTAGCGTGATAAGCCGGGCGGCCGGGCGGGCCGACGCCGCCCAAATGCATGAGGAGTGAGTCGGCTTGAGCAGGAACGTTCCGGTGGCTGAAAAACGCGAAGAGGGCGGGGTTTTCGAAACCATCAAGGTCATCCTTCAGGCGCTGGCGATCGCGCTTGTCATCCGCACGCTGCTCTTTCAGCCGTTCAATATTCCGTCGGGCTCGATGATCCCGACTTTGCTGATCGGCGATTATGTTTTCGTGTCGAAATACGCCTATGGCTACTCGAATTACTCGATGCCGTTCGGCCCCGACATTTTCTCCGGCCGCATTCTCGCTTCGCCCCCCAACCGCGGCGACGTCATCGTCTTCAAGCTGCCGCGGGACAATGAGACCGACTACATCAAGCGCGTCATCGGCCTTCCGGGCGATCGCATCCAGGTCATCGACGGCCGGCTCTATATCAACGGCGTCATCGTGCCCCGCACGCCGCTCGAAAAGGAAGTGACGGAGAACCGCGAAGGCCGTGAAGTCCCCGTGACTACGTATCAGGAAACGCTCCCCGGCAACGGCGATCATCCCGCGGTCGAACATACGATCATCGAAATCGAGGGCGATCACGGCATCAACGACAACACCGATCTGTTCGTGGTGCCGCCCGATCACTATTTCATGATGGGTGATAATCGCGACAACTCCACGGATTCGCGCATCGCGCCAGAGCTTGGCGGCGTCGGCTTCGTGCCCTTCGTCAATCTCGTGGGCCGCGCCGAGATCATCTTCTTCTCGGTCAGGAAGGATGAATCGGCGCTCGCCTTCTGGCGCTGGCCGTGGTCGGTGCGTTGGGACCGGCTGTTCCGGCCCGTTCATTGATCGGACGCGCAGGCGTGACATGACGCGCAGCCGCGACGAGGGGCTCGCTGATCTCGAGGCGCGTATCGGACATGACTTCGCCGATCCGGCGCTGCTCGGCCGCGCGCTGACGCATGTCAGCGCCTCGCCAGCCCGCCGCGATTCATACGAGCGGCTGGAGTTTTTGGGCGACCGCGTGCTCGGCCTCGCCGTGGCGCACATGCTCTATGACGCCTTTCCAAACGAGAGCGAGGGCGAGCTGTCGCGCCGCCTTGCGGCGCTGGTGCGCAAGGAGACCTGCGCCGAGGTGGCGGAAGCCTGGGGCGTCGGCGCAGCGATGCGGCTCGGCGAGGGCGAGGCCCAGACCGGCGGACGCGGCAAACGCGCCCTGCTCGGCGACATTTGCGAAGCGATCATCGGCGCCGCCTTTCTCGACGGGGGCGCCGCCGCCGCCGAACAGATCGTTCGCAAGGCGTTCAGCGACCGCATGGCGGCGAGCGGCCAGGACTTGCGCGACGCGAAGACCGCCTTGCAGGAGTGGGCTCAGGCGCGCGGCCTCGCCACGCCCCGCTACCGGCTCGTCGCCCGCAGCGGACCGGACCACGCGCCCTTCTTCGAGGTCGTCGTGGAGGTGCAGGGATTTGCGCCCGCGCCAGGGTCGGGCGCCTCGAAACGGGTCGCGGAACAGGCTGCTGCGGCGGCGTTTCTGGCCCGCGAAGGCGCGGCCACAGGAAAGGGCGACACATGAGCGGCGACGACGAATTGGCGCGGGAGGACACGCGCTGCGGCTTCGCGGCGCTGGTCGGCGCGCCCAACGCCGGCAAGTCGACGCTGCTCAATCAACTCGTCGGCGCCAAGGTCTCGATCGTGTCGCGCAAGGCGCAGACGACGCGGGCGCTGGTTCGCGGCATCGCCATCGAGGGCGCGGCGCAGATCATCCTCGTCGACACGCCGGGCATCTTCAAGCCGAAGCGGCGGCTCGATCGCGCCATGGTGGCGAGCGCGCTCTCGGGCGCCGCCGACGCCGACGTGATCGCGCTGCTCGTCGACTCCCGCAAGGGGATCGACGAAGAAGTGGACGCGCTACTGACGCAGCTTCAGCACGCCAAGGCGCCCAAGCTCCTCGTCCTGAACAAGATCGATCTCATTCCCCGCGAAAGGCTGCTGGCGCTGGCGCAAACGCTCAACGCGCGCGAGACATTCGACGAAACCTTCATGATCTCGGCGCTGAAAGGCGACGGCGTCGGCGATCTGCGCAAAGCGCTCGCGCGGCGCATGGGGCCCTCGCCCTGGCTCTATCCCGAGGATCAGCTCTCGGACGCGCCGCTGCGGCTGCTCGCCTCGGAAATCACCCGCGAGCAGATCTATGAGCGGCTGCACGACGAATTGCCCTATCAGTCGACGGTCGAGACCGACTCCTGGACCAATCAGAAGGACGGCTCGGCGCGCATCGAGCAGACGATCTTTGTCGCGCGCGACAGCCAGAAGAAGATCGTCATCGGCGAGGGCGGGCGCACCATCAAGGCCATCGGTCAGGCGGCGCGCCGCGAGATCGCCGAGGCCGCCGAACAGAAGGTGCATCTCTTCCTGTTCGTGAAGGTCCGCGAAAATTGGGCGGACGACCCAGAGCGCTATCGGGAGATGCGCCTGGATTTCCCCAAGGGCGAATAATATCGGCCAAGATCGGGTGATTCGCGCGGCGCGGGAGAATTGGATGTCTGACGAACGCAAGGCGATGACCGCCTATCGCTTGCTCACCGGGCCGGATGACGCGGCCTTTTGCCATCGCGTCACGCAAGCGTTGAGCCTCGGCTGGCGACTCCACGGATCGCCCTCGCTCACCTTCGACCCGACGCAAAACCGGGTGATCTGCGGCCAGGCTTTGATCAAGGATGTCGAAGGCTTAGATTACCGGCCGGATATGAAGCTTTCCGAAGTGTGAGCCTGATATGGAATGGCGCGACGACGCTCTCATTCTCGGCGCGCGTCGGCATGGCGAAACGTCCGTCATCCTCGAGCTGATGACGCGCGGACACGGCCGGCATCTTGGTCTCGTTCGCGGCGGCCGCTCGCGCCGGCTTCGCCCGATTCTGCAGCCCGGCAATCTCGTCGTCGTGCAATGGCGCGCGCGTCTTGAGGACCATCTCGGCGCCTTGACGGTCGAGCCGCTCGCCGCCCGCGCCGCGCATTTTCTGGACCGCGCCGCGGCGCTCAACGGCGTCGCCTCGCTTTGCGCGCTTTTGCGTCTGCTGCCCGAGCGCGATCCTCATGAGGAATTGTTCGAAATGGCCGACGCCATTGCGGCGCTGTTCGGCGACATTCGCGCCGCTGAAGGCGCCGCGACGATGTTGGCGCGATTCGAGCTTGCGTTGCTCGGCGCGCTCGGCTTCGGGCTCGATCTCAACGCCTGCGCGCTGACCGGCGCGAGGGACGATCTCGCCTATGTGTCGCCGAAATCCGGCCGCGCGGTGAGTCGCGCCGCCGGCGCGCCGTGGCGCGACAAACTCCTGCCTTATCCCGACTTTCTTCAGCATGAGAGCATTGTGGCGGAGCAGGCCGATCTCATCGCCGCGTTCCGGTTGACCGGATATTTCCTGACGCGCGACGTGCTCAAGCCGCGCGGCGTCGCGCTGCCAGCGGCGCGCGAACTTTACGTCGGCGCGCTTTTGCGCGTGGCGTGAGGAAAAACCAGGGGACGCGTCGGCGAGTCGCTTAGAGCGCCTCTCGATCGCACGGACTCATGCGATCGATTAGGAATCACTTAAATTCAAAATGTTTAGCGGCGCTTGTCGCCGCAGATATAACGCGATTCATGGCTGCTGACGCCGTAGCCCTGATCGATGTCGACGAGCACCTCGCGGCAGAGCGCCTGCATGTCTTCGTCGGCGTCGCGCGGCTGAGCCGCGCGGTCCCGCGCGGCGACCGCCGACCCGGCGACCGTCATTTGCGATCTATCCAAGGCGAACGAGGCGGATGTTACGAGCAGCGCGGCGATGAGCGACGAAAGCAGTTTCTTCATGGGCGCCATGTTCTGAAAGCCGCGGAAAACCGGCGAAAATTCGACCGCGCCGATCCGCGCCATCGCTTCGCAAGCCTTCTAATGGACGAAACGCGACGTCTGCAAGACCTTATTTGTTACAATGCCGCATAAAACGTAGTCGATGCGTCGACGACGCGCTTGCAGAGCGAAAGAGCCGCCTCGAAATCCTTCGCTTGCGCCGACGCCCCCGCGGCCATAGTACCGATCACAAAGGCAGAATCGGGTTTTTGACATGGCGCAAAAAGGCGGCGGGGGAAGCGGAAAAGGCAAGAGCGCAAGCGACGTTAGCGTGATTGCGCCGGTCGATCTGCGCGAGGCGCTCGAGGAGCGCTATCTGCGCTACGCGCTTTCGACCATCACCGGCCGCGCGCTGCCCGACGCCCGCGACGGGCTTAAACCCGTGCACCGCCGCATCCTTTACGGCATGCATATTCTTCGCCTCGACCCCGGCGCGCCGTTCAAGAAATGCGCAAAGATCGTCGGCGACGTGATGGGCTCGTTTCACCCGCATGGCGACCAGGCGATCTATGACGCGCTGGTGCGCCTCGCGCAGGACTTCTCCTCGCGCTATCCGCTCGTCGACGGGCAGGGCAATTTCGGCAATGTCGACGGCGATTCGGCGGCCGCCTATCGCTATACCGAGGCGCGCATGACGGCGGTCGCGCGCTCTCTTCTGGAAGGCATCGACGAAGACGCGATCGACTTCATTCCCAACTATTCCGGCGAGGAGAAGGAGCCGGTGGTGCTGCCGTCGGCGCTGCCCAATCTGCTCGCCAATGGCGCACAGGGGATCGCCGTCGGCATGGCGACGTCGATCCCGCCGCATAATCTCGCCGAGCTGTGCGACGCGGCGCTCTATCTCATCTCTCACCGCAAGGCGACCGCCGAACAGCTGCTGACCTTCGTGCAGGGGCCGGATTTTCCGACGGGCGGCATTGTCGTCGACAGACGCGACGAGATCATCGAGACCTATCGCACCGGGCGCGGCTCGTTTCGTGTGCGCGCGCGCTGGAGGAAGGAGGAGCTGCCGCGCGGCGGCTGGGTCGCCGTCGTGACGGAAATCCCCTACGGCGTGCAGAAGTCGCGGCTCATCGAACGGCTCGCCGAACTCATCTCCGAGCGCAAACTGCCGCTCGTCGCCGATGTGCGCGATGAATCGGCCGAAGACGTGCGCATCGTTTTCGAGCCGCGTGCGCGCACGGTCGATGCGGCGCTGATGATGGAGACATTGTTCAAGCTCTCCGAACTCGAAACGCGCTTTACGATGAACATGAATGTGCTCGTCGACGGCGTCACGCCGCGCGTCGTTTCGCTCGACGATGCGCTGCGGCAATGGCTCGACCATCGCCGGACCGTGCTGCAGCGCCGCTCGCGCCACAGACTCGCGGCGATCGTACGGCGCATCGAGCAGTTGGAAGGCATGGTCATCGTCTTTCTCAATCTCGATGAGGTGATCCGCATCATCCGCGAAGAGGATGACGCCAAGGGGGAATTGAAAAAGGCGTTCAAGCTGACCGATCTTCAGGTCGAATATATTCTCGACACGCGGCTGCGCGCTCTGCGGAGGCTCGAAGAAATGGAGCTGAAGAAAGAGCTCAGCGAGCTCTCGGCCGAGCGCAAGGACATCGAGGCGCTGCTCGCCGACGAGGACAAGCAGTGGAAGACCATCGCCTGGCAGGTGCGCGAACTCAAAAAAACCTATGGTCCGCAGACGCCGATCGGCAAAAGGCGCACGAGTTTCGAAGATGCGCCCGAGGCGATCGATCTCGACCTTGCCGAGGCGATGATCGAGCGCGAGCCGGTGACGATCGTCGTCTCGCAGAAGGGCTGGATTCGCGCGCTCAAGGGGCATGTGCAGGATCTCTCGAGCCTGCAGTTCAAGGGCGACGATGCGCTCGCCGCGTCATTCTTCGCGCAGACGACGTCGAAAATCCTGGCGCTCGCGTCGAACGGCAAGGCCTATACTTTGGAGGCCTCGAAACTTCCCGGCGGGCGCGGACATGGCGAGCCGATCCGGCTTTTCGCCGAGATCGAGGAGGGCGCCGAGGTCGTCGCCGTTCTGCCGCATGTTGCGGGCGAAGCGCTGCTGCTGGTGACGAATGACGGACGCGGCTTCGTCGTGAGCGAAGACGATCTCTTGTCGTCAACGCGCAAGGGGCGCGCGGCGCTCAACGTGGAGCCGCCGTCGAGATTGAAGATCGTGACGCCGGCGCAGGGCGACACGATCGCGATCATCGGCGAGAACCGAAAGCTGCTGGTGTTTCCCTTGAGCGAAGCGCCGCGCATGGCGCGCGGCAAGGGCGTGCGCATGCAGCGCTACAAGGACGGCGGCGTCTCGGACGCGAAGGTTTTCGCATTGAAGGACGGTCTGACCTGGACCGACGCCTCCGCCCGGGTCTTCACCATCGACAAAACGGAACTGAAGGACTGGATCGGCCACCGCGCCGAAGCGGGACGATTGCCGCCGCGCGGCTTTCCGAGGAATAATCGGTTTGGGTGAGGGTAATTTGTGTTGGCCGGCTGCTCTGATGATGAGCTGAGCGGATGATGGGCTGCCCGGTCAGCTCATTTCGTGGCGGCCGCCAGTCCGGCCATGGCTATGTCACGCCAGATTTCAGAGACGTCCATCTGGTAAGCGCCAGAGCGCAGCAGCCCGATCAATTCGATCGTAGATTCTCGCCATGTAAGAGTCTCGACGCGAGGCGGCCGTTTCTCGTCTGAGAGCGCTTGCATGAGGGCCTCTACGAGGCTCGCGGAATCAAGGAGATCGAAATAGCGCACATCCGAGCCGCCAAGCTCGCGAAACTGGGGGATGTCGCTGGCGATGACGGGGGCGCCGCATTGTGCGGCCTCCACCAAAGGCAAACCAAAGCCTTCGGCGAAGGTCGTGAATACGGCCGCGCACGTCTCGCGGTAAAAGTGGCGCAAATCCGCGTCACTCGCGTCCTCTAGCCAGAACAGACGCCGTCCCCTTTCCTCATGCTGCCGCAAGCGCTGTTCAAACGCCCGGGCGTTCCACCCGGGTCTGCCAACAATGACAAGGTTGACGTCTATGTTGTCGGCCCAAAGACGTTCGAAAGCCTCGATAGCGACCGGATAGCCTTTGCGCGCCTCGACTGTGCCGACGCAGAGAAAAAACGGGCCTTGCGCCGCGATTTCGATTGCGGCTGCGCCTGGTTCGCTGGAGGTTTCAGCCGATAGATTGGCGCCCAGCCGCCACCAGCCGATTTTTTGGCTCCTGCACCATTTGTATCGCATCATTGCATATTCGGCATAGCACTTCGCGGAACTCCGAGAAATTGCAACGACCGCATCGCTCCGGGAGACGACTTCGCTGAGCCAAGTTTCAAAGGCGATCACGAGTTCGGGCCCATATAACGTCGGATAGAGGACTGGAAAAAGATCATAAACGCCCGCTACGACAGCGCCGCCTTTTTCTCTGAAGGAGTTGATGGCGTGCGCATAATTGTCCACATTGTTCCAGCCAGCGTCTAGTAACAGGAGTATATCGCCAGGACGCGCTTCGATCCTGCCCATCACTCCTTCTATTTCGGCTAGTATGAGTCCCCCGCGAATCTGGACCGGTTGGCCGTTTCCCAGTTCCGTGACGTGATGAGCGGTCTCGCCGACAACGCGTTGAATACCGGTTACTTTGTCGAAAAATTTGGTGTCACTGACATCAACGTATATGCATGGCTGGTCCCCGGGCGCGCTCGTAATGAGCGGGAACTGTTGCTGCGGGGCCGGCCGTGGGGCTTCCTCTTCAACTTGGGCCGCGGGAGACGTGCGACGTTGCGGAGCAAGCACTCGTGATAATGTCCAGTACAGCTCCAGCATCTTACGATAGGCGCCGCGCGTAATTGGATCGACGTCATACGTCGTGTCTACTTTTTGAGCCTCGAGCTTATGGCGCCTTTCCGCTTCAAACTGACAGCGCAAATAGCCAACAACTTTGCGGTGATCACGTTGCGCAATTGTCACGCTGGCCTCAAACATTGGAGGTTAAACCTGAAAAAGTGAACGTATCTGCGATCACCTGACTTCTTGAAGCGACAGTCTCGATGCCAGTTTAAGCGACGTCTAATCGTTCCGGAGTGGAGACCCGGAATGATTTGGCCAGCGCCGTGTAGGTTTATCAAGTAGTGACCTAGTTGTCCTTAGGGGCAACTCCTGTGGACACAATGCCGCTCTCTACCGATACGCTATCGGCAAATCAATCCATGACTTGCGAAAATGAAAATTTCTCGGCGCGGTTGGGAAAACGTCCCGAGTAGTTGGATGACCGTTCATGCGCGGAGATCGACGAGCTGGTGAAAGCCGTCGCGGTTTACGTGCAGGAATCTTCATAACGCGTGCAATCTGCCCCCTCTCCCGCGCGAAGCGCGGCCGAGCGTTGGGGAGGGGGCGCTTCCAAGCGTTCCGCGGGAAGCTCAATCCGTCTTGGAAAAATCCGGAATCTTAAATCCTAGCTTGCCCTGGCGCCACAGCGTGAAGGCGACGCCGCCGGCGACAATGACGAAAACGCCGAAGGCGATGTAGAGGTAAAGTTCCTCGTCGGTGACGAGGCCGACCGAGAACGGATGCCGGCCCTCAAAACTTTTCGCGCCGTCGTCGCTCGTCAGCTTCGCGTAAAGCACGTATTCGCCGGGCTCCTTGAAATTCTGGTCGAAATTCACCATGCCGTTGCGAAATTTCTGCACCGGCAGGCGGCCGACGACGTCGGCTTCGGGGTCGGCCTCGCCTTTCGGCCCCTTGCCGCGCAGGATGCGGATGTCCCAATTCATGTCGCGCAATTCAGCGTCGGCGGCGTCGAGCACGATGACGCTGGGGCCGACGTCCGGCAGCGCGACGCATTCCCGGTCGACGTTCTTCTTGGGCTGCATGGCGACGAATTTCATCGACTTGCCGCCAACATCCTTGCCGCCAAGTTCATTGCCGCCAAGATCGATCGGACATTCCGGATCGTAATAATGCCAGCCGGCGGCCGTGGCGGCGCGGGGCGACAGCAACGACGCCGCGATGAAAACGAGCGCAATGCCCAGTAAAATTCTGCTCAAGGTCAACCCCGCCCCTCACATGCCGGCGTCGAGATAGGCCAGCATCTGATCCATGGCAAGCGCCGGCTCGGCGCAGCGCGCGTCGCCGACGATGCGGGCCGGCACCCCGGCGACGGTCTTGTTGGCGGGCACCGGGTCGAGCACGACCGATCCCGCGGCGATCATGGCGCAGCGGCCGATTTCGATATTGCCGAGGACCTTCGCGCCGGCGCCGATCAGCACGCCGCGCCTGACCTTCGGATGGCGGTCGCCGCGCGCCTTGCCGGTGCCCCCTAACGTCACGCCATGCAGCATCGAGACTTCATCTTCGACGACGCTGGTCGCGCCGATGACAAGTCCGGTCGCGTGGTCGATGAAGATGCTTTTGCCGATCACGGCCGCCGGGTGGATGTCGACCTGGAAGGTTTGCGAGGACAGGCTCTGCAGGATCAGGGCGAAGTCGCTGCGGCCGTTCTTCCACAGCCAATGCGCCAGACGATAGGTCTGCAGCGCATGGAAGCCTTTGAAATACAGCGCCGGCTCGATCAGCCTTGTGCAGGCGGGATCGCGCTCCAACACGGCGAGCAGGTCGGCGCGGAACGCCTCGACCAGTCCCGGTTCGCGCGCGGCGCATTCTTCGAACGCCTGGCGGATGGCGATATAGGGCGCCTCCGGCCGGTCGAGGCGCTGCGCCACGCGATGCGCGACCACTCCCAAGACGCCGTTCTGCGAGAGGATCGCCGGATGCAGGAAGCCGCCGAGCTCCGGCTCGCGGCGCAGCACGTCCTCCGCCTCCACGCGCAGGCGCGCTAACAAAGGATCATTCTGGGCGAAATCGATGATTTTCGCGCCAGATTCGCGCGTTTCGGCGCCCATCCGCCCCTCCTTGGTCTGGCAGTTACATAGCGGAGCGCTTGCAGAATAGCACGGGGGCCCCGCCGGCGGCCGTTAAGGCCGCGTATCCAGAAACTCCAGCACCGCCTGCTTATATATTCTGTCGCCGACGGCCCGGTTGTGATCGCGGCCGGGAATGTCGACCACGCGGGCGTTGGGGAAGAACTCGGCGAGCGGGAGCGGGTCGCCCGCGACGTCGTCGCGCGTGCCGACGCAGATCAGCACCGGCGCGGTGATGCGCGCGAGCAGCTCAGGCTCGACGGACTTGCGGGCGCCGCGCACGCAGGCGGCGAGGGCGGCGAGATCGCTGCGGGTGGATTCGGCGAAGCCGCGAAAGATCTTGAGCGTCGAATCATCAATGTCCTCGATGCGCTCGATCTCCATGGCTTCGGCGAGACCGCGCGGCAGGCCGGAGTTCTCGATGAGATTTTCGCCGATGCCGCCGAGGATCAAGGAGCGCACGCGCTCGGGCGCGGTCAGCGCCAGCACCGCGCCGATGCGTCCGCCGAGCGAATAGCCCATGACGTCGGCGCGTGGGATCGACAGATGGTCGAGCAGATGCACGACGTCGGCGGCCATCAGGTCGAGACTATATTGCGCCGGATCGTACAGCTTGGCCGAGCGACCATGCCCGCGGTTGTCGAAGACAATGACGCGGCGGCCGTCTTCGGTCAGCGTCTTGACCCATTGCGTGAACAGCCAGTTCACAGCATGGGTCGAGGCGAAGCCATGCACGAGGACGATCGGTTCGCCGCGATCTTCCGTTAAAGGCTCGAAATCCACATAGGCTATCTCGACGCCGTCCGACAGGAACGTTTCCATTAGCAATCCCACTTAGAGCCTTTTATCTAAATGCTTGCGCGGTCGACGCAAGGCCGCTCGGCGGCAAAGTAGATGCGCTATTGCCATTCGCGCCGCTAGCCGCTAAACGAGCCGACACGTCGCCATGGCCCGTCCAACGCACGGGGTCTATGGCGAAGCAGGCGCCCGTAGCTCAGCTGGATAGAGCACCAGACTACGAATCTGGGGGTCAGAGGTTCGAATCCTTTCGGGCGCGCCAGTTCTTTTTCACCTCGAAGCACACGCGCGCCACGATTGCGCCCGCGCGCGACGCGCGCTATGAAAGCGTCTGTCCATCCCTAGCGACTTACGTCGACTCGTATCGGCGACTGAGCGCGTCAGGAGCGCAAGATGATAGCGGTCACCTTCCCCGACGGGGCGTCCCGTCAGTTCGAGCCCGGCGTTTCGGGCGTCGACATCGCCAAAAGCATCTCTCCCTCTCTCGCCAAGCGCAGCGTCGCCATGACGCTCGACGGCGCGCTCGTCGATCTGGCGCTGCCGATCGCGCGCGACGCGAACATCGAATTTGTCACGCGCGAAGATCCGCGCGTGCTCGATCTCATTCGGCACGACGCCGCGCATGTGCTGGCGGAAGCCGTGCAGGAGCTCTATCCCGGCACGCAGGTGACGATCGGACCCGTCATCGAGAACGGCTTCTATTACGATTTCTTCCGCGCCGAGCCGTTCACGCTCGAAGACCTGCCGGCGATCGAGAAGAAGATGCGCGAGATCGTCGCGCGCGACGCCAAGATCACGCGTGAAGTCTGGGATCGCGACGACGCCAAGCAATGGTTTCTAACCAAGGGCGAGATTTTCAAGGGCGAGCTCATCGACGCGATCAAATCCGACGAGCCGCTCTCGATCTATAAGCAGGGCCAGTGGCTCGATCTCTGTCGCGGTCCGCATTTGCCTTCGGTCGGCAAGGTCGGCACGGCCTTCAAGCTGATGAAGGTCGCCGGCGCCTATTGGCGCGGCGATCATAATAATCCGATGCTGTCGCGCATTTACGGCACCGCCTGGGCGACGCAGGAGGAGCTCGACGCCTATCTGCACCGGCTCGAGGAAGCTGAGCGACGCGACCACCGGCGACTCGGGCGCGAGATGGACCTCTTCCATTTTCAGGAGGAAGGTCCCGGCGCGATCTTCTGGCACCCGAAGGGCTGGGCGCTGTTCCAGAACGTCATCTCCTACATGCGCCGGCGCCTGAAGGCCGACTATCAGGAAGTCAACGCGCCGCTGCTCCTCGACAAGACGCTCTGGGAGACGTCCGGCCATTGGGAATGGTTCCGCGAGAACATGTTCGTCTCGCAGCCGGCGCGCGAACAGACCGACGAGGACCGGCTGTACGCGATCAAGCCGATGAACTGTCCGGGCCATATCCAGATCTTCAAACATGGCCTCAAATCCTATCGCGATCTGCCGCTGCGCATGGCGGAGTTCGGCGTCGTGCATCGCTACGAGCCCTCCGGCGCGTTGCATGGCCTGCTGCGCGTGCGCGCCTTCACGCAGGACGACGCGCATGTCTTCTGCACCCAAGAGCAGATGGCCGAGGAGTGTCTCAAGATCAACGACCTCATTCTGTCGACCTACGCCGATTTCGGCTTCGAGGAAGTCGTCGTGAAGCTCTCGACGCGTCCTGAAAAGCGCGTCGGCTCCGACGAGGCCTGGGACGAGGCCGAGGCGATCATGACGCGGGTGTTGAGCGACATCGAAGCGGGCTCGGGCGGGCGCATCAAGACGGGAATCAATCCGGGCGAGGGCGCGTTCTACGGCCCCAAATTCGAATATACGCTGCGCGACGCGATCGGCCGCGAGTGGCAATGCGGCACGACGCAGGTCGACTTCAACCTGCCGTCGCGCTTTGGCGCCTATTACATCGGCCCGGACAGCGAGAAGAAGACGCCGGTGATGATCCATCGCGCGATTTTCGGTTCGCTCGAACGCTTCACCGGCATTCTGATCGAGCATTTCGCCGGACATCTGCCGTTATGGCTGTCGCCGCTGCAGATCGTCGTCTGCACGATCACGCAGGACGCCGACGACTACGCCTATGAGATCGCCGTCGCGGCGCGCAAGCTCGGGCTGGCGGTGGAGGTCGACGCGCGCAACGAGAAGATCACCTACAAGGTGCGCGAACATTCGCTCGCGAAGGTCCCCGTGCTGCTCGTCGCCGGCAAGAAAGAAGCGGCCGAGCGCACGATCTCGATGCGCCGGCTGGGCTCGCAGGCGCAGACGCAGCTGCCGCTCGATGAGGCGTTGAAGCGGCTGGCGGAGGAAGCGACGCCGCCGGATCTGCGGGGGTAGGGGCCGGATATAGGGGATAGGGCGGCCAAGAGTTTCCTCATCCTGAGGAGCGCGCAACGCGCGCGTCTCGAAGGACGAGGAAACTCGATAAACATAATGCGCCTCTCCTCACCCTCGTGCTTCGAGACGGCTCCTTCGGAGCCTCCTCAGCATGAGGGTGAGGAGAGCTTGACCCCGCGTTCGATTTCTTCCAAGATCACGAAGAAATCGAATCGCGGAGCGTTTCTTGTCCAAAATCCCTGAGTTGACGACCGCCGAGCAGCAAACGCTGCTTGCCATCATGATTCAGCATCCCAACGCCTATGGCGTTTCGATCCGCGATGAAATCAAGAAGCGGACGGATCGCGAATATTCCTTCGGCTCCATATACGCCGTGCTGGAGCGTCTTGAAGACCGCGGGTTGATTTCTTCGCGAGAAGGTGAGGCGACGGCCGCGCGCGGCGGACGGAAGAAGCAGTATTTCGCTATCACCGGGCCGGGGCAGTTGGCGTTGCAAGCGTCACTGCGAGCGCTGGACGCGATGCGCGATGGACTTGAAATTGAAGGGGCTTCGGCATGAAGGCTCGGAGCAACTCGCAAGCGCTTGTCCGAGGACTGAAAGGAGGCGTGCTACAAGGTGGCGAAAATGCATTAGCGTTGATCGTGTTTGGGCTATGTTTCAAAGCTTGCGTATATATCGAGCTTAGCGCTAATTTTACGTACGGCGTATCTATCGCTGTAGCTATCGTATTTCAGTTTTTTCAGCTCTTATTAAGGATTTGGTTTATCGAGAGAATTTGCGTAGACTAAAATTTAAGTTTGAACCTCAGAGCATGAGGGAGCCTCCACTATTTGCGGAGTTCCTCGTTGGTCTCTTCGCCAAGAAGCGCTATCGCGCCAGCCTTCTTCAATGCCTCGATGAAGACTTCCGGAACGACATTGTCAGCGGCATATCGCTGCGTCGCGCGAAGTGGCGCTATTGGGCGGCAGCGGTGCACACGATTTTCCCGCAGTTATGGGCGGCGATTAAGCGTATCGGCGTCATCGGCATTGTCGCTGATTATGTTCGTGGCAAACTCGGCGGCGCATAAAAGACAAAAGCCCCGTTGCCTTGACAGCGACGGGGCATGCCGAACGAGAATGATCTCAGCCAATGGGCCTGATTAAGCGCTCGCGGCGGCCTGCTTCTTCTCGATTTCGCGCTTTAAGTCGCGGGCGTTCTGCGAGAGCTCTTCGCTCTTCGCCTTCACGAGGAAGGCGTCCAGCCCGCCGCGATGCTCGACCGAGCGCAGCGCCGCCGCGGAGATGCGCAGCCGCACCGAACGCGCCAGCGCCTCCGAGGCGAGCGTCACATTGACGAGATTGGGCAGAAAGCGGGTCTTCGTCTTCCGATTGGAATGGCTGACGAGATTGCCGGACTGCACGCCCTTTCCGGTCAGCTCGCAACGGCGGGACATAATGGTTCCTTTCGCTCTATTCTTCCATGCGTCGACCGCGGCGTCAGTCGCTCGCGGTCGGCCAGCAGAGGGTGAAAAAGACAGCGAGGCGCGACGCCGATGCGCCGAGCCTCGTTTGCGGGGCTTATAGAGGCAAAGCGCGGCCGGCGTCAACCAACAGCCGCCGTCATGCGGCCGCACGCTGCGGCGCACACGCCTCTAGACATCGGCTTCGTTCTGGGTTCTAAGCCTCCCATCGCTCCGGGCGAGGCCGAGGCGCGCGCCCGCGCGCCGTTCCTTTTGCCGGGAATCTTTGAGAGATCGAGGGGCTGGAGACTGTCTCCCGCCGCGCGTCGCCCATGGCCGCGTAAGACGCGAAAATCGAGGAAAGGTTGGGGAGATTCAATGGCCAAAGCGATTCTGCACATGCTCAGCACGTTGAAGCACATGAGCCCCTTCGACGTGAACATGGCGCTCGACGCCGGCTATGACGCGGCGATTCCCTACACCAATGTCACGCTCGACGAAGTCACCGCGCTCGTGCAGGACGCGATGTTTTCGCGCGCGCCTTCGGCGGCGCTGCGCACCGGCATCTTCTTCGCCGGCCGCGACGCGGTGCTCGCGCTCGACATGATGGACAAGGCAAAGAAAGCGCTACTCAAGCCCTTCGAAGTGTCGCTCTTCGCCGATCCCTACGGCTCCTTCACCACCGCCGGCGCCATGGTCGCCTGCGTCGAAAAGATTCTGCGGGAGAAGAAACAGCGCGAGCTCAAGGGCTCGAAGGTCGTCATCTACGGGGCGACGGGCGTCGTTGGCTATTCCGCCGCCGTCATCTCGGCGCTTGAAGGCGCAGAGGTCACCGTTGTCGGCTATAGCGGCCTCGAGCGTGTCGCCAAGCTCGCCGACGAAATGTGCAAGCGCTTTAACATCAAGGTGGCGCCTGCCGACGGCTCCACTCCAGAGCAAGTGCGGGACCTGCTGCGCCAGCATGAAATCGCGTTGTGCGCGGCGCGCGCCGGCGTCCAGGTGCTGTCGAAAGACGATCTCGCCGCCGCCGAGGATCTCTTGATCGCCGCCGACGTCAACGCCGTGCCGCCTCTCGGCGTCGAAGGGTGCGGCCTGCACGACAATGGCGTCGTGGTCTCGCCTCACGGCGCCCTGGGCATCGGCGCGCTGGCGATCGGCAACGTCAAATACGGCACGGAATCTGGTCTCTTCAAGAAGATGGCGACGTCCGACGAGCCGCTCTGCCTTGACTTCCGTCACGCTTTCGCGTTGGCCCGCGAACTCGTGTGACGTCTCGCGCGCTTGCCTGGTCTCGCGCCTTGGCAAGGCCGCGCAAAAATGGTTGAGTCCGCGCCGCGTGCGTGGGCTCTCATCGCCGCGCCCCCGCGTGCGGCTTGCATAGGGCGCTCGTGAATCCGGCGCCAGAATTCTGGGAGAAAAACATGGCTTTAATCAACAAGATGCTGGTCGGCGAGTCGCTGGTCGGCGACGGCAATGAAGTTGCGCATATCGATCTGATCATGGGTCCGCGCGGCTCGGCGGCCGAACTCGCCTTCGCCAATGCGCTCGTCAACAACAAGGACGGCTTCACGACGCTGCTCGCAGTCGTCGCGCCGAACCTGCTCTGCAAGCCCAACACGATCCTGTTCAACAAGGTGACGATCAAGGGCGCCAAGCAGGCCGTGCAGATGTTCGGCCCGGCGCAGCATGGCGTCGCCAAGGCCGTCGCGGATTCGGTCGCCGAGGGCGTGATCCCGGTCGACGAAGCCGACGACATCTTCATTTCGGTCGGCGTGTTCATTCACTGGGACGCTTCGGACGACAAGAAGATCCAGGACTATAATTACACCGCAACGAAGGAAGCGATCGCCCGCGCCGTCAAGGGCGAGCCGAAGGCTTCGGAAGTCGTCGCCAAGCGCAACGAAGCCAAGCATCCCTTCGCGCCGAACTGAACCGCGCAGCATCTTCGAAATTGAGGGGGAGCCGCGCGGCTCCCCTTTTTCTTTTGGGAGAGGCGGATGGCGGCGGTCATCGGCTGGGATATCGGCGGCGCCCATATCAAGGCGGCGCGCGCGGATGACGGGCGCCTCACGGCGGTCGTGCAGATCGCCTGCGCCCCCCACGAAAGCGTCGCCAGCCTGGAGCAGGCGCTACGCGCCGTGCGCGCGGCGCTCGGCGAGGCCGAGCGTCATCACGTCACGATGACGGCGGAGCTCTCCGACGCCTTCGAAAGCAGATCGCGCGGCGTCGTTACGGTGGCCGCCATCGCAGCCCGCGAGATCGGCGTTCGCGACATTCTTTTTTATGCCGGCGAACGCGGCTTCATCCGCCGCGACGAGGTCGGCGCGCACGTCGACGCCGTCGCTTCGGCCAATTGGCGCGCTTCGGCCGAACTCGTCGCGCGCCATTGCGCCGAGGCGCTGTTCATCGACATTGGATCGACGACGACGGACCTTGCGCCGATTTGCGCCGGGCGCGTCGCGGCGCGCGGGGCGAGCGACGCCGCGCGCCTCGCTGATGGCGAACTCGCCTATGCCGGATTTTCACGCGGCGCGCCTCAGGCCTACGCCGCGCGCGCGCCGATCGCCGGACGCTGGACGCCGCTCGTCAACGAAGCCTTTGCGTCAATGGCCGACGTGCGGCGCGTGCTCGGCGATCTCCCCGAAGGCGAAACCGACGCCGATCTTTCGCCGACGGCGGACGGACGCCCGAAGACCGTTGCGGCGTCGCGCGCGCGGCTGGCGCGCATGGCCGGGCGCGACGCCGCCGAATTGCGCGATGCGCAATGGCGCGCCTTCGCGCAGTATCTTGCGCGCGCGCAATTGCGCGCCATCGAAGATCAGATCGCGCTGCTCGAATCGCGTGAGGCGATTGCGTGTGATGCGCCGATCGTCGGCGCCGGCGTCGGCCGCAAACTCGCTGCGCGTCTGGCGCATGCGCAAGGCCGAACATTTGTGGATTTCGCCGATCTGATCGCGGCGCCGCCGGATTTGGCCGCAAGGGCGGCGAATTGCGCGCCGGCTTCGGCGCTCGCGCTGCTGGAGGTCCGGTAGCGCACAATGATCATTGGATCGTGAATGGCGCGATCACATCCATCGAGAAAAGGCCCTGCGTGCGCTTTGGACCGTTCGGCCCGAAGAAAGGCGCTGTATCATTGACCGCGGCCTCCCATCGAAATTCGGGTCTCAGGATCAATCCCGACAAATATGGAAGCCCCGTCAGCTTTTGCGAAAAGGTGACGCCGGCGGTGATCGCAAGATAGCTTGTCCCTTGTCCCTGCGGCTGCACAATCACTGATGGAGCCGGAAAGCCGTGTTCGGCGTTGACGCTGTCGAAGTAGCCCGGATAGGCGGCGGCGAAGAAATTCTTGGCGTCGCGCCAAAATTCGACGCGCGCGCCGAGTTTGATCGAGTCGTCGATCTTATACGTCGCATATTGGGCGATCCCATATGCGGTGGCGCCGCGAGGATGTTGCGGGACGAGAGAGAGATTGAAGCCCCAGCCGTTCGGAAGGGCGTTAAGCGCGTCGAACGAGGATCCGAAAATTGATACCGGGTACCAGCCGCTCTCTCGAAAATAGCTGATGTCCGACGTGAGGCTCAGATTTTCCGTGACATTCCATGTCGCCGTCAAATTATTGAACAGACGCCAGGCGTTGTTGGGATTGCAGGCGCAAGCCGCAGGAACGCCGCCGATGACGCCATCCGGCCAACCCACCAACAAAGGGTCTTTCACATTCGGATTTTCTGGTCCCGAATGCGTAATCGCGAGGATCGTCAGATCGCCGTCTAAGAGGTTCAGGCCAAAGCCGGCGTGAATGGAAGGCGAATTGTTGTTGTCGCCCGGCCAGCCGATCGATGTGTCGACGCCGGTGACAATGCCTGCGTAAAGATCGAGCCAGTCCGCTGCATGGATGATCGACATGACGCCGGTGTCGACGAAGGGGCCGGCATTCGAACTAAGAGAGCGCGTATAGAAAATATTGTCCTTCGACGTGAGCATTTCGAAACCGTTGTAGCTTGTGAATTGGCCGACAGTGACGTCAACGCCGCCCTTCGTCAGGATCGGCAGATGGGCCTGAAGATTCGCCTTGACGATCGAAAGCTGCGTGCGATCGTGAATGAGATATTCGGTTTGGCCAAGGAACTGAGTGTAACGAGCGTCCGTGCCGAGCATTCCGATGAAGGCTAACCCAAAGTCGAGGTTGGCCGCCTTCTTGTCTGGCGGCCGCTCGACGTTCAGAATCGCTTGATTGAACTGGGGCCAGTTGGCGCGATCCGTATCAAGATGCCCGAAATTGATTTTATTGTATGGGAGAGCGAAGTTGATGGCGACGCCTCCCGACAAATATCCGTCGATCGTAAGGCTGTCGAGCCAGCTTGGCGTAGACGCCGATGACTTCGTCGGCGACGCGTCGCCACAAATCGCCTGCGACGTTGAAAGGAGAATGATCGCCGCCATCGCGCAGACGTTTGGGTTCATCGCACGCTTCTTTCACGGGGCATGCTAGCGAATCGCGCAACCAAGCTTCGCTAGAGCGCTTCCCGATCACATGGAATCATGTGATCGATAAGGAAACGCTCAAAATCAAACCGTTGGAGCAGGTTCTCATCGAAAAAGTCAGTCAACTTTTTCGGAACCTGCTCTAACGCGACGCGCACTTCTCCGCTCGCTCCTTATACGCGTCAATTTTCTCCATCACCATGTTCCAGGCTTCGCGCTCGGCGTCGCCGGCGGTTTTGTCGATGGCGATCTGCAGATAGGCGAGTTCGCTCTCGATCTTTTCGCGCGGCAGCATGTCGAGCCGCGTCGCGAGAATCGCCGCTTCCAGCACGGCGGCGCGCGCGCGGTTCATGCCGAGAAAGGCGCGATGCGATTCAATCCGCCTCACCCTGCAGAAAAAGCGCGGCCGCAATTCGTGCTCCTCGACGCGCGCGACGATGAGTTCGGCGTGCGCCAGCGCGGCGGAAAGGCGCGGCGCCGGCCAGCCCTCGATGTCGGTGAGCGGCCAGTTGCGTTGGCCGGCGACGAGTCCGGCGAAAATCCGCGCGTCGTCGGTGAAGCTCGCCGTCGCTTTCGGATTATGCGTGAGATTGAACAGGGTGGAGGAGGGACGAAACGGCGCGGCGATCCAGAAGCCGTGTTCCTCGATCAGTCCGAGCGGCGCAATATGCGGTCGACCTTCCGGCGACAGCGTCGTGACGACGCATTCATGTATCAGAGGCATCTTTCGCAGGTCCCTGGCCCGCTTTGCGCATGGTGTGACCCATCTCCTTGAAGCGGGTCGAATCCTCTTCATTGCTCTCCGTCGCGACGCCGAAGTCGAGCGGCTCGTCCTGACGATAGCGCTTGCCGAGCTTGTAGGCGATCTCGGCTTTCATCAATTCCGCGCCAAGGTAAAACGCGTGGGCGCCGTCATGTTCGACGGCAAGATGCGGAAAAAGCGCCATCGCGTCGGCCGCGACATGGTGGAACCCTTTGGCGTAGACGTGCACGCCGTCCTGCGCCACATCTATGCGGAAATTAGCATCGCGCAGTTCGCGCGCAAGCGCGGCAATCTCTTCCGGCGTCGCAGCATAAGGTTTGCGGTCGTGGATCTGCAGCAGGGCGTCGCTATAGCCTTTTGGCAGCGCGCCGTCGGCGCGCGCCGCAAACATCAACCGCCTCGCGGCGTCGTGCTCCTGCAGCGTCCGTCGCGTATGCGGGGACACCTGCACCGTGAGCAGATGCCGGATGTCCAGCTCGGAACATACGCCGAGCATCGCCGCGGTGACGCCGGCGGAGTCGGCGTCGGTCAGCTCCGTGAGATTGCCCGTTCCCATCATGATCTCGGCCTCAGGCTCGCGGGCGCGCAGCTCGACGTAGCGGGCGATCGAGGCGGCAAGACCGAAATGAATCGGATCGAGGATCGGATCGAGAATGGCGCTGATTCCGCGTTCGCGCGCGCGACGCGCGGCGCGTTGCAGCGAGTCGAGATCGCCGTGCGGGCGCGGCGTCAGAATGGGAATGACGGGCGAATTGTCGGGAAGGATCGACAGCGTTGCTTCGTCCAAACTCAGGAGGTGGTCGACGCCGGCCTTCGCCGCGCGTTCAAGCTCGGCGACATTGGCCGAATCGACGCTCACCTTGAGGCCGTGGACCTTGAGCGCCGCGATCGTTTCCTCAAGATGGTTGAACGGCGTATCCGGCAGGCAGCCGAGATCGATGACGTCGGCGCCGCCCGCGGCGAGTTCGCGCGCGCTGATCGAAATATCCGCGACGCTCATCTTTGACGCGTCGACGATCTCGGCGAAAATCTGCATGTCGTAACGCGACAGATCCGGCCGGCCGCCGCCGCGCCCGAGATAGGCGGGAAGATCGGCGATCTCCTCCGGCCCGCGTTCGAACGCGACGCCGAAATCCTCGGTCAGCACGGCGAGATCGGCGCGACAGCGCCCCGGCAGGATGACGCGGTCCGCTTGCACGGGTCGCGGCAGGCGACGATGAATGATTTCCTGGGTCATCAGCGCGGCGACCTTCACGCCAATGTCGTGGATGCGCCACGCCTGCGCCGCTTCGCCGAAGCTCGCGACCATGCGCTCCAACCGCGGCAGTGCAAGATGGCCGGTGAGGAACAGCAGGCGCTCGCTCATGCGGAGACTTCGTTTAAGGTTGCGGCTCGACTTCGCGACGGCGGCGCTCCACCGCCTCCTGCAGCGCCGCGAGGCTTTCGACGACCTGCGTCGCTTCGAAGGATTTGAGCGCGTCGGTGTTCTGCAAATCGATGCGGCGCGGATAGACCATCACCATGCCCTTGGGCGCGCGCGTTTCGAGTTCGGGCGCGGTGTCGCAGGCGAAGACGATCGTCGGCACGCGGCATTTGCCCGCCTGCGCGAAGACATTCGTCGCGAGATTGTCGGAAATGCCGGCGACGCATTTCGCGACGGTGTTCGAGGTCGCGGGCGCGAGAACCAGCGTGTGATAAAAATTATAGTAGAAATTCCCGACCGGCGCCGCGCTCGCGGTGGTGTCCTTAAAGATGCGAACGGTCTCCGGCAGATCGAGATCGTGCTTGTACATGCGCACGACTTCCGCCGCCGCTTTGCTGACGAAAAGATCGACGTGATCGAGCGTGCGGATCATGTCGAGACATTCGGTGAAGAAATGCCCGGATCCGGTGAGCGCCCAGCCCCAGCGCGGCGTGACTACTTTCTTTTTGGTCATCAGGCGAACTTCCGCGTTGGAAAATTTGCGATGGCTGCGCCCGGCGGGACGCCGTCGGCAAGAAGCGCGGCGGCGCGCGGGAGAGACGAGGGGCCGGCGAGGAAGAGCGGCGTCCCTTCGAGATAATCCGGAAGCGCCGGATCGACAACGCCCGTACGCATAATCTCGCTGAGTAAGGCGCCGTCGCCGACATCGACGCTTTTGATAAGCGTCAGCGCGCAAGCGCCGATTTTTTTGGCAAGCCAGGCGGCGAGACTGTCGGAGGTGACCTCCCAGGAGGGCGCGATATCGTCCGCCGCGGCGACCATGGCGCTCGGCCGCCAAAGGGCGATGCGTCCGCGCGCCAGCGCCGCGGCGATTGCGTCACGAGAGGCCGCGAGCTCCAGCGAATCGTCACGGTTCGCGAGCGCCAGCGCATATTGCTCCATCGCCAGAACCGCCATGGCGTGCGCGGTTTTATCGTCGTAGCCTAATGCGGGCTGCGCGGCGCGCACGGCGTCGGCGAAGGGTCCGCCGCCGGGAACGATCGTCAGCGGCCGCGGGTAGCGCTTCAGCGCCGCGAGCCACTCGGCGAGCCGCGGCGAGGCGTGCAGGCTTCCGCCCAATTTGACGACGAGGGGCGCGCTACTTGACGGCATCGATGCGCATCGGCGCCGGCTGCACGCGACGCGCCTCCTCATGGGCGCGGACGCGCCGGATTTTCACGCCGACGGCGCCGGGCGCGACATCAAGCTTTTCCACCTGCACGGTGACGGCGCGCACGCGCTCATGCAGCAGCACGCTTTCGGCGAGGCGCTCGGCGATGGTTTCGACAAGCTCGATATGGCCGCCGGCGAGGATCATTTTGATCGCGTCCATGATCACGTCATAGGAGAAGATCGAGCGCATGTCGTCGGAGCCGTTGATGCGGGTCACTTCCGCTTCGACGTTGAAACGCACACGCTGCGTATGGCCGTGTTCGTGGGCGTAGGCGCCGATCTCGACGGGCGCGACATAATCCTTGAGAAACACGCAATCGGTGTCGTTCGCGCCGGGGGGCTCGATATAGCCGCGGCCAAGGAACGACCAGTGGGCGTGAAATTCGGCGTGCGCGCCTCGCGTCGAAGGAATCAAATCGCGGATCAGCATCGTGGCGCGGGCGTCGATGGCGGCGCGCCGCTCGCCATGCGCGCAGAGCGCGCCGCGAAAGCCCAGCACATCCGCGCCGGTGACGAGCAGGCGCGGCACGTCGGGAGACTCCAACGCCCCAGCCAGTCCCGAGGCGAGCCCGAGCTCACGGCAGCGCGCGACGAATTCGGACAGCGCGCCGACGCTCATAAAGTCGACCAGTCGGCCTTTGCCTTTATGCGCGGTGTCCAGCATCGCGCCATGAAAGCCGGCGCCGGCCAGCGGCTCGAGAGTGTCGAATTCGGGGCCGAGATCGGCGAAGAGGACGGCGACGAGCTTTGTTCTTGCGGTCAGCGGCGCCAGCGCCTCGATGATCTCGACGGCGTCGGGCGTCGCCGGCAGGGCGAATTTCACATAATCGACGCCCGCCGCGACGACCTCTTCAAAGTCGCGGCGCGCATGCGCGACGTCATGCGGCAGTTCGACGACGGCGCTGACCGGGCGGCGGCCGTCGACGAAGGCGACGATCTCGGCGACGGTGTCCAGGGGTAGGGCGCCCAGCGCGCCGCGCGAGGGCGCCTTGCAGTCGATGATGTCGGCGCCGCGCGCGAGGGCGATCTCCGCCTCATCGCGGGAGAGAACGCTCGCCAACATCAAGGTCATGAGTTCTTGGCTCCAGTCGTTGCGCAACGCGCTTCCGCGCGCTTGTGGAGCAAATTTTCCCCGAATCCAAGTGGCCTCGCGCGCCTACCCTCCTGCTCGCGCCGGGCGCCGCCGGACCATTGCGTCATTTTTTCGCAACTCCAAGCATGCGAACGTGCTCCCCAAACAGGAGAAATCCATGAAAATCCTCATCGTTCTCACCTCGCACGACAAGCTCGGCGACACCGGTGAAAAGACAGGCTTCTGGCTGGAAGAGCTGGTGGCGCCCTATTACGTCTTTCTCGACGCCGGCGCCGAGATCACGCTGGCGTCGCCCAAGGGCGGTCAGCCGCCGCTCGACCCAAAAAGCAGTGAACCCCGATTCCAGACCGAGCTCACCCGCCGGTTCGAGGCGGATGAGGCGGCCAAGGCGCGCCTCGCCGACACCGCGCGGCTCGACAGCGTCCGTCAGGAGGATTTCGACGCGGTGTTCTATCCCGGCGGCCATGGGCCGATGTGGGACCTCGCCGAGGACCGGGATTCGATCAGGCTGATCGAATCCTTCGTCCGCGCCGGCAAACCCATCGCGCTCGTCTGCCACGCGCCGGGCGTGCTGCGCCATGTCGAAGGTCCCGACGGTCTGCCGCTGGTCGCGGGCAAGACGGTGACCGGCTTCACCAATGGCGAGGAGGAGGCGGTCGGCCTCACCCACGTCGTTCCGTTCCTTGTCGAGGACGAGCTTCAGGCGAAGGGCGGGCGCTTCTCGAAGGCGGCGGACTGGGCTCCGCATGTCGTCCGGGACGGCCAGCTGATCACCGGTCAGAATCCGGCGTCCTCCGATCCGGCGGCCCGCAAGCTTGTGGAGGCGCTTTCAAGAGCGTGAGACCCGGCCCGCTTCGGCGATGTCGCGGCGCGGGCGAAACGGGCGGCGCGGCTCACTCCACCACCGAGCCGTTGGCCGCCAGCACCGAGGCGGCGAGATACAGCGAACCTGCGATCAGCACGCGCGGCGGCGCGTCGAAGCGGCGCGTCGAAAGGAGCGCGAGCGCTTCCTCGACGCCGCCCGCCGCGGCGCCGGGCATCCCCTCGGCTCTGGCGAGGTTCACGACGTCCTCGGGCGGCCAGCTCTTATGCTCGCCTTCGACCGGCACCGCGACGACTTCGCGCGCCAGTCCGACGAAATGCTTGAGCAGCGCGCGAATGTCCTTGGTCGTCTGCGCGCCGCAGATCAGCGCCAGCGGGCGCGGCGCCTTGTCGTGGAACTCGGCCATCGCCTCGGCCAGAACGCGGCCGCCATCCTCATTATGGCCGCCGTCGAGCCACACCTCGGCGCCGGGCGGGGCGAGTTCGACGATGCGCCCCCGTATGAGCCGCTGCAGCCGCGCCGGCCATTCGGCGCGCGTGAGCCCCGCCTCGATCGCCGCGGGCGGAATCTCCGGGGCGACGGCGCGCAGGGCGGCGATGGCGCCGGCGGCGTTCTCATGCTGGTGGCGTCCGGCGAGCCGCGGCAGCGGCAGATCGAGCAAACCGCGCTCGTCCTCATAAACGAGGCGCCCGTTCTCGTTGCAGATGTGAAAGTCCCGCCCGGCGACGATCGGCGTCACGCCGACGCGTCGCGCCTCGCGCTCCAGCGCCCTCGCCACGGGCTCCGACTGGAAGCCGATCACGCCCGGCGCGCCCTTCTTCAAGATTCCGGCCTTCTCATGGGCGATCTTTTCGACCGTATCGCCGAGAAATTCGAGATGGTCGAGGGAGATCGAGGTGATGATGGCGCATTTGGGCTGCGAGATGACGTTGGTTGCGTCATAGCGCCCGCCGAGGCCCGTCTCGAGCAGCAGCCAGTCGGCCGGCGCATCGGCGAAGAGCAAAAAGGCCGCCGCGGTCGTGATCTCGAAGAAGGTGATCGGCTGCCCAGCGTTCGCCTGTTCGCAACGTTCGAGCGCCGCGTTCAGACGCTCGTCGTCGACAAGCTTGCCGCCGCCGTCGGCGCCGAGACGGATGCGCTCATTGAAGCGCAGCAAGTGAGGCGAGGTGTAGACATGCACGCGCTTGCCGGCGGCTTCGAGCATCGCGCGCAGAAAGGCGAGCGTCGAGCCTTTGCCGTTGGTTCCGGCGACGTGAATGATGGGCGGCAGTCTGAGCTCCGGTCGTCCGAGCGCGGCGAGCAGCCGCTCCGTGCGCCCCAGCGACAGATCAATCTTCTTTGGATGAAGCGTGAGCAGTCGCGACAGGATCGCGTCATGCTGATCCATTGCGGCTGCGCCTCGCGATATCAGGCGGCGGCGCGTCGCGGCGGCGACTTGGTCAGGAGACCGCAGAGGCGCGCCAGCGTCTGGCGCAGCTCCTGACGCGGCACCACCATATCGACCATGCCGTGATCGCGCAGATATTCGGCGCGCTGGAAGCCTTCGGGCAGCTTCTCGCGGATCGTTTGCTCAATCACGCGGGCGCCGGCGAAGCCGATGATCGCGCCGGGTTCGGCGATCTGCACGTCGCCGAGCATGGCGTAGGACGCCGTGACGCCGCCCGTCGTCGGATTGGTCAGCACGACGATATAGGGCAGGCGGGCATCGCGCAGGCGCTGCACGGCGATGGTCGTGCGCGGCATCTGCATGAGCGAGAACATGCCCTCCTGCATGCGCGCGCCGCCCGACGCCGTGAAGATCACAAAAGGCGTGCGCTTGGCGAGCGCATGTTCGCAGCCGGCGATGATCGCCTCGCCGGCCGCCATGCCAAGCGAGCCGCCCAGGAATTCGAAATCCTGAATGGCGACGGTGACCGGCGAGCCTTCGAGATTGCCGAAGGCGATCGTCACGGCGTCCGCCATGCCGGTTTTGACCCGATATTCCTTCAGCTTGTCGACGTAACGCTTGATGTCGCGAAACTTGAGCGGATCCAGCGGCGCTTCCGGCGTCGGAATCAGCTCGCATTCGCCGCCGTCGAAAAGACTGGCGAGCCGCGTCTCGACCGGACAGCGCATGTGATAGCCCGAACCGGGCACGACATAGAGATTGGCCTCGATGTCCTTGTGGAAGACGAGCTGGCCGCTCTCGGGACATTTCACCCAGAGATTTTCGGGCGCTTCGCGCTTGATCAGCGCCTTGATCTTCGGCGGGACGACGTTCGAATACCAATTCATGACACGAGCCTCGTCAGCCAACTCAACACGCCGCCCTTAGGGCGGGCGTCGCGCACGCCTTCGGCGATGGACGCGACGAGCCCGGTCACCGCGCCCACGCTCGACGGCCCGGCGCGGCCCTCGGCGTCGAGCGAGGCCTTAAGCGCTTGGACCAGCGCCGTGCCGACGACGACGCCATCGGCGTTGCGGGCGATCTCAGCGGCGTTCTCCGCATTCTTGACGCCAAATCCGACGGCGATCGGCAGCGCCGTGTGCCGCTTGATGCGCGCAACCGCCTGACTGACGCCGGCGTAGTCGGCGAGCGCCGCGCCGGTGATGCCGGTGAGCGACACATAATAGACGAAGCCGCTTGTATTTTCGAGCACCTTGGGAAGCCGCTTGTCGTCGGTCGTCGGCGTCGCGAGGCGAATGAAGTTCAGCCCGGCGTCGCGCGCGGGAACGCAGAGTTCGGCGTCTTCTTCGGGCGGCAGGTCCACGACGATCAGGCCGTCGACGCCGGCGTCCCGGGCGTCGCGCAGGAAGGCGTCGACGCCGTAGACATAGATCGGATTGTAGTAGCCCATCAGCACGATGGGGGTGGCGTCGTCTCCGGCGCGGAAGTCGGCGACCAGCTTCAAGGTCTTCTTGAGCGTGGTCCCGGCCTTGAGCGCGCGCAGGCCCGCCGCCTGGATCGCCGGCCCATCCGCCATCGGATCGGTGAAAGGCATGCCGACTTCGATGACGTCCGCGCCGGCGCCGGGCAGGCCGCGCAAGATGTCGAGCGACGTCGCGAGATCCGGGTCGCCGGCCATCACAAAGGTCACGAGGGCGGCGCGCCCTTCCTTCTTGAGGGCGGCGAAGCGATCATCGATGCGGGTGGGCATAAGCGACAGACGTCCTTCGTAAGCGGCGAAATCTTCAAAAAGCCTTCTCGACCGGGCGCCGCCGGCCCTTTTCGGCTCTTGCGCGCGCCACGCGGGGGCCGCCGTTGCTTAGTGCCTGGCCCCCCTCCCGTCCACTGTTTTCGCGCGCGCTAAATCGTCACCTGCGCGCCCAGTTCGACGACGCGGTCGGAGGGGATCGAGAAGAAGTCCGTCGCATTGGCGGCCTGGCGGGTCAGCGCGACGTAGAGCTTGTCCTGCCAGACGGGCATTTCGGAGGAGGGGCTTTCCTTGATCGAGCGCCGGCCCAGGAAGAAGCTCGTGGTCATGATGTCGTATTTGAACCCCGCCTTGCGCATGGCCGCGAGCGCGGCCGGTACGCGCGGGCTCTCCATGAAGCCATAATGCAGCGTCGCGCGATAGAAATCGTCGCTGAGCTTATCGATTTCGAAGCGCCTGCCCGGCGCGACGCGCGGCCGGTCTTCGGTCTTCACGCAGATCACCAGCACGCGCTCGTGCAGAACCTTGTTGTGCTTGAGATTGTGCATCAGCGCGGTCGGGGCGACCGCCGGATCGCTCGTCAGAAAGATCGCCGTGCCGGGCACGCGCGTCGGTTTCGACTTCTGCAGCATCGCGATGAGCTCCATCATCGGGATGGAGTCGCGATGGGTTTTCTCGGCGAGAAGATGCGTGCCGCGCGTCCAGGTCCACATGATGATCATGACGCAGCCGCCGAGCGCGAGCGGCACCCAGCCGCCGTCTTTGACCTTCATCAGATTGGCGGCCAGAAAGGCGAATTCGACGACCAGGAACGAGGCCGCGAAGAGGATCGATACGAATAGCGGCCAGCCCCATTTGCGCCAAGCGACGATGAACAGCAGCGACGTCGACAGCACCATGGTGCCGGTGACCGCGATGCCATAGGCGGACGCAAGCGCCGAAGAGCTCTTAAAGGCGATGACGAGCAGCACCACGCCGATGAGCAGCAGCCGGTTGATGCGGCCGATATAGATCTGGCCCTCCTGCGACGCCGACGTATGCGTGACTTCGAGTCGCGGAATAAGGCCGAGCTGAATCGCTTGCCGCGCCAGCGAGAAGGCGCCGGTAATCACCGCTTGCGCGGCGATTGTCGTCGCCAGCGTCGAAAGCACGACAAGCGGCAACAGCGCCCAGTCCGGCGCCAGCAGGAAGAACGGGTTGCCGACGGCTTCGGGGCGCGACAGGACGAGGGCGCCCTGGCCGAGGTAGTTGAGCAGCAGCGCCGGCAGCACGAATCCGAGCCAGGCCGTACGGATCGGCCCTCGGCCGAAATGCCCCATGTCGGCGTAAAGCGCCTCGACGCCGGTGACCGCGAGGAAAACCGAGCCGAGGACGGCGAAGCCGAGCCAGCCGTGGCTCACGAGAAAAGCGATGCCTTGCCGCGGGTCGAAACTGCGCAGCACCTGGGGCGCTTCGGGGATATGCATCGCGCCCAGCACGCCGATGGTCAGGAAAAAGGCGATCATGATGGGCCCGAAGAAGGCCGCCACCCGCGCCGTTCCGTGACTTTGCACCCAAAACAGCGTGACAAGGATGAAGATGGTGATCGGCAGGACGAATTCGCTGAAGCGGTGGGTGACGAGCTCCAGCCCTTCAATGGCGGACATCACCGAGATGGCCGGCGTAATGATCGCCTCGCCGGCGAAGAGCGCCGCGCCCGCGACGCCGAGCAGAAAGGCGACTTTCGTGCGCCGGCCCATGGCGGTCTGCGCCAGGGCCATCAGCGAAAGAATGCCGCCTTCGCCGCGGTTGTCGGCGCGCATGACGAAGATGACGTATTTGATCGTCACGGTGAAAACGAGCGCGAAAATCAGAAGCGAAATCGCGCCGATGACCGACTCCTCGGTCAGCGCGTCATACTGGACCTGATGCGCGAGCGACTCGCGCAGGGCATAGAGCGGACTCGTGCCGATGTCGCCGTAGACGACGCCGATCGAGCCGATGATGAGACCGGCGAATCCGGCGCGCGTCCGCTCGGATCCGTGATGGGCGTGAACTTGCCCATCGCCGCCGGAGGCAGGGCCGGCGTCGGATCGCTGCGTCATGGGACGTTTCCTTTAATCGGACCCGCCGCAGCTCTTACCGAAGCAGCAGCCAGGCGCTCGCTCAGGTCGCGCGCGAACAGGAGCAACGGTTGGTCTCCTTCGGCGCGGGCCGTCGATACGGTGCGGCGATATACGCGGTTTCGCGCGCGAAGAGAAGTCGCGGCGACGGCGCAAGTCTGGCGGTGCGCGCCGCCGGGCGACGCGCGTCGCTTTTTTGGCTAAACTCAACGACAGCTTTTTGAGGTGGCCTCATGCCTTCGTCTTCGACCGATCCGGGCCGGTTCGCCCAGGCGGCGGGCGCGCCCGCGCCAAGCGCCATCGCCACGGATGTGGAGGGGCTTGAGGCGGGCATGGCGACGCTGCCCGGCGGCGCGCCGGCCTATATCGCCCGCCCGCAAAGCGGCGGCGATTTCCCGATTATTCTCGTGGCGCAGGAAATCTTTGGCCTGCACGAACACATCCGCGACATCGTGCGGCGATTCGCGAAGCTTGGGTTTCTGGCCATCGCGCCCGACTTCCTCATTCGCTATGGGGACCCGCAGGAAGCGCCGGACATAGAGGCCATTCGCGCCATCGTCGCCAGGGTTCCCGACGCCGAGACGATGGAGATCTTCGATCAGGCGCTCGCCTACGCCGTGGCGAGAGGCGGCGACGCCAAACGCGCGGCGATCACCGGATTTTGCTGGGGCGGGCGCATCGCCTGGCTCTATGCGGTCCATCATCCGCGCTTGCGCGCCTGCATTCCCTGGTACGGCCGCCTCGACGGACCGCATACGCCCGAGCAGCCACGCTGGCCGATCGACGTCGCCGCGCAGCTCAAGACGCCGACGCTCGCGCTCTATGGCGGCGCTGATCCGAGCATTCCCACCGAACTCATCGAGACCATGCGAGAGCGCCTGAAGAAGGCGCAGGCGCCCGCCGAGATCATCGTCTATGACGGCGCGCCGCATGCGTTCTTCGCCGATTATCGTGACAGCTATCGGCTGGACGCCGCCAGCGACGCCTGGGAAAGGGCGCTGGCCTTCCTGCGCGTGAAGGGCGTTGAGTAACGTTGCGGCGCACGGAGCTCTTAGAGTTTTAATCAACGCGCATGCGTCGGCGCTACTTGCCCGCGCCGCTCTTCCTGGATTGTCGCGTTGAAAACTTGTTATACTGTTCTATTGTCGAGTGTTGGCGGTCGGATCACATCCGCCCTGTAAAATAGCTTTCCTTTCAAAGAATATTTTTGCAATGAACGTTGAACGTCTCATCGACGATATTTATGGCGCCGCCGCCAGCCCCGACCTTTGGCCAGAGGTGATGTATGACCTTGCTCGCTTAGTTGACGCTGCGGGCGGTCTTATAGCAGCCGGCGATGGCCACGCCTGGATTGGCTGGCGCTACTCCGTCGGAATGGAAGCCGCAGGCGCATTTGTGGCGTCGGAAGCAGTGACGCGGACGCAAGCGACGGCGCGCCTCTTGGCGGCCGACCGGGCCGGATTCGTCGCCGATCACCAGGCGTTCTCCGAGGAAGAGTATCTCGCCGATGCGATGGTGGCCGAGTGCCTGAAGCCTGCGGGGCTGCATCACAGCACGGCTACGGCGATCAAAGCGCCGACCGGCGACCTGGTGGTCGTCCAGATTATTCGCCGTGTCGGTCTTCCTCAATTCAGCGCTGAAGACATCAGGCGTCTTGACGCGCTGCGTCCCCATCTTGCCCGCGCCGGGATGCTCGCGGCGCGCTGGCGGCTGGAGCGGCTGCGAGCGGTCGCCGACGCGCTCGCCACGATCGGACTACCGGCCGCCGTTCTCGATTCCAGAGGAAAAGTGCTTGCGGCCAACGCGCTTCTCGAAGCGTTGAACTCACATCTCGCGTGGTTGCCACGAGACCGTATCGCGCTTGTCGACCCGTCGGCCAATGCGCTGCTATCGCGCGCGATGGCAGACATTTCCAACGCTGCGGCGACATCTGTTCGCTCATTTCCGTCTAAGCCGGCGACCGAAAATCCCGTCGTCGTCCATCTGATTCCCGCTACGGGCCGGTCGCGCGATATTTTTGAAGGCGGTTTTGGCGTGCTCGCGTTCACCCCGGCAGCGGCGCCCTCGACGCCCGACATTGCGCTCGTCAGAGGGCTGTTCGATCTCACCGCGGCCGAGGCGCGAGTGGCGAGCGGCGTGGCCGAAGGCTTGACTCCCGACCAGATCGCCCGTCGCGATGGAACGTCGCGTGAAACGGTGCGCTATCAGCTCAAGACAGTCTTCGCGAAAACCGGCGTCAGCCGCCAATCGCAACTCGCGGCCTTGCTCGCGGCGCATGCTCGGGTTCCCCGCAGGTTTCCTGGCTCCCGGCAGGACTCGTAAAGCGAACGATCTTTTGCGAAACGGGGTCGGCCTCGCGCATGGCGGCGTGAGATTGCGACATGCGATGAGAATGGCTTTATCGCGGGACGAGCGCGATGATGCGCGCCGGGCCGCCCGAGCCCTTCTCGATCTTCATCGGCAGGGCGATGACGACGGCGCCCGTCGGCGGCAGCTGGTCGAGATTGGCGAGGTTCTCAAGCCCGCCGATATTCGCGGCGCCAATGATCCTGTGCACCAGAAAATCCTGCGACGGCCCATTGTCGACGCTCGCCGTGTCGACGCCGATGAGGTTGGGGCGGCGCTCTTTCGCGAGCCAGTCCGCCGCCTCAGGCCCGAAAGACGGGAAATGGAGATGCGTGGCGTCGCCCGGCGTGTCGTCGCCGAGATAGGCCTTCTTATCGGGCCAGCGCGCGCTCCATCCGGTGCGCAGCAGCACGATCGCTTTGTCGGGTATGCGGCCATGCGCCGCCTCCCAGGCGGCGATGTCGTCGATCGTCAGCAGATAGTCCGGGTTCGCCGCGGCCTTGGCGGCGACGTCAATCACGATCGCCGGACCGACGAAGCGCTCGACGGGAATATCGGCGTTTGTCCAGCGGCCCTCGGCGAAGTGCATCGGCGCGTCGAGATGGGTGCCGCCATGCTCGGGCGAACAAAAGGCGTTGGCGAAATAGAAGAAGCCTGCCTTTGTCGGCCCCTTATGCAGCACTTTAAGCTCGAAACCCGACGGCGAGGTCGGCCAATAGACGGTTTCGGCGTTGAAGGCGTGGCTGAGGTCGACGACCTTGCTCGACGCGAGATCGAGGCTCTGAGCTTGCGCCGGCTCCAGCCGTGCGGCGGAGAACGTCAGACACAGCAACAGACCGCCTAACGCCATTCGTTTTTTCATATCGGGACGCTCTCCGGCAATGCGCTCGCGCGCAGCTGATCAAAAATCGCTAGCGATTCCTTTGACTTCCCAATCGCCGTAGCGCGCCGGGTCGAGTCCGCCGCGGCCGCCGAGTTCCTGCGGCGCGGCCGGAGCTTGCGCCGCCTCGCGGCGACGCGCCTCGGCTTCGGCCAGCGCGCGCTGCGCGGCTGGCGGCGGCTGCGCGGGCCGCTCCGTCAAACGCGCGGCGTCTTCTGTCTTCGACACGGTCTGTTCCTGTGTGCATTCATCGCCCGCCGCCGCGCCAATTATGCTATGATTCGGTTCGGTCGCGGAGGGAGAAGCCGGTTGGCGAACAGCGACAGTAGATCAATTTCCGCCCGGACCAAATCGGTGCGTCAAGGGTCCCGGCAAGGCTTCGTGCCCGCCGAAGCGGTGCGGGAGGCTGAAGCGGCGAAGATTCCCGGGTTGCCGGCGCGTCTCGCCGCCGCCAACATCATCGGCGACATCGTGCAGGGCGGACATCGCCTCGATGAGTGTTTCGCTCCGAACGCCGTTCCTTCGCGCCTCTCCGGGCTCGACGCCCGTGACGTGTCGCTCACGCGCTCGATCGTTACGGTCGCGGTGCGTCGGCTCGGCCTCATCCGCTACGTTCTCGCCGAACTCCTCGAAAAGGGGCTGCCGCGTCAGGCCGCGCGGCTTGAGTTCTCGCTGATCGCCGCGGCCGCGCAAATCCTGTTTCTCGACGCCGCCGATCACGCCGCCGTCGATCTCGCGGTGCGGGCGGCGCGCCTTGAACCGAAGACCGCCGGCTTCAGCGGCCTGGTGAATGGCCTGTTGCGCAATCTCGCGCGACGGCGGCAGGAATTCCTGGACGTCGCCGCAAGCGGCGAACATGACGCGCCGCCATGGCTGGCGCAGCGCTGGCGCAAGCACTACGGCGAAGACGCCGGGCGCGCTATCGCGGCGATGCACATGCTCGAACCGCCCCTCGACGTGTCGGTCAAAGACGATCCCAAAGGCTGGGCGGAGCGGCTCGGCGGCGTCGTGCTGCCGACAGGTTCGGTGCGGCTGCGCAGCCACGCGCCGATCAGCGAACTTCCCGGCTATGAGGACGGTGAATGGTGGGTGCAGGACGCCGCCGCCGCTCTGCCGGCGCGCCTGCTCGCGCCGCGGCCGGATGAGCGCGTGCTCGACATGTGCGCCGCGCCCGGCGGCAAGACGGCGCAGATCGCGCTTGCCCGCGCGCAGGTGGTCGCTCTGGACCGTTCGGCGGAGCGCCTGAAGCTGCTCGCCGCCAATCTCGCTCGGCTGCAGTTGCACGCGGAAGTTGCGGTCGGCGACGCCGCCGCCTATCAGGCGCAGCCGTTCGACGCGATTTTGATCGATGCGCCCTGTTCGGCGACGGGAACGATCCGCCGCCATCCCGACGTGCCCTGGACCAAGAAGCCGGGCGACATTGAGACGCTCGCGGCCTTGCAGGCAAAGCTGCTCAATCGCGCGGCGCTCCTGACGCGGGCCGGCGGACGCATCGTTTATTGCTCCTGCTCGCTGGAGCCTGAGGAAGGCGAGCAGCAGATCGCCGCGTTTTTGCGCCGCAATCCGGATTTCCGCCGAATGCCGATCAATCCGGGCGAGGGCGTCCCCGGGGAGTTCATCAACCGGGACGGCGATCTGCGCACCTTGCCGCATTACTGGCCAAATGAAGATCCGCGCCTTGCCGGCATCGACGGATTCTTCGCCGCGCGGCTGCTCCGGTCGGCTTAGGGCGTTCCCGATCACATGGATTGATGCGCTCGATAAGGCAGCGCACAAAAATCAAATCTTGGAGCAGGTTCTCATCGAAAGCCTGTCGGCTTTTTCGGAACCCCCTCTAGGCCCGCGCCGCGACCAGGGGCGCGAATTCCTTCACCACCTGCTCATAGACCGTCCGCTTGAACGGCACGATGAGTTCCGGCAGCGCCGAAAGCGTCTCCCAGCGCCAGGCGTCGAATTCGGGCTTATGCGCGCCGCAGCCCGGCGCATGAATATCGATCTCGCTTTCGTCGCCGGTGAAGCGCAGCGCGAACCAGCGCTGGGTTTGGCCGACATATTTGCCGCTCCAGCGGTTGGCGGAGTTTCTAGGGAGATCGTAGCAAAGCCAGTCTGGAGCCTCGGCGAGAAGGGCGACGCTCGACACATTGGTCTCTTCGTGAAGCTCGCGCAGCGCCGCCTCATAGGGCGTCTCGCCCTCGTCGATGCCTCCCTGAGGCATCTGCCACAGATAGGGCGGGCGGGTCTGGTCGTGGGCGCCTTTCGCGCGCCGCCGCCCGATAAAGGCGAGGCCTTGCGCATTGAGCAACAAGACGCCGACGCAGGGCCGATATAATCCGCGGCCGCTCATCGCCCTATCTCGCGGCGCAGCCCATGCTGGCGCGCTCCATCGGTTGCATCTGTCATCCGCTTCCCCCAAGCGTTCGCATTCTTGGCGCGGACACTTCTGCCCGTCCGCGCGCCCGCCGTCGAGCCGCCAGATCACGCTGCATGTGGACGGAATCGCCCAAATCCGCGCCAATTCCGCTCGACCGCTCGGCGTCAAACGGGCATTCTTATGGATGTTCATCCGGATCTTCCGGAAAAGGCGAAGCTTCGCGACTCCACTTTCCTCTGTCTCGTCCGGATGGACAACCTATAGAAATCTCGCGGCTAGACGCGCCGCGTCAGCGCGCCGTCGGCCTCCATCAGCTCCAGCAGCATGCCTTCCCGCAACCCGCGGTCGGCGATGCGCGTGCGCTGCGCCGGGAAAAGCGTGCGAATCGCCTCGAAAATCGCGCAGCCGGCAAGGACGAGATCTGCGCGTTGCGGGCCGATGCAGCCGTTGGCGACGCGCTCATCGAAATCCATGTCGCGCAGCCGCAGGATCGCCCGCGTCGCATCATCGTCGCTCATCCACAAGCCGTCGACGCGCCAGCGGTCGTAACGCTCAAGCCCAAGATGGACCCCGGCCAGGGTGGTGACCGTTCCCGAAGTGCCCAGTAGATGGAAGCGCGGACAGCGGCGCTCCGAGGCCATGCGACGCGCGAAGGGGGCGAGAGTCTCGCGCACCTGCTGCGCCATGGCCGCGAACGTCTCGGCCGACACGCAGCGGCCGCCGAAATGCTCCGCGAGCGTCACGACGCCGAGTTCGAGCGACGTCCAGGCGCGAAAGGCGTAAGCGCCATTTTCACTGCGCCGTTCACGCGTCAGCCACACGAGCTCGGTGGAGCCGCCGCCGATGTCGAACAGCAGCACGCTTTCGGCGGCCGGATCGGCGAGCGATCCGCAGCCGCGGGCGGCGAAGCGCGCCTCGGTTTCGCGGTCAATGATCTCGAGCTGCAGCCCGGTGCGTTCGCGGACGCGCTCGACGAAATCATCGCCGTTCGCCGCGCTGCGGCACGCCTGGGTCGCGACGAGCCGGGCGCGGGTGACGCCGCGCGCATCCATTTTTTCGCGGCAGATTTGGAGCGCCGCGATGGTGCGCTCGATCGCTTCCTCGCTGATCCGGCCAGCCTTGCCGAGGCCCTCTCCCAGCCGCACGATGCGCGAGAAGGCGTCGATGATGCGCAAAGAATCATTGTTGCGCCGCCGCGGCCTGTGCTCGGGCCGGGCGATCAGCAGCCGGCAGTTGTTGGTGCCGAGGTCGAGCGCGGCGTAGACATGGCGCGAGTCGAGCGCGCCGGAAGCGACGCCGGGGTTTATGTGAAGCTCGGGCGCGGCCTGCGCCGACGCCGACGCCGTAGACGGTAGACCGGTTTCCCTCACTCGATCCCTTCCGCGAAGCCGCTCCGTCCTGCCTCGCGCCGCATCGACGGAAGCGGAGCGGCGATCATCGTAACGCCGTGATGCCAGCGTAAATTTCTTTCATGCAGGATCGGCGCGCCGCCCGCAAGGGCGTTTCCTGCAAGCATTAAGAGCGCGCGCGGCGGCGTTGGCGGCCGGAAGGTTGACACTGTCGGCGGCGCTCTCTAAGTCACCAGCCGTTCGCGCGCGCTCTGCGCGGCGCGCCGTTGGGGGATAGTTCAACGGTAGAACAGCGGACTCTGACTCCGTTAATCTTGGTTCGAATCCAGGTCCCCCAGCCAGACTCGCTTCGCGACTTGCCCTTGCGCCTGTTCAGAATCGGCGGCGACAGTCGCGATTTCCGAGACCCAAAGGCCGGCGGAAGATTGCGGCCGCATCGCCGATCCCAAGCAGCATGAAGCTCAGCGAAGCGCCATCATTCGCGCGTTACCGCATTGCGACGGCGCTCGCCGGATGGCCGACGTCGAGCCGTCCGTAACGCAGCCGACGAGGTTCCGGCCATCCTTGCGGTTGCCGCGATGGGTCCCGGCGCGGATGCGGCCCGGAAGGGAACCCTCGCCGCGTCCAGGGGTTGGTTTCGTTAGGCGCCGCAGTCCCCGTGGAGCGAACAGGAGCAGGCAGAATGTCGACAGGACAAAGCAGTGGAACCGGGGCGAGGACCGAACTGGACGATGAAAAGGTGAGGAAGAACGAAATCCTCAGCAATCGCGACAAGGCGCAAAGACGACCCGGACAGAGCTTGGACAGCAAAGGCGTTCAGGTCGACGAATACAAGGACAATCCGGCCAATCGCCGCCCGTCGCGCGACGGTGGACTTCAACCTGACATCAAGTCAGCCGCCGAGAAGACGAAGGAGCCGTCGCCCAGGACCGACAGGCCAGAGCAGACGGGCGATTCCGAGCAAGTCGACCGGCCCGGTTTCGATTTGGGCGGATCGACCGGCGAGACGCAGGGAGGCAAAGGTCTGGGGCTCGGCGCCGATGCGCTGAAAACCCGAAAGGGGCGCTTGCCAAGATAGCGCGGTCGTGAAGCCGCGAGCCGAAGCGCGCGAACGTCATAGAGAACTTGCCGGAAATCGCTCGGCGCGAGGCGATTCAGTTCGAGCAAATCGGACGGAAGCTGATTTTTAGTTGGTTGGCTCGGTGGTCAGCGAACGCTGCGCAACATCTGCGCTGACCTAACCGGCGCCAGGCGTCCGGCAGGCTCAGCGCTGCGCTCCCATGGAGCGCCGATGTTCACTCGACAGGGTCCTGAACGAGGCCAGGCCGAGGGCGTCGCCATGATCTCCTCACCCAACATTATCAGTATTGCGTTGACGCGGGAGCTTCCGCCGCTTGCGATTGCTGCGCAGAAATTTGCGAATCACCAATGAAATCGTTAGCAATCGCATCTGTGCGGATGAGCAACAATGCAGGCGCTTATTTTATAAGGGACATCATATGGCTAGAGGAAAACCGGTGAAGGCCGCGAGCAGGAAGGTCAGCAAGGCTGAGCCTGCCGCCATTCGGCCTATCAAAGAGACATTTACGAAATCGGCTCTCATCAACCGGATCGCCGAGGAAAATGACATTCCTCGCAAGACCGCGGTGGGCGTCTATGCGACGTTGGAGAATGTGTTTCTCGGGTCAGTTCACCCGCGCGGCGTGGGCGAATTCACCCTGCCGGGCCTTCTGAAAGCGACCCTTCGCAAGGTGCCGGCGCGCAAGGCGGGGACGTTGGTGCGCAATCCTGCGACGGGCGAGATGGTCAAAGCCGCCGCCAAGCCCGCAAGCGTGCGCGTCAAAATCCGGCCGCTCGCCAAACTGAAGTCGGCGGCGACGAAGTAGAGCGTCATCGACAAGGTCGTCGCGTTGTGCCGGCGCGGCGCCGTTGGGGGATAGTTCAACGGTAGAACAGCGGACTCTGACTCCGTTAATCTTGGTTCGAATCCAGGTCCCCCAGCCAAGAATTTCCATAATTTGGCGCGCCAAGCATGGTTTCTGCCGCGACGTTCCCTGAAGGGGATTTGATCCGCTCCACGTCGGGCCATGACCGATTTCATCGGACTGGCGGTTCAGGTCGGAGGCTTCGCGGACGATGCATTACGATGCGCTCTTGGCCGCCCTCGTCGCAGGAGTCGTCACGCTCCTCGCCTTCCTTTTTTGGCCAGCGGTGGCGGATCAGCTCCCGGAACTGGCTCTGGCGGCGGTCGTCTATCTTTTCGTGCTGCTCGTCGGCGCCTGGATCTTCAACGCCTGGCGTCGAATGCGGCGCAAATAGACGGTTGACCGGGCAAATCGTCGATGGGCGGTCGCCAAGCTTCGCTTTCCCACTTGACAGCGGTCAGTAAACCTACTCTTAACGGCTCGCCATTTAGATCGCGATCTTTCTCAGGCGAACGGGTTCATGCGCTTCTTCAAAAACCTCCCAAGCTTTGCCGCGCCGCTCGTCGGCGTCACGGTTGCGCTCGCCCTGTGCATCGTCGTCTTCGCTTTGTCCTTGGCCGGGATCGATCCAAGCCTCGATTAAGCGGCTCAGAACGCCAACAGCCTATTCGATAGCGGTTTCGACGACGTCCGCTTCTACTTCTTCCAGCACCGCCTCGATTCTGTCTTCTTCCTCATCGGCCGGCGAGTCTTCCTCCTCGTCAGCCGTTGACAAGAGGACATCGTCGACAATCGGCGCGATGACCGGCGCGACTGGCGCCGACCTGGCGAAAGAATGGTAAGCCGGTCGCCTCGCCGCCGAACGCAAGACCTCGACGACTTGAAAGACCGCGGCGCATTTCGGGCAGACGATCGGCGCGCGATTGAGATCGTAAAAAGCAGTTGCGCACGTCAGGCATCGGCGCTTCACGCCGAGTTCAGCTTTGGCCATTGAGTCTATCCCTTCGGAGTTCGGACTGCGGGCGCTGGCGCGCGGCAGAATGTTTGTATCGCCCCCGGGGACGACTCGGCGCGAGGCGTCTCTCCGCCAGTTCAGTGGCTATGGAGTGTTAGCACGGCGGAGAAGATCGGCTGACAATATTTCGAGGCGCGCCGCGAAGTTCGCAGAAACCGCCATTAATAATTGGGGATGCGATCATCGAAATACAAGGCGGCGGCCGGTCCGCCACAGGGTCAGCGCCGTCGACACCGCAAACGCGACACGGTTCGCAGCCGGAACAGGCATAAATCTGAATCGGAGCATGCCGAGACCGCCGGTTCGGACACCGGCGGCCACGGAGAAGACGATGCGAGTCTGCGATGCTTACACCGTCAAGCGGCGCGCGCGCGACCTCTCAGGGCGCGCGCATAAAGTTCAGCAGGGTGGCGCTCAGGCTACCGCCCGTGAACACGATCGTCGCGCCAAGGGCGAGCAATGCGACAAGGTTAAGGGTCAGATCATTCGCCGCGCCCGCTATTGCGAGAACCCCGAGCACGATCACGGCCAAACCCGCGAGCGCCTGAATGCCTGCTGAGCCAAAGGCCATCTCGCTCGCGAGAATTTCACCGGCGCCAGCGCCAGCTTGATTGCGGCTCTTCAGCGATTCCTGGCTGAGCACATGCAGTTGCCACACGGCGTTGCTGCTCAGAACCAGGGCCGAGCCGAACGCGATCGCGGCGACCGGCGTCAGTGTAGCAGGCTCAATGCCGAGCAGCGAAAGCACGCCAAGAACAATGCCGGCCGCGCCGGCGAGGAAGACGACCGACAGGCTGCTGCCGCCAAATCCCTCGACGCTCGTGGTTCTTGACCCTGCCGGAAAGATAATCTGGGCATATTCGGACAGCATGGTTCCGCCTTGGATCAACAAGGCGGCGCCAAAGACGACCGTGGCGATTGACGCCATCATCGGGGCGTTCACGCCCGATAATCCGACGATGGCGATAACGACGGTGGCTAGACCGCCAATCGCATCGATCAGGCCCCCATACGCCGCCGTTTCGCGGAATGTCGACTCCCGAGAACTAATGGACATGACAGTGCCTCCAGAATTGCGATATCGCCACACGAGCAAGAGCGCGCGCAATTCCACATAGCGCGGGATTCACCCAGTCAAGATCTACAGCGCGTTACGCCGCTCAAGCTCAAAGGCAGCTCTTTTGAGAGCAGCAAGCCAAGTCATAGCCCGCGCCAGGACGCTTCAATCTGCGCGTCACACGCGCGGAGTCGGCGGCCGTCGCGAAGTGGCGCGCATAAAGCTGAGAAGGATGGCGTTCAGGCCGCCGCCCTTCAGCACGAGCGCGGAGCCGAGAATGAGAAGCGCTACGAGGTTGAACGTAAGGTCATTCCTGGTCCCCGCCGCGGCAAGAACGCCGAGCACGACTGCGGCGAAGCCGCCAAAGATCTGAATGCCGGCGGAATCAAAAGCCATTTGGCTTGCAAGAATGTCTCGCGAAGACTCCTCGCCCTTGGACGCGCGTCTGACGACATTGAGATGCCACGCAGAGACGCTGCTCAAGACCAGCGCGCTCCCGAACAGGATTGACGCGATTGGCGTCAGCACCGCCGAGTCGAAGTCCAGCAGCGAAAGCACGCCCAGAGCGATGCCGCCGGCGCCAAGCAGAATAACCGCCGACCGGCTGCCGGCGGCAAAACCGTTGATCGAAGGCCTGCCGCTGAGCAGAGCCGAACATATGGCGTACTCAGACATCATGCCGTTGCCCTGGATCAAGAGCGTGACGCCGAACACAATTGTCGCGATCACGGCCATGATCGGCGCCTGGAGGCCGATGAGTCCGAAAACAGCGAGGATGACGGTTGCTACGCCGCCAACATCATCGATCAAGCCGCCCCGTCTGCTGGCGCGCTCGGGAAAAGTGGAGTCGCCGACCGTTATCGACATGTTCGCCTCTCAACTTCGATGCCCCCAAAAGACAAGATCTAATTAGCGGCCGTTTGCCGCCGGCAAAGATCCCCGCCGAGCGCGCAAACTTTGGAAGCGAAAAAAGTCAAAGTCCGAAGGGGATTCGCATCGCGGCGCGCAAATCGCGAGGCTTCCGCGATAGGATTGAGCGAATGCTTTGGAATGCGCCGTCGCGCTCATGCTCGACGCTCGATCGCGTCGATCTCCACCCCGATACGGGCGGTCGCCGCTACGCGCCCTCTCGCGGGGCTCGGCGTTCGTCGCCGCGCCGCTCAGGCGGCGAGCGACGCGCGCCAAACGTCCGCCCCAGTTCAAGAGGCGAGCGCGCTGCGCGCATGGCGGGCGCGCCGTACTATGAGGCGGGGGTCAGTCGAGAGCCTTACCGCCTGCCTCCTGGCAGGCTGCGGCCGTCTCCTTAAAGACCCAGCCCTGGCCCTTGCAGGCGTTCATGCCCTTGCACGCGTTTTTGGGCGAGTGACAGTCGGCCTTGCCCTTACAGCTATTGACGCCGAGGCAATGCACTTTGCCGGTCGACGCCGCCTTTGCGGGCGGCGCAGCGCCAGCGAGAACGATGGAAACAGCGGCAACGGCCAGCGTCGCACCCTTGCGCACATCATTTTTCATTTTTCCTCCTCTCGCCTTCGGACTCTTCTCGAAGGTTGTCGGCATGCTTCGCCCTGTCGTGGAAAGCAAGCATGACCTGAAGATAATGGCAACCAAAGGAGAACTTCGCGAAAGTCGGAGATATGCGCCGCCGCGTGCGACGCAGAGCGTCCTTTCACTCAACAAACTCGTGTTCGGAGCTGAATTGCTTGACATTTAGGTATGATACTATATGAAATTGTTCATACTAGAGCGCTTTCCGATCACATGGAATCATGTGATCGAAAGGAATCGCTCAAAATCAAAACGTTGGAGCAGGTTCTCATCGAAAAAGTCTGTCAACTTTTTCGGAACCTGCTCTTGGCCGGGCGGCGTTAAACGCCTCAGATTCGCGCGCAGACGGCGGCGCTGCAAAGCGTGGCGAACTTCAGCCAAGCGCGCGCGAGGTGAGGGCGCAATTCGCGGGAAGGCGAAATGTGGAGCGGAGAAACATGGCTCCTGACCGTTGCGACATGGGCGATCGTCGCGATTGGCGGCATGGTCTATTTGCTCGTCGAGCGGCGGCGCGAGTAGAAGTGATGTCCTCGCAAGGGATGCGCCGGCGCTGACCGCATTCAGCGCCGCGAGGCCAGCGCGAGGCGTCATGAGGCCAGCGCCATGAGGCCGAAGCTTCGGTCGCCTGCAAAGCCGACCGCTTCCTTGGCTTGGCGCATTTGATGGCGCGTGACGTCAGACTGGGCGTCGCCTGAACGCCGCGGCTTCTGTTGACAGGGCCGCCTGAAACGGCTGGGATCGGATGCGATGAGGCGCGAAGGCGCTGGCGGACCGTAGTTAACGCAATGATCGAGAGAACGATCGAAGCCCGCCCCAACAGAGGGGCGGCGTCGCCGCCGCGTATCGGGCGTCGGCGCGACGTCGCACGCAAGGTCTTTCTGCAGATTCACCGAACCATCGGCCTCTTCGTCGGGGCCGTGTTCGTTTTGGTCGGGCTCAGCGGCGCGGTTCTGGCGTTTCGCGAGGATATCGACGAACTGCTGAACGCTTCAATCATGCGCGTCGATACGCCCGCGCAGGCTTCTTACCGCTCGCCGGACGACATTCTCGGCGCCGCCTTCGCGGCGATGCCGGCGGACGGCAAGGCGGAGAGACTGACGATGCCGCGCCATCCGGGCTCGGCGGCGGCGATAACCTATATGGTCGAGACGGACGATCTTGAGACCGACGTATATCAGTTGTTCGTCGATCCCTACACGGCGAAGGTCACTGGGCGGCGCCTTTATCAGCATCGCGGCGCGTCGTTTTCGCAGCCGCTCATTCCGTTTCTCATGACCTTTCATTGGACGTTGCTGCTTGGATTCAACAACGCCTATGTCCTCGGTTCGCTCGCCATACTTGTTTTCTTTTCCATCCTCGTCGGACTTTATCTGTGGTTCCCGCTCAATGGCGATTGGCGACTGGGACTGAAAATCAAATGGGGCGCCAGCGCCGAAAGATTTGCCTATGACGTGCACCGCAGCGTCGGCATTTATTGCGCCGCCATATTGTTGATCATGTTATCCACTGGCATCGCCATGATCTTCAAGCCGGCGACGCGGTCGGTGACGACCTTGTTTTCTCCGGTGCGTCCCAAAATTGATTTTGGAAAATCGACGCCGCTTCCGGGCCAATCGCCGATTGGCGTCGGCGCGGCGGTTGCGGCCGCCGACGAAATCTTTCCGGATGGCAGGCTCCACTGGATTCTTCTGCCAAGCGCGCCAAGCGGCGTTTATGTCGTCGGCAAGCAATCGGACGAGGAGCCCAACCGGACCAAGACAAGCAGAAATGTCAGCGTCGACCAGTACAGCGGCCGAGTCCTGCAGGTGCAGGATCGCAATGGCTTCACCGCCGGCGAGAAATTTCTGGAATGGCTATTCCCGCTGCATTCGGGCGAAGCTTTCGGCGCCGTCGGACGTTCGATCGTTCTATGTATCGGGCTGACGCCGCTTGCGCTTTACGTCACCGGCTTTCTGAGATGGCGACACAGGCGCCGCGCGCAAAGGCGTGCGAGATATTGAAAACCGCGCGCCGGTTCGCTTTGCAAAGCCCTGATCATTGCCCGACGGAAATCGGCATCTCGATGGTGTCTTCGGCGTTCTTCGCTTCGCCAAAGGCGAGCTTCAGCAGGTATTTGCCCCTGTGAGCGACGTTCGCGTCCAAAGTCACAAAGCCGCTTGAGCGGGGCCGAGGCGGCAGCGCATTGATCTGCTTAAGACCGCCATCCGTATCGACTTGATAGAAGGAAAGCGCGACGGATTCGTTTCTCGCGTCTTTTTCCATGAGGGTGATGGAAAAAATCACCTTTCCCGTTCCGGGCACGCGATCGCAATATTCGGCATATTTGCTCAAATCGTCCGTCGCCCCGCCGGCGCTCTCTTCGGAGTCCGGCAGGAAATATGTCGTGAGGTGCACGGAATAGAAATCGCTGACCCCAAGACATTCCGAAATCGTGCGATCGCCCGCCTTCATCGCAGGCTTTAGCGTATGCGCCTTCCAAAAGTCGTCCACATATTGATTGAGGGCCGGACCCCATAGACGATAGGAAAACGCCGCGCCGTTGACGCCAATCAGCAGCACGATGCCTGCGAAAACCAGTGCGTTCAGACGGCCAGGACTCATCGCTTTCCGTTTCCTTTCCTTACGCCGAAGAGCGGCTTTCGCCTCATCGCCCGATCATAACCGCCGCTGCGCCCTCGCGCCTTCGAGACGCGCTGCGCTCTCGCCGGCGCGCCTCAAGGACGCGCATCACGGACGCACCTCGAATTCCCAGGCGCCGCTGACGAGATGCCCGTCAGCCGAAAGCGCCCTGTAGCGCACGGTGTATTTGCCGGGAGTCAACCGGTTCACGCCCACCGACACATGGCTTGGATCCGCGCTATCGATCGCCGCGTCGCGCTTGTCGACCCTTTCGCCCGATGCGCTCACCACCGCCAATGCGGCGAAGGCGTCGCGAATGCCGGCGTCGTACCACACATCCACTTTTCCGATGTCTTCGGCGCCGACGCCGCCTTGCGCGGGGGAGGTGCGGACGACGATCGCATGCGCCAGAATGATCGCCGGGCGTTGCGGCTCTCGCGGCGGGCGCGACGGGCCGGTGAGATTGATCGTCGGGGCAGGGCTAAGCTGTTGATCGCGACCTGAGGAATCAGAGACAGATCCGTACGCCGTGGCGGGCGCAGGCGTCGCGCCGACGGACAGGATCGCCCCAGCCAACGATAGCAGGCGCGCATGCCGGTCGACCGACATCCAGGTAGGGCCTTTTCGACGGGAGACTCTTGCCTGTCCGCTCTTCGTCATGGGGCGAAGTCCGAATCCGATAGTCATTTCCGAGCCCGCTCGCGCGCAAAGAATGCGTGCGCCGCAAGTCGCCGATCGCTCATTTTGTCACAGACTCGACCAGCGACGCCATTCCGCTGCGGCGCCAAAATCGTATCGCATTGCGTTCGGCGCTCCTCGCGCAAGGCTGCCGCGCTGATGGACTTGAGCTTGCCCTTCCGCCTCGATATGCATCTTTTTTACGAAGTGCATACGCCGCAGGCGCGCGGCGCGTCAAGGGAGTCCGCCCGATGGTGTGGTTGCTGAACGGCGCGGTCGCCCTCGTTGTGGCGTTTCTCACAAGTGCGCCGGCGCAGGCCCATACGGCGAATATCTCCAGCAGCCGCATCGTGCCGGAAGGGCGCGGTCTTTATCGCGTCGAGGTCGGCTTTCTGGGAACTGACATCGAGCGCATGTTCGCCGAGAACAAACCGAAGAGCGACGAGGTCGATCTCACCGAGCCCGGCGTGATCGAGGGCATGATCGGCAAATTCATTCAGGCGCGCGTCGATCTGCGGAATGCGGAAGGTCGGACCTGCGCGAGCACGGTCGTTTCGGTCGGCGATGATCCGACTAATCCTTATGACTCGAAAGTTGTGCTGCGGATGGACTGCAGCGCGGTTCAAGGACAGATTTTTTACAATCCGTTCAGACTTCTTGATGCGCAGGGTCCGCGCGCGAAACAACTCGTCAGCATCGGGGAGAAGGGCGATGAATCCCATCTGACCGAGGCGCAGCGCATGGGCCGGGAGCCGGCGCCCGGGCAGGTGATGATCTATCCCGGCGACCCGATGATCGATCTTTCCAAGCCGCTGCTCACGCCTTGGGAGCTTGCGCCGAAATTTTTATCCGCCGGCGTCGAGCACATCGTGACGGGCTATGATCATCTGTGCTTCCTGATCGCCGTGATGCTGTGGGCGACGCGCATCTGGCCCGTCGTCAAGATTGTGACGGCGTTCACAGTGTCGCATTCGGTGACGCTGTCGCTCGCGGCGCTCGAACTCGTCAATCTGCCGAGCCGTTGGGTGGAGATCGCGATCGCGCTGTCGATCATATATGTCGCCGTCGAGAACTTCTTCACGCGCAAGGTCGACGGTCGCTGGCGAGACACATTCGCGTTCGGCTTCATCCATGGCTTTGGTTTCGCGAGTGGCCTGATTGAACTCGGCGTTCCTCAGCGCGCCATCGTGCCGGCGCTGGCGAGCTTCAACATTGGCGTCGAAGTCGGTCAGATCGGCGTCGTGCTCATCGTTCTCCCCTTACTTCTAATGACGGATAAGATTTTCTCGCGCGGTCAGCGCGATCCACTGCTCGTACAGGTCTGCTCAGCGATTATCGCGTGCTTTGGCGCCTATTGGTTTTTTGTGCGCGTTTCCGAGCTGGGCTAGCGATTATTCAGGCTCCGGGTTCGGCTGAATTGAAGAACTGCTTCGACTAAACTCTGTTTTTAAAGCGAAACCGCCCGTAAAAGCGGGCTGGATGACGATGCTCGGAAACGCTGAATACCTGGGCCGGCAAGACAGAATGGCTCCGGAGCGGCCAAGGATGCTCAAATCACGCCGATGGACTTTCAATTTTTTAATGTTTAGTTCAAGTGCGCCGGGGTGGGGCGCTAGGCGCGGGCGATTGTGGGAACCGCCAGCGTTGGCGAACCCTTTGCCTTGCGAAAGCCGCGGGATGAGGCGGCGCTTCGGAAATCTGGTTTTATCGGAGGAAATCTTATGAGGAAGCTGATATTTGCGCTTGCCGCGGCGGGAGCGCTCGCGCCTTCGCTGTCCAACGCGCAGGTCAAGATCGACATGACCCGCATCACCTGCGGGGAATTGTTGGCGATGCCGGCCGACGATCAAGCAGACTTCGGCGCCTTTATGGCCGGCTGGTTCGCACAGAAAAGCGGCCGAACCTTTATCGACGTGAATTTATTCCGGAAAAACTCCGCCAGCGTGAAGAGCTGGTGCGCTTCCAATCCGAATGAATCGGTCATGGCGGGTCTGCAGCGCGCTTTTGAGCAGAAGTAACAGGAACGGGGAACCACCATGAATCGCCAACTTATTTTCGCAGGCGCTCTCGCCGCGGTCGCCCTCGCCGTTCCGGCCAGCGCGCAGGTCATGATCGAAATGTCGGAAATCACCTGCAAGCAGTTCGCCGAATATGACGCGGACACCCAGGACTTCGTCGCCAACTGGATGCGGGGCTATTTCAACTCCAAGAACAATACCACCGTAATCGATTCGCGTTACATGAAGCGCAATACCGATAAAATCACGCATTATTGCAAGAAGAAGCCCAAGTCCTCCCTCATGGATGCGATCCAAAAGAACATCCGCTGACCTGAATGAGGCGCACGGCCAGGAGTCGGCCGTGCGCTTCGCCATTCCTTTATGAATTCATTGCTCACAGCTCCAACGCGGCAGTCCGCCGTGGTCCGGCTCTCTTTGCAGCCCGAACGTGATGCGCCGGCGCGCCGGAACCGACGTCGATCTTTAGGGTTAAGGTAGGGGCCGGCCCGCCGCTGCAGGCTCGAGCGTGAGCGCGCGCATGCGGCTCATGAACGATGCACGGCGAAGAGACGGAGGACGCCTGCGATGAACGACGCGCCTGCGCCATCGGATTCGCGCCTGCGCCGCCTGCTGTTCCACGCCGCGGCGCCCGGGCCGGCGAGCCATTCGCCCCCGCCGCGTCGATGAACTGCGCATGATGCTTCCGAGCGCAAGGGAACTCGATCGGCTCACTGCGCCCGGCGCCTTTCTGTGGGCGACGGGCGTTGAAGACACCTTCATCACCGCTCCGCATCCGCGAACCGGGCGCATGCTCGACGAATATGAGCTGACGGATCATTACCGGCGGTGGGAAGCGGATATCGCGCTGATGGCGCGCTTGGGCGTTCCTTGCGCGCGTTACGGCGCGCCCTGGCATCGCGTGCAACCGGCGCCGGCAACTTGGGATTTCAGCTTCGTCGACGCCGCGCTCGAGCGCATGCTGGAGCTTAACATCGATCCGATCGTCGATCTCGTGCATTACGGTTTGCCGCAGTGGATGGAGCACGCCTTCCTCAACGAGGACTATCCAAGGCGCGTTGCGGAATACGCGGCGCGACTCGCCGAACGGTTCCGGGGGAGGATCAGGTGGTACACGCCGCTAAATGAGCCTCGGATCACCGCATGGTATTGCGGACGTTTGGGCTGGTGGCCGCCCTACGGACGCAGCTGGCCAAGCTTCGTTGCGGTGATGCTGTCGATCTGTCGCGGCATCGTCGAGACGACCCGCGCGCTGCACGAAGTCGACCCCGATATCGTGGCGTTTCATGTCGACGCCACCGATGTTTTCGAGTCGAGCGACCCGGCGTTGGCCGAGGAGGCGGAGCGGCGTCAAAGGATCGTGTTTCTTGCGCTCGATCTCATCAGCGGGCGCGTCGATGCGCGTCATCCGCTGTGGACCTGGCTGCTCGGGCAGGGCGCGGCGGAACCCGCGTTGAACGCGTTTCGCGAACGCCCGCTTGAACTCTCTGTCATTGGGGTGAACCTTTACCCGATCTTCACGCTCAAGCGGATGTCGCGGGACCGTTTCGGGCGGCTGCGCATTCGGATGCCTTACGCCTCCGGCGCGCTGCTGACGAAGATCGGCGAGATGTATTTTGAACGTTACGGCGCGCCGATCATGATCTCGGAAACCGCGACCAAAGGTTCGGTGCGACAGCGGCAGGCCTGGCTCGCCGACTCGGTCGAGGCGGTAAAGTCGCTGCGCGCGAAGGGCGTTCCATTGGTGGGCTATACGTGGTGGCCGATGTTCGCGCTGGTGACATGGGCCTATCGTCAGGGGCTGCGGCCCCTCCACGATCATCTTTTGCAAATGGGGCTATGGGATCTCGATCCTGATCCCTCGGGGCGGCTGGACCGTGTTGAGACGCCCCTTGTCGACGCCTATCGTCGACTGACGTTCGGTGGCGCGGCTGCGGTGGGTCCGCTCGCGCCAACGCCACGGCTGTCATAGCGCAGCCTCCACGAGCGATCGGGGGAGTGAAGGCATGTTTGAGAGTTTCTTTCTGGCCGGGTTTGAAGGATCGACAGGCTTCAACCGGCACGGCGAGTGGTTCGATCAAGTCGTCGCGACAGGTCACGACGCCAATGTCGACGAAGACTACGCCGACATCGCGCGGCTGGGCTTGCACGCCGCGCGTGAGACCGTTCGTTGGCCGCTCGTCGACTGCCGCGGCCGATATGACTTCTCCTCGCTCGTACCGTTCATCGAGGCCGCAAAGCGCCACGGCGTTGGGGTGATATGGGACCTCTTTCACTATGGTTTTCCTCAGGACGTCGACCTTTGGTCCGAGGCGTTTCCCCGGCGTTTCGCCGACTACTGCTATGCGGTGGCGCGTTTCGTGGCCACGCGGATGGATGGTCGCTGCGTCTTCACGCCGATCAACGAGCCTTCGTTCATGGCCTACGCCGGCGGCGAGAAGGCGCTGTTCGCGCCCTATGGGGCTGGACGCGGCTGGGAGCTGAAGGTCGCGCTCGCGCGCGGCGCGATCGCCGGCATCAATGCGATACGCGCCGCCTGTCCCGATGCGCGCTTTGTGAATGTCGATCCCCTGTGCCGCGTCGTCTGTCCCAAGGACAGGCCGGATCTTGCTCCTCAGGCGCAGGATTTCAATGAGAGGCTGGTGTTTCAAAGCTGGGACATGCTGTGCGGGAGGCTCCTGCCCGAACTCGGCGGCAGTCCTGAACATTTGGACGTGGTCGGAATCAATTACTACTGGACCAATCAGTGGGAGTTGAACGATGCGCCCAACGCCGATGGAAACGTGCCGCCGCTTGACGACGATGATCCGCGCCGCGCGCCGCTCTCGGATCTGATTCTCTCCGTCTGGAAGCGCTACGGCCGCGACGTCATGATCACGGAGACCAGCCACGTCGGGGACAATCGTGGACCGTGGCTGTGCGAAGTGGCCAGCGCCTGCCACGCGCTCTTGCTGCAGAACGTGCCGTTACGCGGCGCATGCCTTTATCCGATCCTGGGAATGCCAGAGTGGCATGATCGCGATCTCTGGACGCCCATGGGTCTGTGGGATCCGCTCTGTCACCGCGATCCCGGCGCAGGCCGTCTTCTATGCGAGCCGATGGCCGAAGCGCTGCAAGGCGCGGCGCCGCTCGAAGCGCTTCATCAGTCGAAGCAGGAGGCTGAATGTCGCGGCGAGCCGCAGTTCAATCTTGCGCGGCGCAAGCGCTACGCCGCGCGTTGACGGCGATCCCCGCGTCGTCACTCCGCCGCTTCAGCGCGTCTCCGCGCTTGTGAGAACGCGCCGCCTGAAGAGATGAGCGCGTCATGCGCGCCGCGTTCGACGATTTGTCCTTTGCTCATGACGAAGATGCAGTCGCAATCGACGACCGACTCCAGCCGATGGGTCACGAGAATGATTGTGCGTGATCCCTTTAGTCGGTGCAGGGTTCCGATCAGCCGACGCTCCTGCTCGGGATCGAGCGCGCTCGTCGGTTCGTCAAGGACGAGAAACGGCGCGTCGGACAGCAGCGCGCGGGCGATGGCGATCCGCTGCCGCTGACCGCCGGAGAGATTCGCGCCGCCCTCGGCCAGCACGGTCTCATAGCCATGCGGCAGAGGGTGGATGAATTCGGCGGCGCCCGCTTCCTCAGCCGCTCGTTCGATGTCCGCTCGCGTTGCGCTCTGCCGGCCATAGGAGAGATTTTCTGCGATGGTCGCCGGCAGCACGAGGCTGTCTTGCGCGACGAGCGCGAAATGCGCCCTCAGCGACTCGAGCCGCACATCCCTGAAGTCGACGCCGTCCAAGCGCAGCGCCCCGCTCGTTGGATCGTAGAAGCGAAGCATGAGGCTTAGGAGCGTGCTTTTGCCGGCGCCGCTCGCGCCGACGAAGGCCACCATCTGGCGCGGGCGTATCGTCGCTGAAACGTCGGTAAGAATTTGCTTGCCGCTTCCGTAGTCAAAACTCACGCGCTCGAGCGTCAGAGTTCTCGGCTTGCTGGAAATCCAGCGGGCCGCCGGCGTATCGACGACGGTTTCCGGTTCGTCGAGCACACGAAAAACCCGTCGCGACGCGGCCTCGAAGATGCGCACTTTGGCGAAGAACTCGCTGAGCCATTTCAGCGGGTCCCAAAGCTTGCGCAAGTAGTCGACGAAAATGAGCAGCGTCCCGACGGTCATTCCGTCGGCGACGGGCGCGAGAAACTGGTCGCGGTAAACGAGCCAGCCTCCATAGCCGAGAATGATCGCGCCGCCCATGGATAGGATGCCGTCGCGCGCGAGAGGATAGAGCTGTTCCTGCCAGTTCAAACTCAGCAGCGCCTGGACGCTTCTGGAGACCGCGCCGGAGAAGCGTCTGAATTCGAACGCCTCGCGACGAAACGCCTGCGCCAAAGGCATGCGCGCCATCGCCTGCTGAATATGCGCGGTCAGATCGGCGTCGATCTGCTTAGACTCAAGCGCGCGTTTGTGGATTCTGACGCCAAATCGCCAATTGCTCCAGATCATGAAGGGGGCGACGGTAAACGCCGCGAGCGTCAAACTGACGTTTCGAGACAACAGAATAACGGTCATCACGGTGAGCGTTACGGCCGCAACGGAGGTTCCAATCACGACGTCGACGATGCCCCATGGGCCGAAGGCGTCTGTCGTCAGACGATAGATCGAATCGCCCTGCGGTCGGCTGCGGTGATAGGTGAGGCCAAGATTTTGAAGCTTGGTGAAGAGATCAAACCGCACCCGCGTCGTGCCGCGATAATTGAGGTAATAGTTGATCATCATGCGGCCCATCCAGGCCGTATATCCGACGAGTTGCAGTCCAAGCCCGATCGCGACCAGACCTGCGATCTGCCCGGGCTTGTCCTTCGGCAATAAGGCGAGGAAGTAGCTGTGTATCCAGTTGCCTTTCGGCTCGCTGGAAAGCACGGAGTCGACAAGCACCGCCAGCGGCCACGCCTCCAGGAGGCCCACGCCGACGGAGACCGCGATCATTGCGACAAGCGCGGCGATCCGCAGCCGGTCAGGTAGGAAATATGTCAGCGCCCGGCGATAAACCGCGACGTCCGACATGTCTTGCGCAGAATGCATGGCGCTATAACGCGCCAGCTCGCCTAAAGGTCTTCCCAGCCCACGGGTTCGAGCTTCGAGATCGCAGGCGCCGGACCGGCGCTTCGCGCCGCAGCCTCGATCAGACCGCCGAGCAGAGCCGCGGCGGTTGGATCTTCTCCCGGAGGATCACGGAACAGTTTGAAGGTCGCGATCACGATGCGGCCGGTGCCGTAATTGCGTCCGACCGCGATTGCGGCCGGACGATGAATCCATCCGACCACCAGCGCCGCGTGAACGCGCGCCTGAAAGTCAAGGAGATTGCAGCCGGAGATGACATGCGTCGGGATCACACGATCAAAGGCGTGATCAAGCAAAGGCCCGCCCGGAACCGCGGCGAAGGGACCCTGCCGTCGAAGCCAGGCGAAGGAGGACGCCCAGTCGCCGCGCCAGAGCGTGCCGTCGCGCGCCACCACCTTGACGTTCTGCCAGTGCGGAAAGAATGGCGTGAGCGAGCCCGGCGTTTCGGTCAGGAGAACCGCTCGGCCGCCGGCGCGCACATAGGCCGCGAGCGCGGCGGAAGCTTGCGTCTCGACGACGACGTCCGCCGTCTCGGCCCCTTCCGCCAATCCATAGCCGAGCGTCTGCAATCGATTCCGAATGTCATCCTGTGACGACCACAGCGAAAGCTCCGGCGGTCGCGGCTTCGCATGCACGGCGATGTCGATTTCATTGTTCGCGAGAAGTCGACCCTCAAGAGAGCGCAGGCGCAAGGTGAGGCGGCGCAGGCAGGAGTGCTCGACGACCGGGAGTTCCACCGAAATCGTTCCGAGATCGACCACGGCGCCGGGCGCGATCGAGGGGATCTCCAATGTCGTCGGCTCGGCGAGCATTATGTCGAGAGCCGCCGGCTCCAGCGGATTTGGCCCGCCATGCGCCACGCAGAGCGAGAGGCGAACGGCGTCGCCCGACCAATAGGCGGGTCGATCGAGCGTGGGCAGAACGACCGTATCCGCATTGATCGAGTGAAACAGATTGTGAAAAACGCGCGGGTTCGAGCGCATGTCGAGAAGGCCGTTCGCCTCCCAGTGGCAATCGGTCAGCTCGGTGATGACGTAGCCGGCGATCTGCGGCTTCCGGCGCATGGCCTCGATCTGGTATTTCAGCGCCCGATACTGTTGCCACTGCGTCGCCTCGACGAAGCTTTCAAAAGTTCCGAAGACGCGATCGAGACTCCAGTCATGAAATCGGTTGCGAACGCCATGCGCATACATGACTCCTTCGCTCCAGTCGTGGCCCGTCTCGAACCACCAGGCTTCGGCGCCGGCCGCGTCTCTCAATTTCTCGGGGTCGGGCAGCCCCCAATTGCCAAACTCCGAGCATAGCAGCGGCTCTTGTCCCGTAATGACGGCGTCGCCCTCGGGGCTGAAGAGCCAATCGGCCCTCCCGGCGAGTTCCTCGACGAACTGATCCCAGTCCTCCCGACTATCGGGAATGGCCGCATAGAAATGGAAATCAGCGAGATCGGTCTGAACGTGAAAGCTTGGCGCCAAAGGGGAATTGTCGACGACAAGCCGGGACGGATCATAGGCTTTGAGCCACAGATACAGTTTCTTCAGCCATGCCCGGTGATAGGCGTCATGGACCAGATCTACGCCCCAGTTCTCGTTGATCAGCGTCCAGCAAAAGATCGAGGGATGGTTTCCGTCGCGATCGATAAGGCCCTTCAGCGTGAGTTCCTTGCGCTCTCGCGAGAGTTCGGTCGAATCCCCGGCGTTCGGCAGCTCCGCCCAAATCAGCAGGCCAAGGCGATCGGCAACTTCATAATAGCGCGGGTCCGGCACTTTAATATGGCAGCGCAGGGCGTTCAGCCCGAGTTGCTTCGCCTTGCAGAATCTGTCCTCGAGAAATTCGACGGAGGGCAGAGTGCAGATCGTGTCGGGATAATAGTCCTGATCGAGAGCGGCGCGCAGATAGAAGGGCTTGCCGTTGAGATACAGTTTTCCGTCGCGGGTTTCGACGCTGCGGAAACCGAATGTGGTCTCGGTTTGGTCGACGACGACGTCTTGGCGCATCATCGAGACTTGCAGACGGTAGAGATAGGGACTGTCAGGCGACCAGCAGCGCGGCGCAGGCACAAACGAATATACGAGGGCGTGCTCGACGCCCGCCGCCAGTTTGGCGCAAGACTGCGCGACGACCTTATCCTCTGCGTCAAAGACCGCAATCATCACCTCGGCGGCGTCGGTGAGCGGGCTCTCGAAGCGCACATGCGCCGAAATCTCGCCGCTCGCCGGCGATGAACGCACCCGCACCGTGGTGACGTGATCGGCGATCCGCCTTTCGAGATACACGGACTGCCATATTCCCGAGAGCGGGCCGTACCAGCTCTGCTTGCCGAACGGCATTTCGGCGAAGGGCGTCGTCGGGAATTCGAATGGATCGTCAGTGGGGCTTTCCACCTTCACCTTTATCTCGGCCTTTCCATCGACGATCCGATCCGTGATGTCGAAATGAAACGGCAGGAAGCCGCCCACATGGCTGCCGACGAATGCGCCGTTAACAAACACATGGGTGATATGGAAGACCGCGCCGAAATGCAAGAAGACGCGCTGCTCCAGCCATTCTTCCGGAATCTCGACGTCTCGGCGATAGACGGCGACGCCGCCGCGCATGCGCAGATCGGCGAACTGAGCTTGCCAAGGGCTTGGGACAAGAATCGTCCGGCTCTCGGCCGGCTTGGCGCCATAGCCGAGATATTTGAAGTCCCACGACCCGTCCAGGGATATGCGCGCTGCGCTCACCTAACCTCACCTCGACCAAGAGTGCCGGCGCCGGAGCATCGATGCGTTGGTCGACTATAACAATGAGCGATCCACAGACGATTTTCTACACAGCGAACGCCCAAACGCGCAGTATTTTTATTTACGACTCAAGCTTAGCCGGACTGCGCAGCGCCGCAAAGTTGGCTCGCATCTATGACGTGAGCCTATTCGGCGGCGACTGACGCTGTAGCGAAGGCCGCGCTGTTGCGCGCCGGGATCTCCTTGTTGATCCGCCTGAACGTCGCGAGCGCCTGTCCGACCACCTGATCCATATTGTAGTAGCGGTAGGTTGCTAACCTCCCGACAAACCAGACATTCTGCTGCGCGATCGCAAGCTTTTCGTAGCGCTTGTAGATTTCGGCGTTTTCCGCGCGCGGCACGGGATAATAGGGATCGCCTTCATCGCTGGGGAACTCATAGGTCAAGCTTGTCTTAGGATGCGCCTGACCCGTGAGATGCTTATATTCCGTCACCCGCGTATAGGCCTCGGTCTGCGGATAATTGACGACGGCCACGGGTTGATGCTGCCTCTTGTCGAGCGTGACATGTTCGAAGCGCAAGGACCGATAGGGCAGCTTACCGAAGCGGAAGTTGAAATATTCATCGATCGGCCCGGTGAAAATCAGCCGCCGATAGAAAACTTCGTTGCGCACCTCCGCAAAGTCGGTCTGCAGCATGACGCTGATGTTGGGGTGGTCCACCATCCGTTCGAACATGCGCGTATAGCCGTGAAGCGGCATGAATTGATATGCATCGCCAAAATAGCGGTCGTCGTGATTGAGGCGCGTAGGCACACGCGCCGTCACGGACTTGTCCAGCTGCGACGGCTCCACGCCCCACTGCTTTTTGGTGTAGCCGCGAAAGAATTTCTCGTAGAGTTCTCGCCCCACGGTGCTGACGACGACGTCTTCAGACGTCTTGATCTCCTCGCAAGGTTCGGCGCGGCTCGCGAACCACGCCGCAAGCTGGTTGGAATCGAGGGAGAGACCATAGAGACGATTCACCGTGTCCAAGTTGATCGGGATCGGCACGAGCATGCCGTCCACATTCGCCAGCACGCGGTGCTCGTACGGGCGCCAACGCGTGAACTGAGAAAGATGCTCGAAGACCGCTTCGGAATTGGTATGAAAAATATGCGGTCCGTATTGATGCATCAGCACGCCGGCGTCGTCGTAGCGATCATAGGCGTTTCCGCCAATGTGCGGCCGACGATCGATGAGAAGGACGCGCTCGTCGCGCTGCGACGCGAGCCGTTCGGCCAGCACGCTTCCCGCGAAGCCTGCCCCGACGATAAGCCAGTCAAACAAGTTGCCCCTCCCGCGCTGATTTGGACTCGGCGCCGACGCTCGCGATGTGCAGCATCATTCTTGCCCAGGTCTTGTCCCACGACATTTCCGCAAGGTGCGCGTCGATCGAACTGAGCCAGCGCGCCTTCGGCCGCGAAAGCAACAGATCGATCTTCGCGACGAACTCTTCCGCGCTCGATGCGATTTCCACGTGCCCGGCCGCGCCGTAGGGGTTAACGACATCGGTGATGGGCGTTGAAACGACCGGCACGCCTGCAGCGAGAAACTCGGGCGTTTTCGTCGGGCTGATAAAGCGCGTCGCTTCATTCAACGCGAAGGGCATGGTTCCGACGTCCCATCCGGACAGATAGTTCGGAAGCTCCTGGTACTGCTTGCAGCCCAGCCAATGAATGTTTTCGGCGCGCGGAAGAGATTGCGGGCTGATCTTCGCGGTGGGGCCGATCATCACCAATTGCCAGTGCGGGCGCAGCGCCGCGACGCCGGCGACGATGTCCATATCCATGCGTTCATCGATCACGCCGAAGAATCCGATGCGGGGATGCGGAATCGCCCTTTGATCATCGGGGTCAAGGCGGCGCTCTCGCGCGCTCTTGAAGTGAGCGGTGTCGACGCTGCTGGGAAAAACGTGAATGTTGTCGTGACGTTTACGTTTTGATTCGTACAGACTCTGTCCGCCGACGAACATGAGATCGCATTTGGCCATCAGCTCTCGTTCGAGATCGAGAATCCCTTGCGGCGCTCCAGCGAACGCGGAAAGCTCATCCATATTGTCATAGACGCGCAGGTTCGGAGAGAGATGCCGGGTAAATTGAAGCGCCATGGGCGTATAGTACCAGCCCACCCATTGCGAAGGCCGCACCTCCGCCAGCAACGTGTCCACGACGCGGTGTTGCGCGTTCGTGATTTCGTCCGTTGAGAGGCCTTCTCGAAGAACTGGCGTCACGACAACAACGCCACAGGCTTCGTCCCTTTGGATTTTTACGCCTGCATCAACTTGAGAAAAGATGGGCTCTTCGACATAGAAGACGCCGAGATTTCTGGCTGCTCGGCTGAGGAGATGTTGTGGCCGTTGATAAACGAAGTTCCAACGAAGATGAGAGAAACAAAAAAGATGACTTGGAACTGACATCATGCCCCACCTCAAGCCTTGCCGTTTTCTTTGCTTTTCAATCTCCCTGAACAAACTCGCGTTCAGCAGCTTTGTTCCGGCATTATGAACAATTGGACAGGGTTGGCGGGGGTGCGGCGAGCGGGTCCCGCGCCGGGCGTCCGTCGGAACAGCGTCGCTGCCGGCGCGTTTATGCGGACCGTGCGAACGGCGGCTGGCGACGGCGGTGGTTCGGGGCCATTGGCGGTCATTAATGTGGGAATGGGCGTTAGGCTGGATCGCGCCAGCCGCAACAATGATCGCCGCGATGATGACGGCGGCCAACGCCGGCGCGCGCGTCACGGGCTGGGGCTTCGTCGTTTTTGCGATCGGCTCCGTCGCCTGGAGCTTGACGGCGGCCTACACGGATCAGAGCAATCTTCTGCTCACCAATCTTTTTCTTACAGTCATCAACTTGATTGGGGTGTGGCGGTGGTTAGGCAGGCAGGCGCGGCACGAGGACGGAAGCGACAAGGCCGTGCGCAAGAGCCGCCAGGCGAGCAATGCGCCCGCGCTTTTTTCCGCGTCTGCGGCCGTCGGCGCCAATGTCATAGACGCGAGCGGCGAAAAGCTTGGCGTTATCGTTGATCTGATGTTGAAGCGCGATGAGCCCGGTCTCGCCTATGTGGTCGTCGCCCAACATGGACTGGGCGGCGTCGGCGAGACGCTGCGCGCCGTCGATCCGGCGAACATCGAGTTCACGGGCGGTTTTGCGCGTAGCAAAATGTCCGGGAAGGAACTCGATGCGACGCCGGCGCTACAAGCCGACGATTGGTCGAGCGCGCTGCCGTCTACGGGGGCGGGAGACCCCGGCGCGCCAGATCGAAACTGAACATGGCCGACGCTCATCGCGCCGGCCATCTTTCATCCGCCAAACCTTTAGTCGCGCGGATAGCTGCTTCCCGAATTCCACATCGCGCCCAGCATGAATCCCGCAGCCACGGCCATCAGCACAGTCGTCGTTGGCTGACTGCGCGCCGACGTCTCAATGGCCTGCCGAAAATTGCCGATCACGTCCCCGGCGCGTCCGGCGACTTCACTGCCCTTCTCCTGCACCGTCGACATCGCCGATCCGGCCTGCTCCATTGTCTGATTGATGCGCTGCCCGACTCTGTCGGCCGCCGCCATTGCCTTGTCGCCCATGACCGCAGCAGTTTCGCTGATCGGGCGATCCGATTGTCGGATGCGCTCCAGTTCTGGCGTCGCCATTTTTGCCTCCATCCTCGAAATCATTCGAGCCTCGCCTTAACCCGCTGACATCGTCGTTGTTCCAATCGCGGAAAGGCAGGACATCGCAGGTCGCGATGGGGCCGATGTGTGCGGTGGACCTCTTTGTCGAGCCTTGGGCGTCGCTGTCCGCACGCCGTTCAACGGAACGTCATCGGCGGCTTGATTTGAATGATTCACGCTTTATTTCCAAAAAGGTGCTTGCACTTAGCTGGCGCGTCATACGCATTTCGCGTCGCACGTTAGCGAGCCGGTGAGGAAGATCTCGGGATGGCGAACACGGCGATGTGGCGGGCGGATGACGTCGGAGGTTCGGCGGTTGAAGGCACAGACCTCCTCATTAAAGCGCGGCGGAATTGCGAGACGAGCGAACTCTACCGCGAAGCGATCCGACGTGGGGAGGGAGTCGCGGCCTCGACCGGCGGACTGGTCGTGGAAACCGGCGCCCACACGGGGCGATCGCCGAACGATAAATTCATCGTCTGCGACGCTTTGACCAAACCGACGATCTGGTGGGACAACAATCTCTCGATGACGCCCGAGCAATTTGGCCGGCTTTGTCAAGACATGCTGACGCATGCGCGTCGAACGACGCTTTTTGCTCAGGATCTCTATGCCTGCGCAGCTCCGGCGCATCGGCTGAATATCCGTGTTTTGACCGAATACGCTTGGCATTCGCTCTTCGCGCGGCATCTCTTCACTCCGGTTGCGAGCGCGGGTAATTTCGAGCCGCAACTAACGGTTCTGGACTTGCCGTCATTCCGGGCTGACCCCTCACGCCACGGTTGCCGCTCCAGCACGGTGATCGCCATGGACGTGTCGAGCGGCGTCGTGCTCATCGGCGGCACTCAATATGCGGGAGAGATCAAGAAGTCGATCTTCACCTATCTCAACTATGTTCTGCCCGCGAAAGGCGTGCTGCCGATGCACTGCGCCGTCAATGACGGCGCGGGCGGATCGGCGGTGTTCTTCGGGCTTTCAGGAACAGGCAAGACGACGCTTTCCGCCGATCCGACGCGAAGCCTGATTGGCGACGACGAGCATGGGTGGGACGAGAGCGGTCTCTTCAACTTCGAAGACGGCTGCTACGCCAAGGCGATCCGGCTCGCGCAACACTCCGAGCCCGATATCTACGCCGCGTCCCATCGTCGGGGCGCGATCCTCGAGAATGTGACGTACGATCACGGCGCCGGTCGGTTCGACTTCGACGACGATTCGAAAACCGAAAACACGCGGATCGCTTATCCGCTCGACTTCATCTCCAATGCGTCGAAGACGCGTTGCGCGCGCCATCCCCGGAACATCATGATGCTGACGTGCGACGCATTTGGCGTGCTGCCGCCGATCGCGCGTCTGACGCCCGCGCAGGCGATGTACCATTTTCTGTCCGGCTACACCGCGAAAGTCGCGGGGACCGAGCGTGGCGTCAAAGAGCCCCAGGCGACGTTCTCCGCCTGCTTTGGCGCGCCCTTCATGCCGCGCCGGCCGACGGAATACGCCGACCTGCTGCGCGAGTTTATCTGCTCCAGCCAGGCAAACTGCTGGCTGGTGAACACCGGTTGGTCGGGCGGACCCTATGGGATCGGACGTCGAATGCCGATCGCGGCGACGCGCGCCTTGCTGCAGAGCGCTCTCGATGGCTCCCTCGCGCAAGCCGACTTCCGGATGGATGCATCCTTCGGTTTGTGCGCGCCGACGTCTGCGCCGGGCGTCGACTCGAAAATGCTGGATCCTGTTCAGACGTGGTCCTCGCGCGAAGATTTTAACCAGATGGCGAAAAGGCTGATCGGAATGTTCGAGGCCAATTTCAGCCGGTTTGCCCCCTTCGTCGACCAGCAGGTGCTCGACGCCCAGCCGGGCGTCGTCGGATAGCCGGCAAGCGCCTTGCGCCAAACAGGACCGCGCAAGCGCGCGCCAACTTGAAACTTCGCCGATTCGAGAAATATAGGCTCTATCTTGGTGCGCCGTCGGAGGATGCGCATGCGCCATTGGACGCCTACTTTCGACTTTGATCTCGGCGACGTCGCCGACCGCGTGCGCAGCGCCACCGAAGCCTTCGCGACGGCGGAAATCGCGCCGCAGGCGCAGCGGATCGACGCCCAGAACGCCTTTCCCCCTGACCTTTGGCCAAAGCTCGGCGCGCTCGGCGCGCTCGGTCTGACCGTGCATGAGCAATATGGCGGCGCGGGCATGGGCTATTTGGAACATGTGCTGGCGATGGAGGAAATCAGCCGCGCCTCAGCGTCTGTCGGATTGTCCTATGGCGCGCACTCCAATCTTTGCGTGAACCAGATCCATCGTAATGGCTCGGACGAACAGAAGCGGCGGTATCTGCCGAACCTCGTCTCTGGTCGGCACGTGGGCGCGCTGGCGATGTCGGAGCCTGGCGCGGGATCGGACGTCACGGACATGAGGCTTAGCGCGGTGAAGCGCGGCGATCATTATGTTCTGAATGGCAGCAAGATGTGGGTGACCAACGGTCCCGACGCCGATGTCGTGATCGTCTATGCCAAAACGGATCCGAGCGCCGGCCCGCATGGCATCACCGCCTTCATCGTCGAGCGCGTCTTTGCCGGATTTTCGTCAAGCGCGAAGCTCGACAAGCTTGGCATGCGCGGCTCCAACACCTGCGAACTCGTATTCGAAAACTGCGAGGTGCCAGAAGAAAACGTGCTCGGCCTTCCCGAGCGCGGCGTCAATGTGCTGATGAGCGGCCTGGATTACGAGCGCGCGGTGCTTGCGGGCGGTCCGCTTGGAATCATGCAGGCCTGTATGGATGTCGTGCTTCCCTATGTGCACGAGCGCAAGCAATTTGGCCAGCCGATCGGCGAGTTCGAGCTCATGCAGGGCAAGCTCGCCGACATGTACACCGCCGTCACCGCCACGCGCGCCTATGTATATGCGGTCGCCAAGGCCTGCGATCGCGGCCGCGTCACGAGGAAGGACGCCGCGAGCGCGATACTTTTCGCCGCTGAACGCGCGACATGGATGGCGCTTGAGTCCATTCAGTGCCTCGGCGGCAACGGCTATATGAACGAATATCCGACGGGAAGATTATTGCGCGACGCCAAGCTTTACGAGATCGGCGCGGGAACAAGCGAAATTCGCCGCATGTTGATCGGGCGCGAACTCTTTCAGGAGACAGCCTGACTTTGGATGAGAGATATGCCCCGCCTCGATAGCCTTGTTCATTCGAAAGACGCCGATTACAGGAATAATCACCAGGTGATGGCCGATCGCGTCGCCGAGCTGAAGCGAATTGCGGCGGATATTCGCGCGGGCGGCGGCGAGCAAGCGCGCAGGCGGCATCTGGCGCGCGGTAAAATGCTCGCGCGTCAGCGCATTGACGCGCTTATCGATCCCTTCTCGCCCTTTCTCGAAATCGCCCCATTCGCCGCCCACGGCATGTATGACGGGCGTGTCGCAGCGGCCGGAGTCGTCGCCGGCATAGGGCGGGTGCGCGGCCGGGAATGCATGATCGTGGCCAATGACGCCACGGTCAAAGGCGGCGTCTATTTTCCTCTGACCGTGAAGAAGCATCTTCGCGCGCAAGAGATCGCCGCCCAGAACAACTTGCCGTGTCTCTATCTCGTCGACTCAGGCGGCGCCAATCTGACGAGCCAGGAGGATGTCTTTCCGGACCGGGATCATTTCGGCCGGATCTTTTACAATCAGGCCACGATGTCTTCGCGCGGCATTGCGCAGATCGCCGTCGTCATGGGTTCGTGCACCGCCGGCGGCGCCTATGTTCCGGCGATGAGCGATGAAACGATTATCGTGCGCAACGAAGGCGCGATATTCCTGGCGGGTCCGCCTCTCGTCAAAGCGGCGACGGGCGAAGTTGTGACCGCCGAGGAGCTCGGCGGCGCCGACGTTCACTGCCGCCGTTCCGGCGTCGCCGATCATTGCGCCGAGAATGACGCGCACGCCCTGCAGATCGCGCGGGAGATCGTCGGCAATCTCGGACCTTCGGGCGCCGTCACAGTTCCGGTGAGGAAGCCTGCGGAGCCTTTCTACGATCCCGCCGAGATCTATGGTCTGCTGCCGCAGGACCCCCGCAAGCAGTTCGACATACGCGAGGTGATCGCGCGGCTTGTCGACGCCAGCGAATTCGAAGAATTCCGCAAGCTGTATGGCGCGACGCTGGTGACGGGTTTCGCGCACATCTACGGCTATCCCGTCGGGATCGTGGCCAACAATGGCGTCTTGTTTCCTGAGAGCGCGCAAAAGGGCGCGCATTTCATCGAGCTTTGCGCGCGACGAAAAATACCGCTGCTCTTTTTGCACAATACGACGGGCTTCATGGTCGGGGCGAAATACGAAAGCGCCGGCGTCTCCAAGGAGGGCGCCAAAATGGTGACAGCCGTCGCGACGGCTGCGGTGCCGAAGCTCTCGATCATCGTCGGAGGCAGTTTTGGCGCCGGCAACTACGCCATGTGCGGACGCGCCTACGCGCCGCGATTCTTGTGGATGTGGCCGGGCGCGCGCATCGGCGTCATGGGCGGCGAACAGGCCGCGAGCGTGCTGACGCGAGTCAAGCGCGAAGCCATGGATAAACAGCAGAAGACTTTCTCGGAAGAGGAGGAAGAGGACTTCGCGCGCCCGATTCGTGAGCAATATGAGCGCCAGAGCCTGCCGCTCTATTCCAGCGCCCGACTCTGGGACGACGGCGTCATCGACCCGCTCGACACGAGACGGATTGTCGGTTTGGCGCTATCTTTCGCGCTGAAGGCGCCGATCGAAGAAACGCGCTTTGGCCTGTTTCGCATGTGAGCATTCTATGACGACGTTGCTGCAATCGGTTGACGCGAACGGCGTGGCGACTTTGACGCTGAATCGTCCAGAGAAGCGCAATGCGCTCGACTATGAGCTTATTGGCGCTCTGAAGCATGCGCTCGAAGAATTGGATGCGCGCGCCGACGTCCGCATCATTACGCTTGAGGGCGCGGGAGACCATTTTTGCGCCGGGGGCGACATCGGCGCGATGATCCGCGTGACGCAGCGTTCATCAAGCGCCAATGAGCAGGATGCTTTGGCGCTCGCCCGCATGCTGCACGCTCTGGACACGGCGTCAAAGCCGACGATCGCTCTGGCCAAGGGCGTCGTCGTTGGCGGAGGCGTCGGCCTGCTTGCGTGTTGCGATATCGTCGTCGCCGCCGACGACGCGTCATTCGCGCTCAATGAGGTGCGGCTGGGCTTGCTTCCGGCGATCGTCGCGCCCTTTCTCATCCGGGCCATAGGCGTGCGGCAGCTGCGCCGATATGCGTTGACGGCGGAGCGATTTTCCGCCGCCGAGGCGCAGATGTTGGGTCTCGTCCATCGGGTGGCGCCAAGGCTGGAGGTCAATTTGGCGCATGCGGCGATCGTTGCGGATGTGTTGCGCGGCGCGCCTGGCGCTCAGGCGGACGTGAAGAGCTTCTTCGCGGATTGCCATGGCCATGGCGTCGACGCGGAGCTCTTGCGCGAGGCCGCGCATCGTCTCGCCGCAAGGCGATCGAGCGTAGAGGCGCAGGAAGGTCTTGCCGCCTTTCTTGAAAAAAGAGCGCCTCACTGGATCGCGGCCGATTGAAATGATGCGCAAGCTCCTCATCGCGAACCGCGGCGAGATCGCTTGCCGAATCATACGAACCGCGAAAAGGTTGGGAGTCGCGTCGGTCGCCGTCTATTCCGACGTCGACGCGCATGCGCTGCACGTCGAACTGGCGGATGAAGCCTATCATCTCGGACCCGCGCCGGCGCGCGACAGCTATCTGTCGATCGAGAAGATCATCGAGGTCGCCCGGCGTAGCGGATCGGACGCCATACATCCGGGCTATGGTTTCCTGGCCGAGAATGCGGACTTTGCCGAATCCTGCGCGGCGAACGGACTGATCTTCGTCGGGCCTCCGCCCCACGCAATGCGGCTTCTTGGCTCGAAGAGCGAGGCCAAGGCCGCGATGGTGCGGGCGGGGGTGCCTGTGGCGCCGGGGTCATCCGGGGGCGACGACGCTGAATTGTTCGAAGCGGCGCGCGCCATCGGCCCTCCACTGCTCGTGAAGGCGTCCGCGGGCGGCGGCGGCAGGGGCATGCGCATCGTACGCACGCTGGAAGAATTGTCATCGGCGATCGAAAGCGCGCGGCGTGAAGCGGGCGCCGCCTTCGGCGATGACGCGCTGTTCGTCGAGAAATATTTCTCCGGCTATAAGCACGTCGAAATCCAGATATTCGCGGATTCGCTTGGCGGCGTCGTTTTTTTCCTTGAGCGCGACTGTTCGATGCAGCGCCGCCACCAAAAGATCATTGAGGAGACGCCTGCGCCCGGTCTGACGCCCACGCTGCGCGCGCGGATGAGCGACGCGGCGATCCGCGCCGCCCGAGCCGCTGGCTACGCCGGCGCAGGCACGGTCGAATTTCTCGTCGGAGAAGACCACTTCTATTTTCTCGAGATGAACACGCGGCTTCAGGTCGAACATCCCGTCACCGAGATGGTCTCGAAGCAGGATCTCGTCGAATGGCAGTTGCGCGTCGCCTGTGGCGCGCCGCTTCCCTTGACGCAGAGCGAGCTGAGGATGAGCGGCTGCGCAATCGAAGCGCGGATCTGCGCGGAAAATCCGGCGCGCGGGTTCATGCCGTCGGTTGGCGAGATCGCCCATTTCCGCGGGCCGCGGGAGGCGCCTTTCTTGCGCGTCGACTCAGGCGTTCGCGCCGGGGATCGCGTCACGCCTTATTATGATTCGCTCCTGGCGAAACTCATCGTCTTTGGCGAAAATCGCGAGCAGGCGTTGCGTCGCCTGCAGGCGGGGCTGGACGAGGTCGAGATCGTCGGCGTCGCCACAAATCTCGATCTGCTGCGGGCGATCTCCAAGAGCGACGGCATGGCGGCTGGCGATTACGACACGGAATACGTCGGGAACAATATCGCTATGCTGACTTGCGCCGCGGCTCCGAGCACGGATACGGATCGCATTCTTCTTGCGGCGGCGGCGGCGGTTTTCCTGGCCGACTCGCGGCGCACCGCGCTTGAAGCGAGCAAAGCGGTCGGCGACGATTGGTCGCCCTGGGCCGGAACGGACGCGTGGCGACTCTACGAGCGCGCCGATCATGAACTCAGGGTTAGGCAGGCGGGCCGGACGCTTGCTGCACAAATCATGCGTCCGCAGGACGGCGGCTTCCTGCTGAGCTTTGGCGACGCCGTCACCGCGGTGGAAGCTCAAAGCGTCGACGGTCGCCTCTCGCTGCTCGTGGATGGGGTTAAGCACGAGGTCTCAACAGTCGCCCTGGATGACGGCGTCGTCGTCATTCTTGGCGGCAGAAACTATGTCATCAACTGGGTGGAAGCGGCGAGGCCGTCGCAAGGCGAAGGACCATTAAACGAGCGCGTGCTCGCGCCAATGCCGGCGACCGTCACGCGGGTCGCGGTGAAGTCTGGCGACGCCGTCAGCAAGGGCGAGACCCTCTTGATTCTGGAGGCGATGAAAATGGAGATCGCTCTCGCTGCGCCGCATGACGGCGTGGTGGAGAGCGTCGCCTGCGCAGTGGGCGACATGGCGATCGAGGGCGCCGAACTCGTCACGATCCTGCGAAAGGACGTGGCATGAGCCTTCCTGCGCGCGTCAGCATTGTTGAAGTCGCTCCTCGCGACGGCCTGCAGAATGAGAAGGCGACGCTGTCGCCGCAGATCCGGGCCGAACTTATCAGCCGTCTTGCGGCCGCGGGGCTTTCGCGCATCGAGGCGGGAAGTTTCGTCTCGCCAGCGGCCGTGCCGCAGATGGCGCACACGGATGAGACTCTTGCGTTTGCGTCAAGGCAAAATGTGCGGCTGAGCGTGCTGGTGCCAAACCTGCGCGGACTCGCGGCGGCGCTTGCGGCCGGGGCGGACGAGATCGTCGTGTTCGCTGCGGCTTCGGAGACGTTTTCGAAACGCAACATCAATTGCTCGATCGAGGAAAGTCTCACGCGATATGCCAAAGTCGTCGCGGAAGCCCGGCGATATGGCGTCATGGCCCGCGGCTATATCTCCTGCGTCCTAGGCTGTCCGTATGAAGGAGAGGTCGAGAGTAGCCGAGTGGCGTCGGTCGCCTCCGCTCTTCTGGAAATGGGCTGCTTCGAGGTCTCGCTCGGCGATACGATCGGCGTCGGCGCGCCGCTGCAAGCCCGTCGACTGGTCGAACGGGTCGCGCGCATCGCGCCGCTCGACAAAATCGCGGCGCATTTTCACGACACCTACGGCCAGGCGCTCGCCAATATTTTCGCGTGCCTCGAAGTCGGCGTCAGCGTCGTCGACAGTTCGGTCGCCGGCCTTGGCGGATGTCCCTTCGCGCCCGGCGCCGCCGGAAATGTCGCGACCGAGGATGTCGTCTATATGCTTGAGCGAATGGACGTCGAAACCGGCGTGACGCTCGATCGGCTCTTGGAGGCGGGGGCCTTCGCCTGCCGGGAGTTGAATCGCGCGCCCGCAAGCCGCGTGGCGCAAGCCTATGCCGCCAGATGCGGCGATCCGATGGAAGCTCCCTCGCGACGCTGACTTGTCAAAAAGCTTCGCCGCGACAGATTAACGTCAACAATTGCGGTGAATGGCCGAATGTCGTCCTATTTCGAATTGAGCGCCGAGCAAGAAGCCATTCGTGAGATGGCGCGAGACTTCGGACGCGATCGCCTTGCGCCCTTTGCTCTCGATTGGGACCGCGAGCATGTCTTCCCGGCAGAAACGCTGCGCGACGCGGCGGCGCTCGGCATGGCGGCGATCTTTGTGCGAGAGGCTTCCGGCGGCGCCGGGCTGACGCGCTTTGATGGCGTGCTGATCTTCGAGGCGCTCGCGATGGGCTGTCCAACGATCGCCGCCTATCTCTCGATTCACAATATGTGCGCGGGCCTGATCGACGCTTTCGGAACCGAGCGCCAGATCGACGCATGGCTGCCAAAGCTCGCGACGATGGAGGTTCTCTCGAGCTACTGCCTGACCGAATCGGGCAGCGGTTCGGACGCTGCGGCGCTACGCACTCAGGCGCGGCGCAGCGGCGATCATTATGTCTTGAATGGCGCGAAACAGTTCATCTCAGGCGCCGGAGCGGGCGGCGCCGACCATCTCTATGTGGTCATGGCGCGCACCGGCGAGCCGGGGGCCCAGGGCATATCGGCCTTCGTCGTCGAGGGTGGCTCTCGGGGTTTGAGTTTCGGCGCGCTCGAACGAAAAATGGGATGGAACGCCCAGCCGACACGGGCGGTCATCTTCGATGACTGCCGCGTGCCGGCCGAAAATCTCATCGGACGCGAGGGCGACGGATTCAAGATCGCCATGGCCGCGCTCGACGGCGGCCGCCTAAACATCGCCGCCTGTTCGCTTGGCGGCGCGCAATCGGCCTTCGACCATAGTCTGCGCTACATGGCGAGCCGCAAGGCGTTCGGACGCGCGCTCGACGAATTCCAGGCGCTGCAGTTCCGGCTCGCGGATATGGCCACGCAGCTTGAAGTCTCGCGCACATTCCTTTGGCGCGCGGCGGCGGCGCTTGACGCTAAGGCGCCCGGCGCCACGACGCTATGCGCCATGGCCAAGCGCGTCGTGACCGATGCCGGCTTCACGGTCGCCAATGAGGCGCTGCAATTGCATGGCGGCTATGGATATTTAAGTGAATATGGAGTCGAAAAGATCGTTCGCGATCTGCGCGTTCATCAGATTCTCGAAGGAACGAATGAAATCATGCGCGTCATCATCGCGCGCTCATTACTGAAGTGAGCTGATGGATCTCATCGCTTCGCGCGAGGGCCGTCTCGGACGCATCCTCCTCAACAGACCACAGGCGCTCAACACGTTGACGCTGCCGATGGTGCGCGAGTTCCGACGCGCCCTTGACGACTTTGGGCGCGACGCGAGCGTTTGCGCCGTGCTCGTTACAGGCGCCGGCGATCGCGGACTATGCGCCGGCGGCGACGTGAGGATTCTCTACGAACTGGAACCCTCGCACAAACGGCTTTTCGCCGACTTTTGGCGCGAGGAATATGAGCTGAACGCCCGCATCGCCTCCTTCCCCAAGCCCTATGTCGCGATCATGGATGGCGTCGTGATGGGCGGCGGCGTGGGCATATCTGCGCATGGCAACCGGCGAGTGGTCACGGAGCGAAGCCGCGTCGCGATGCCGGAGGTCGGCATCGGATTCTTTCCTGACGTGGGCGCGACCTGGCTTCTTTCGAGAGCGCGCGAAATCGGCGCCTATCTGGCGCTTTCGGCGACGTCGGTGGCGGCGGCGGACGCGATAGAGGCCGGTCTTGCGGATGTTCTAATCCATGCGGAGGACATTCAGCCGCTGATCGACAGGCTGGCGACGATACAAGACGGCGCCGACGTCGATGTTGCGTTGCGGCGCCTCGCCCGCCATCCGGGGAGCGGCCGACTTTCGCTGCACAGGCGATTGCTTGCCGAAGCGACCGCATATGAGAAGGTCGATGACGTCATCGCGGCCTTCGAGCGTGAAGGGTCGGAATTCTCGTTGCGTGCGGCGGAGGACATCGGCGCGAAGTCGCCGACGGCGCTGAAAGCGACGCGCGCATTGCTGCTGCGCGCCGCGGGCGCGCCTGACGTCGAGACGTGTCTCACGAACGAATTCAAGGCGGCGTGCCGCATGCTGGCGACCCACGACCTTTATGAAGGCATCCGCGCCGCGATCATCGACAAGGACCGGCGCCCGAGTTGGTCGCCGGATAGGCTTGACGCCGTGAGCGACGAAACCGTCGAAGACATTCTCGGCGGGGACGACACGCCCCTCCCGACGTTCAAAAGCTGGGATCAGACGCCATATTCTGCCTGGAGGGGCTCGTTCGCCAGCCGATGAGGAGTCGATCATGAGCGCTGCCGCACCCGTCGCAATTATTGGCGCCGCGCGCACGCCGATCGGCGCGTTTCTGGGAGAGTTGAAGGACGTCTCCGCCCCGCAGCTCGGCGCGCAGGCCATCGAAGCGGCCGTGACGCGCGCCGGCCTGGCGCCGAACGACATAGACGAAGTCGTCATGGGCTGCGTCCTTTCCGCGGGCCTTGGCCAGGCCCCGGCGCGGCAGGCGGCGCTCGGCGCCGGGCTGCCGGAGACGACGGGCGCCGTCACCGTCAATAAGATGTGCGGATCTGGAATGAAGGCGGTGATGCTCGCGAGCGACCAGCTCGCTGTTGGCGGCGCGCGGGTCGCGGTCGCCGGCGGCATGGAGAGCATGAGCAACGCGCCTTATCTGCTCGATCGCGCGCGCACCGGCTATCGAATGGGGCATCGCAAGGCGCTCGATCACATGTTTCTGGATGGGCTGGAGGACGCCTATGAAAAGGGTCGGCTGATGGGCTCCTTCGCGGAGGATTGCGCGACCGAATATCAATTTACCCGCGAGATGCAGGACCAATATGCGGCGACGTCGCTGGCGCGCGCGCAACGCGCGACGAGCGACGGCTCTTTCGCGCAGGAGATCGCGCCGATAACGCTGGGCAAAGGCGCCAACGCGCGCGCCATCGCCAGCGACGAACTGCCCGGCAAGGCCAAGGCGCAGGATATCGCCCGCCTCAAACCCGCTTTCAGGGAGGACGGCACGATCACCGCCGCCAACGCCAGCGCGATATCGGACGGCGCGGCGGCGCTCGCCCTGATGCGCGTCGACGAGGCCGAGCGCGCCGGCGCGACGCCGCTGGCCGTCATTCGTGGCTATCTCACCGTCGCGGGCGCGCCGAGCCGCTTTTCCGTCATGCCGATCGCAGCGATCCGCAAACTCATGGAACGGGTGGGTTGGGCGGCGAACGACGTCGACCTCTTTGAGATCAATGAGGCGTTCGCCGTCGTCGCCATGGCGGCGATGCGCGAACTCGACTTGCCGCATGAGAAGGTGAATGTCCGCGGCGGCGCCTGCGCGCTCGGCCATCCGATCGGCGCGTCGGGCGCACGAATCATCGTCACGCTTCTCGCCGCTCTGGAGGCTAAGGGCCTGAAAAGAGGCGTGGCGGCGCTCTGCATCGGCGGCGGAGAAGCGACCGCGATGGCGATCGAGCGGCCGGGCTAGCGCCAGCGCCTCAATTGCATGATCTTGCGCAGCCGGTCGGTCGAAAGGTCCATCGCGGCGTCGATGGGAGCAACGCTCTCGGCGCGCGACCGCTCCAGCGTGAGCCGCGTGTTCCGGCCGATTTTTTCCTCTATCGCCGCGAAGGCCGCCGCTTCGCCGCCGCCACCGTATTCAATGCTCGCGCAGATCACGCCGCCGGCGTTGGCGATGAAATCCGGGACGCTGACGATTCCCCGCGCCAGCATCATCCGTTCCGCTTCGGCGGTGGCGGGAATATTCGCGCCCTGCACCACCAGTTTACAGTCGAGCAGGTCAACATTGTCCGCGCGCAGCACGTCGGGGCGCGCAGCCGGAATGAAGATCTCGCAAGGCAAGGCGATGAGCGCCTCGGGGTCGACGGCGCGCGCGCGCGCCAGGTCGCCGACGCTCTTGCCTTGGCGCTTCAACGCGGCGAGCGCCTCGATATCGAGCCCATCCTGGTCGGCCACCGCGCCGCGGCTGTCGGATACGCCGACCATTCGCGCCCCTTTGCTGGCCAGAAACCGCGCCGCGTGCATGCCCACGGCGCCAAACCCCTGCACGACGATGCGCGCTCCGCTGAGCGAAACACCGGCGAAGGGCGCCGCTGCGCACGCCGCGATCATGACGCCAAAACCCGTGGCGCCGATTTCATCGAGAGGAATGCCGCCAATCTCCGCCGGGAGACCGACCGAGCGGCCGATTTCGTCATGCACCCAGGCCATCGCCGTCTCGTCCGTGCCCATGTCGGGTCCGGGAATATAATCGACGAGCTGCTCAATGGATTTGGCGAAGACGCGCATGAGCCGTTCCTTGTCGGCTTGCGCCATATCTGGATCGCCGAAAATCACGGATTTTGCGCCGCCGTGCGGCAATCCGCACGCGGCGTTCTTCAAGGTCATCGCCCGGGCGAGTCGGAAGCACTCCGTGACGCTGACGTCCGGCGCCATGCGCGTGCCGCCGATGGCGGGACCTGCGGCGACATTGTCGATGACGACGACGGCGCGTAGTTCGACCGAGGGCGACCAGATATGGACGATCTTCGCGGGGCCAAATTCGTCTCGAAACGAAAAGGGATCAATTTCCGATTTGGCGGACATGATCGGTAAATTGGACAATCGGCCATACAGTCAAGCCCGCAACCGAACCTCTATCCCGCGCTGCGGCGCCGGCAAATCGCCAAAAAAAATGTCGCGGAGCCGTGACGTCGCCTATCGCCGCGCTACTTCGCACATCAGGAGCGGGGCGATGGGAAACATTGAGATGGGCTTCGATCTCCATATGGATCTTGTTCAGCTGTTGTCGCCGAGCGGCGAGATCAGCAAGGCGGCCAGCAAATCGGCGAAGGATATCGAACGACTGGTCCGATTCTATCGCGCGATGACGCGAACCAGAATCTTCGACAACAAGGCGATCAGTCTTCAACGCACCGGTCAGCTGGGCACCTTCGCGTCGGCGCTCGGCCAGGAAGCGATCGGCGTCGGGGCGGCCGCGGCGATGGAAGCACGCGACGTGCTCGTGCCGTCCTATCGAGATCATGCGGCGCAATTCTATCGCGGCATGGCGATGTCCGAATGTCTGCTCTATTGGGGGGGCGACGAGCGCGGCAGCGATTTTAAGAACGCGCGCGGCGACTTTCCAAACTGCGTTCCCGTCGCCACGCAGGCCCCGCAGGCGGTCGGCGCGGCGTACGCGCTGATGGCGCGGAAGGAGGACCGCGTCGTCGTCACCTTCATTGGCGACGGCGGCACCTCCAATGGCGCCTTTTACGAAGCGTTGAACATGGCGGGAGTCTGGAAGGCGCCCGTCGTGTTCATCATCAACAATAATGGCTGGGCGATCTCGACGCCGCGAGAGCTCGAAAGCGCCGCGGAGACTCTCGCGCAAAAGGGCGTCGCCGCCGGCGTCGAGGGGCGCCAGGTCGACGGCAATGACGTCATCGCGGTTCATGAAGTGGCGCGCCGGGCGATCGACAAGGCGCGATCGGGCGGCGGACCGACGCTGATCGAAGCGCTCACCTATCGCCTCGGCGATCACACCACCGCCGATGACGCTTCGCGATATCGTGATCCCGAGGTCGTGCGCGCGCAGTGGACGCGCGAGCCGATCGCTCGGCTGCGCGCCTACCTCGTGAGCGAAGGCGCCTGGTCGAAGGAGCAGGAGGCGGAGCTTCACAAGGAGTGCGCGGAAGAGGTCGATCGCGAGGTTGCGGCCTATTTGAACGCCTCGCCCCTGAACTGCGACGCCATGTTCGAGCATCTCTATGCAAAGCTCCCGGATACCTTGCAGTGGCAACGCGAAGAAGCCCGCCGATTTGCCCTGCGCAGCGCAAACCGCGACGGAAACGGCCATGTCTGAAATCACTCTTGTCGAAGCGGTCAATCTCGCGCTCGCGCGCGCAATGAGCGAAGACAAGGATGTCCTCCTGCTTGGCGAGGACATCGGCGTCAATGGCGGCGTGTTTCGCGCCACGAACGGCCTGCAGGCGCGGTTCGGGCGCGAGCGGGTCATCGACACGCCCTTGGCCGAAGGCGGCATCGCCGGCGTCGCGGTCGGCATGGCGGCGATGGGGCTGAAGCCCGTCGCCGAAATTCAGTTTTCCGGTTTCATCTATCCGGCGATCGACCAAATCATCAATCACGCGTCTCGCATGCGCAATCGCACGCGCGGGCGGCTGACCTGTCCAATGGTGCTTCGCTCGCCTTGCGGCGCCGGCATTCACGCGCCCGAGCATCATTCCGAAAGTCCGGAGGCGATGTTCGCTCACATGCCGGGGCTTCGCGTCGTCGCGCCGTCTTCGCCGGCCCGAGCCTACGGGCTGCTTCTGGCGTCGGTGCGCGATCCCGATCCGGTGATCTTTCTCGAGCCCACGCGCCTCTATCGTCTCTTCCGTCAGGAGGTCGAGGACGACGGCGTGGAGTTGCCGCTCGACGCCTGCTTCGTCCTGCGCGAAGGCGCCGACGCGACGGTCGTCACCTGGGGCGCGATGGCGCCCGAAACGCTCGCCGCGGCCGAAAAGCTCGAAGAAGAGGGCGTGATGATCGAAGTGATCGACGTCGCCACGCTGAAGCCGCTCGACGTGGAAACGATCCTTCGCTCCGTCGAAAAGACCGGACGCTGCGTCATCGTTCACGAGGCGCCGCGCACGGCGGGCTTTGGCGCCGAGGTCGCCGCGGAAATCGCTGAGCGCGCGCTTTACTCTCTGCTCGCCCCGATCAAGCGGGTCACCGGCTATGACGTGGTCGTGCCGCTGGCGAAGCTGGAGAAGCAATATATTCCGAGCGTGGACCGCATCGTCGACGGCGTTCGGCAAGTGATGGAGGCGTCATGAACATCTTTCGTCTTCCCGATCTCGGAGAGGGGTTGCAGGAGGCCGAACTCGTCGAATGGCGTGTCGCCGCCGGCGAGGACGTTAAAGTCGATCAGCCGCTCGTGGCGGTTGAAACCGCCAAGGCGGTCGTTGAAATCCCATCGCCTCAAGGAGGCCGCATCGAGCGGCTGTTCGCCTCCGCGGGCGACGTGATCCGCATCGGCGCGCCGCTGGTCGGTTTTGAGGGCGCGGGAGAGGACACGGGGTCAGTGGTCGGCGCCGTTCAGCAGGGGGCCGGCGTCGTCCGCGACCAGCCGATCTCGGTCGGCCATGTCGGCGGCGCGGTGCGGGCGACGCCCGCCGTAAGAGCGCTCGCGCGAAAACTGAACGTCGATCTCGCCATGGTGACGCCCTCCGGCGTGGACGGGTTGATCACCACGCAGGACATTGAGCGCGTCGCGCGCATTCTCAGTGAGACGGAAGCCGCCGAGCCGCTGCGCGGCGTGCGCCGGGCCATGGCCCACAATATGGCGCAGGCGCAGGCGGAAGTGGCCGCGGCCACAATCGTCGACGACGCAGACATCCACGCTTGGGCGGCCGGGACGGATACAACCATCCGTCTGATCCGCGCTCTCGTCCAGGCCTGCAAGGCGGAGCCTGCGCTCAACGCCTGGTTCGAGCCTCATGCCTTCGCGCGCCGTGTGATGAAGAAGATCGACCTTGGCGTCGCCGTGGATCTGTCGGAAGAGGGCCTGTTCGTGCCTGTGCTGCGGGATGTCGGCAATCGCGACGCGCAGGACTTGCGCAAGGGCCTCGACCGCCTGCGGCAGGACGCGGCGGCGCGCCGCATACCGCCCGAGGAGCTGCGCGGCGCGACCATCACGCTGTCGAATTTCGGCATGATCGCGGGGCGCTACGCCGCGCCGATCGTGCTGCCGCCGACGGTCGCGATTCTCGGCGCCGGGCGCATTCGCGATGAGGTTGTCGCCGTCGACGGCGCGCCCGCCGTGCATCGGATTTTGCCTCTGAGCCTCACCTTCGATCACCGCGTGGTCACCGGCGGCGAAGCCGGCCGCTTCCTGGGGGCGGCGATCGCCGATCTGACGCGCGCGTCATAAATCATTCGGCGTCCGGCTGCGCCTCTGGACGCGCTTCCATGAAAGCAGGGTGTGCGGCGCAAGCCGCCTCCACGGCGAGGATGCGCGGGCGGGCCTCGAGCGAAACGTCGAAGCGTCGCGCGTTATAGACCTGCGGAATGAGGCATATGTCGGCGAGCGACGGCTCTGCGCCAAAGGCGAAAGGGGCGGGCGCGATCAGCGCCTCGACCGCGCTCAGCCCTTCGGCGATCCAGCGCTTGCGCCACACGGCGATCTGATCGTTCTTGGCGCCGAACTGCTGCTGCAGCGCCTCGATCACCCGCAGATTGGCGAGCGGATGTATCTCGCAGGCGATCGTCAACGCCGCCGCCCGCGCCTGCGCCGCCCGAACGGCGTCTCGTGGCAGGAGCGAAGGCTCAGGCTTCAGCGCGTCAAGATAGTCGATGATCGCCAGCGACTGGGTGATGAGTCGACCGTCATGAAGCTGGAGGGTCGGCACGATGGCCAGCGGGCTTTTGGCGCGATAGCCGGGATCACGCTGTTCGCCGTGCAAGAGATGGACCCGGCGGCGTTCCACGACGAGCCCTTTGAGCGCGATGGCGATCCGCACGCGATAGGCGGCCGACGAGCGATAATAGTCGTAAAGGATCATGGGCCTTTAACCGGATCGGGAACGCAATATTTAAATAGCAGGTCAGTCAAAGCCGTATATAGGGCCTGCTCATGGACTCGACGCTTGGCGGCGCGGAAACGCCCGCCGAAAACCCGATGGGAACGGACGGATTCGAATTTGTCGAATTCGCGCATCCCGATCCCGCGCAACTCGCCTCGCTTTTCGAGAAGATGGGGTTTGTCGCCGTCGCGCGCCATCGCTCCAAAGACGTGACGCTGTATCGGCAGGGGGAAGTGAATTATGTGCTGAACGCGGAGCCTCACAGCTTCGCCGCCGAATTCCAGAAAGCGCATGGGCCGTCGGTTTGCTGCATCGGTTTCCGCGTCGTCGACGCCGCAAAAGCGATGCGCCGCGCCGTTTCTCTCGGCGCCAAGCCTGTGGCCTTCGGGGTTGGCCCGATGGAGCTGAACATTCCCGCCATCGAGGGCGTTGGAGGTTCGCTCATTTATCTTGTCGACCGATATGGCGATCAGGGTTCAATCTGGGACATCGACTTCCGGTGGATCGGAGAGCGCGACCCTAATCCTGCAGGCGTGGGCCTGACCAATATCGACCATCTCACGCACAACGTTCGCCGCGGCCGCATGGACGCGCTCGCGGCCTGGTATGAGCGCATCTTCAATTTCCGTGAAATTCGCTACTTCGACATCGAAGGCAAGATGACGGGCCTGCGCTCTCGCGCCATGACGAGTCCTTGCGGCAAGATTCACATCCCGATCAACGAAAGCGCCGACGAAAAAAGCCAGATCGAGGAATTCCTGGACGCATACAGGGGCGAAGGGATTCAGCATATCGCCTGCGCGTGCCGGGATATTTACGAGACCGTCGTCGCGATGCGCGACAACGGGCTCGACTTCATGCCGGCGCCGCCGGACGCCTATTATGACGCGCTGGAGCATCGGCTTCCTGGTCACGGAGAGCCGACGCAGCGGCTCAAGGAACTCGGCATTCTGGTCGACGGACTCACGACGGGCGCCCGACGTCTGTTGCTGCAGATTTTCTCCAAGACTGTCATTGGCCCTATCTTCTTCGAATTCATCCAGCGCAAGGGCGATGAAGGTTTTGGCGAAGGCAATTTCCGCGCCTTGTTCGAGTCGATCGAAGAGGATCAGATCCGCCGCGGCGTGTTGAACCGGGCGGCAGGTTAGGCAATGTCCCCCACGCGCTATTTGCACGGCTTCGGCAATGAGTTCGAGAGTGAAGCCCTGCCCGGCGCATTGCCGATGGGGCAGAACTCGCCGCAACGATGTCCATACGGCCTCTACGCCGAGCAATTGTCTGGCTCCGCCTTCACCGCGCCAAACCATCTCAACCGGCGGTCATGGCTGTATCGCATTCGCCCCTCGGTTCTTCACCTGCGCGACCCGAGGAACATCGAGCAGAGTCACTGGAAGTCCGCGCCATGCCGCGATGTCGACGCGCGGCTCGGCCAGCTGCGCTGGGGCGCAAGCGATGTCGGCGACGACGCAGGCTCATTCATCGAAGGAATGCGCACCATCGTAACGGGCGGCGATTGCGGCCTGAGGGTTGGCATGGCGGCGCATCTCTATCTCGCCGCGCAATCGATGCGCGACGACTATTTCTACGACGCCGACGGCGAGTTGCTGATCGTCCCGCAGTTCGGCGACCTGCGCATCTTCACCGAGTTCGGCCTTATCGAATGCTCTCCCGGCGAGATATGCGTCATTCCGCGCGGCGTAAAATTTCGGGTTGAGCTCTTGGCCGGCCCGTCTCGCGGCTATGTTTGCGAAAACTATGGCGCGCCATTTACATTGCCCTATCGCGGCGTGATCGGCGCGAATGGACTCGCCAATCCGCGCGATTTCCTTACGCCGACCGCGGCCTTCGAAGACAATGAAAAGCCTTGCCGTCTGAGCGTCAAATGGGGCGGCCGCTTCTATCGCTGCGACATCGATCATTCGCCGCTCGACGTTGTCGCCTGGCATGGCAATTACGCGCCCTATAAATATGATCTGCGAAGATTCTGTCCGGTCGGCGCCGTGTTGTTCGATCATCCCGATCCCTCGATATTTACGGTGTTGACCTCTCCTTCAGACGAAACAGGCGTCGGCAACGTGGATTTCGCGATCTTTCCGCCGCGTTGGCAGGTCGCGGAGCACACGTTCCGGCCTCCCTGGTATCATTTGAACATTATGAGCGAGTTCATGGGCCTGATTTACGGGCGCTACGACGCGAAGCCGTCCGGCTTCGAGCCCGGCGGCATGTCGCTGCACAATGCGATGCTGCCGCACGGTCCCGACGCCGAAGCTTTCGAACAGGCTTCTCGGGCGGATCTCGGGCCAGCGAAGATCGACGACGCGCTCGCCTTTATGTTCGAGTCTCGACTGCCGCTCTATCCGACCTCTTTCGCGATGTCGCTTGCAACCCTTCATCAAGACTACGCCGAGTGCTGGTCAGGGCTGCGCCGCCATTTCACCGGCAATGGCCCGTGAAGCTCGCATCCCTGAAAAGTCGGCGCGACGGCGCGCTTATCCTTGTCTCGCGCGATCTCACGCGGGCCGTCGCGGCGGGCTTCGTCGCGCCCACTCTGCAGTCGGCGATCGAAGACTGGGAAGCTGTGGCGCCGGAGCTGCGGGCGCTGGCGGCGCGGCTCGAATGCGGACTTAGAGAAAGCTTTCCCTTTCGCGAGCAGGATTGCGCCTCGCCGCTGCCGCGCGCCTATCAGTGGGCCGACGGCTCGGCATACGTCAATCACGTCGCGCTCGTTCGAAAATCCCGCGGCGCCGAAATGCCGGAGAGCTTCTGGAGCGATCCGCTGATGTATCAGGGAGGCTCCGACGTCTTCCTTGGCCCGCGCGACGCCATTCCCTTGCGCGACGAAAAGCATGATCTCGATCTCGAAGCCGAAGTCGCCATCATCACGGATGATGTGCCGATGGGCGTGACGCCGCAGGAGGCGCGTGGTCACATCAGGCTCGTCATGCTGGTCAATGACGTGACCCTGCGCGGGCTGGTGCCTCCGGAGCTTGCAAAAGGCTTTGGTTTTTTCCAGTCAAAGCCAGCGTCCGCCTTTTCCCCCGTCGCCGTGACGCCTGACGAGCTTGGCGAGGCATGGGACGGCGAGCGGCTCTCGCTGCCGCTGCTGTCCTTCGTCAATGGCGCGCCGCTCGGCCGCCCGGACGCCGGAAAGGATATGACCTTCGACTTTCCGCGTCTCATCGCGCATGCGGCCCAAACGCGCGCGCTCAGCGCCGGAACGATCATCGGCTCCGGCACCATTTCCAACCGGGACGCCGACGGCGGTCCCGGCAGACCGATCGCGCAGGGCGGAGACGGCTACTCCTGCATCGCCGAGCAGCGCGTGGTGGAGAAGCTGATCGAGGGCGCGCCCCGCACGCCGTTTCTGACAGCGGGCGATGTGGTGCGCATCGAGATGCGCGACGCGGACGGGCGCTCGATTTTCGGCGCCATCGAGCAACGGGTCGTCAACGCCGAGTCCTAGGGTTAACAGGGCGATCGGATGAAGGGCTTCCTCATCCTGAGGAGCGTGCGAAGCACGCGTCTCAAAGGACGAGGAAGCCCGTTTTCGCCTAGTTTTCTTACTCTCGTCCTTCGAGACGGCTCCTTCGGAGCCTCCTCAGGATCAGGGTGAGGAAAACACCCGTCACGCAATTCCGGCGTAGCCTTAAGCGCTTCGCTTGGCGCGGAAGTAATGGAAGTCGCCGCGCGAAATGATGCGGTCTCCCGGCGCGAGTTCGTGCGCCGCGAGGTCCGAAGCGCCGCGCAGCCGATCATAGATCGGCGCAAAATCCTGATAGCCGTCGGCGAGAAGCTTCTCGAAGCTTTCGATGACGAAATAGGTCTGCTGGAAATCGCTGATGATGTAATTCGTTCGCATGACGCGTTCGAGGTCGAAGACGACGCGGTTCGGCGACGAGTCTTCCAGCGAGAAAATCGTTTCAGAGGGCGAAGACATGATTCCGGCCCCGAAAATGCGCAGCCCTTTCGGCGTCTCGATCAGGCCGAACTCGATCGTGTACCAGTAGAGCCGCGCGAGATTATGGAGCTGCCCGCGCGCGAGCGCCCGTCGGCCGCCCTTGCCATAGGCTTCGAGAAAGCGCGCATAGGTCGGATTGGCGAGGAGCGGCACATGGCCGAAAACGTCGTGGAAGACGTCGGGCTCCTGGAGATATTCAAGCTCCGACTCCGGGCGAATGAACGCCCCGGCTGGAAAGCGCCGATTGGCGAGATGATCGAAGAAGGCGTCGTCGGGAATCAGCCCCGCCACCGGAACGACGCTCCAGCCGGTCATCGCCCCCAGTCGGCGGCTCAGGTCGGCGAAATCCGGGATGCCCGAGCGCGAAAGTTCGAGCTTTTGCTTCGCCTCCAGGAATTCGTCGCAGGCTCGGCCCGGCAGGAGCTTCGCCTGGCGGGCGAACAGCCGGTTCCAGCGATCATGCTCCTCGTCGCTGTAGGAAGCCCAGTTCTGATCTATCGTCCAGTCCGCCTGTCGCGGCGCCTGCGCGTATCGATTCTTGCTTTCGCTCGTGAGCTGCAGTTCCATCGCCGAATTCCGTCATGGAAGGCGTCTCTCTCCAACATATAGGCGCGCGGTCCCGTCTTGCGAGATGACATCGGCCGGACGCGCCTTAGATGAGCGAACATGGAAGAGCTTTGGCATTTTGTCGGCGGACGCCGGGTCAAGGGAAAATCCGGACGATTCGCCGACGCCTATGAGCCGATGACCGGAGCGACGATCTCGCGCGTGCCGCTCGCCAGCCGCGACGAGGTGCGCGAGGCGATCGCCGACGCCGCCGCGGCGCAGCGAGAATGGGCGGCGGTCAATCCGCAGCGCAGAGCCCGCGTGCTGATGAAATTCGTCGATATCGTCGGGCGGGAGAAGGAGCGGCTCGCGGCGATTCTCGCGCGCGAGCACGGCAAGACGCTCGCCGATGCGCAGGGCGAGATCCAGCGCGGCGTCGAGGTCGCCGAATTCTGCATCGGCGTTCCGCATCTGATGAAGGGCGAATTTTCCGATTCCGCGGCGGCCGGCCTCGACGTCTATTCGATGCGCCAGCCGCTGGGCGTCGTCGCGGGCGTTACGCCTTTCAATTTTCCGGTGATGATTCCGATGTGGAAATTCGCTCCGGCGATCGCCTGCGGCAATGCCTTCATTCTGAAGCCCTCCGAGCGCGATCCCGGCGCGCCGCTGCTTCTGGCCGAACTGATGCTCGAAGCCGGCCTGCCGCCGGGCGTGTTCAACGTCGTCAACGGCGACAAGGAAGCCGTCGATGCGCTGCTCGAGGAGCCTGAGGTCAAAGCCATCGGCTTCGTCGGTTCGACGCCGGTCGCCGAACATGTCTACGCGCATGGCGCCGCCCACGGAAAGCGCGTGCAGTGTTTTGGCGGCGCGAAAAACCACATGGTGATCATGCCGGACGCCGACATGGATCAGGCGGTCGACGCCCTCATCGGCGCCGCCTATGGGTCCGGCGGCGAGCGCTGCATGGCGATCTCGGTCGCCGTGCCGGTGGGCGAAGAAACCGCCGACGCGCTCATCGCGCGGCTCGAACCGCGCGTGGAAAATCTGCGCGTCGGGCCGTCCACCGATCCTTCCGCCGACTTCGGCCCGCTGGTCACCCGTGCGCATCTGGAGCGGGTGAAAGACTACGTGGCTCTTGGCGTAAAGGAGGGCGCCAAGCTGCGGGTCGATGGACGCGGCTTCAAAATGCAAGGCTATGAGAACGGTTTTTATATGGGCGGCTGCCTGTTCGACGAGGTGCGCCCGCAGATGCGGATCTACAAGGAGGAGATCTTCGGCCCGGTGCTCTCCGTCGTACGCGCGCGCGGCTTCGACGAGGCGCTGTCGCTGGCCAATGATCACGAATATGGCAATGGCGTCGCCATCTTTACGCGCGATGGCGACGCCGCGCGCGAATTCGCCTCGCGGGTCGACGTCGGCATGGTCGGGGTCAATGTGCCGATCCCGACGCCGCTGGCCTATTACACCTTCGGCGGCTGGAAGCGTTCGATGTTCGGCGATCTCAATCAGCATGGGCCGGACGCCATGCGCTTCTATACGAAGACGAAGACGGTCGCGTCCCGCTGGCCGGGCGGCGTCAGGACCGGCGCGAGTTTCGTCATGCCGACCTTGTCCTAGCCATGATGCGCGCGGCGTTCATCGGTCTCGGCAATATGGGCCGTCCGATGGCGGCGGCGCTGGCGCGCGCCGGCGTCGAGGCGCGAGGATTTGATCTCAACGCCTCGCTCGTCGAAGCCGCCGCCCAGGAGGGCGTCGCCGCCGCACGGTCGGTGCGGGAGGCGATCGAGGGCGCCGATGTCGCCATCACCATGCTGCAGAGCGGCGATCAGACGCTTGCCGTCTGGCGCGACATTGCGCCGCAAGCGCGCGGCAAGCTGCTCATCGACTGCTCGACGGTCGACGTCGCAAGCGCGCGCGCCGCGCATCGGCTGGCGCAAGAGAGCGGCGCGCTCTCGGTGGATGCGCCGGTGTCGGGAGGCGTCGCCGGCGCGAAAGCGGCGACGCTGACCTTTATGTGCGGCGGCGAAGCGGAGGCGTTCGCCGCGGCGAGGCCCATTCTCGAGCATATGGGCGCGCATGTGCTTCATTGCGGCGGCGCCGGCATGGGGCAGGCGGCGAAAATCTGCAACAATCTCATGCTCGGCGCCACGATGATCGCGACGGCCGAGGCTTTCGTGCTCGCGGAAAGGCTCGGCCTCTCGCATCGGGCGCTGTTCGATGCGGCGTCGATCTCCTCTGGTCAGTCCTGGTCGCTGACGACCTATTGCCCCGTGCCGGAGATGACGCCTGCGTCGCCGGCGAACAACGACTACAAACCCGGCTTCATGACCTCCCTGATGTTGAAAGATTTGCGACTCGCGCAGGAAGCCGCCGCGCTGGCTGGGGCGGCCTCGCCGCTCGGCGCCGTCGCGACGCAGCTCTATGCGCTGCATCAGGCGGCGGGCCAGGGCTGCGCCGATTTTTCCAGCATTATCAGACTGATTCGCGGCGAACAGACAATTTCGAACAATCTTGATGTTGAGACAAACACGACATAGCGTGCGGCGGCAGGCGCTTGAAGCGGATCAGCCGCACATTCTCTCCACGTCTTTATAGGAGGCGACACGTGTCGAATCATTTTACCGGCCTTAGTCTTGGTCCGCCGCTCGGCGATCAAAGGTTGGACCTGTGCGATCTCTACGCCTTTCAGTCTCCAAGCGATCCGTCTCGGACGGCGATCATCCTCAACGCCAATCCCTCCTGCGATGAGTTCCATCCTGAGGCGATCTACCGGCTTAATATCGACAATGACGGCGACTGCCTGACGGATATTGCGTTCAGCTATGTGTTCTCGCCCAAGGAAAACGGCAGGCAGACTTACGACGTTTATTTGGCGCACGGGGCAGAGTCGCATTCGCCCGAACCCGTCGGCGAGAAGATCGTCTCCGGCGCGGAAGTCTCCTTCGGGCCCAAGCCGAACATCGTGCGATCAGGCGATTTCACCTTCTTCACGGGCGTTCGCAGCGACGCGTTCTTTTTCGACTACGACGGCATTCTGGCCTTGTACGACACGTCCGGCGGCAGAAATTTCACGGCGCCGCATCTGGGGGGGAAGTCGCCCTGGACGGGCAAGGATTCGAACACCGAGGCGAACATCCTGTCTACCGTGGTCGAGATGCCGACGAGCGCGCTCGGCGGCAATCCGACGGTTCGAATCTGGGGGCGGTGCAGCGTTCGTAGCGACGGCAAGCTGGTTCATGCCGATCGCGCCGGCCATCCGTCAGTCAGCAGCTTCTTCAATACCGATGAAACAAAGGAAGAATATAACGCCAGCGAACCCGTAAACGACCGCGCGCGCTGGCTCGAACTGTTCATTCATCTGATGGGCCATACCGGCGACTACACCAGGGATGAAGCGATCACGGCGATCGACGAACACGGCATCCTGCCGGACATGCTGAGCTTCGATCCCACCAGGCCCGCGGGCTATCCCAACGGCCGCACTTTCGCCGACGACGTCATCAATTTTCGGCTGTCCTTTCTCTCGAAAGGCGACATCCCGCCGGATGGGCTGCAGCCGCATACCGACACGTTGAAAGAGTTCCCCTACCTCGGGACGCCGCACCCGAAGTAATTCGGCGGCGACAAACGGGCGCGCTGGCGCGCCCGTTTTTTTCGTCCTTTGCGGCGCCCGAGATTACCGATGGCGGGTTTTCTTCGGCTTGGCCGGCGCGGGCGGCGGCGGCGGGGGGGTCACCGGCATATATTGCAGGCTGACATTGCCGACGCCGGCGGAAACATTGAGGCCGGTGCCAAGGGAGACGGACACGGGCTGCAGTGAGATGGTCTTGTTGGAGCCGCCGACAAGGACCGCTCCGCCGGCGCCGGCGCCGACGGCGACCGACCCTTCCGCGCCGACATAGTCTCCGGCCAGCGCGCCAGGCGCGACGCTGTTGGTGGCCGCAAGCACGCTCCAAATCATCTGACCCGGACCGCTGATGCCAATATTGGCGCCGACATTGGTCAGTCTGCCGATGTAATGCTGGGGCGGGCTGCCCTTAGCGTCCGTATAGACGCAGTCGAGCGCCTGATTCTCCATGATGATCATGCCGACGCCGCCGGAAACATGGCAGAGAAGGGTGCCGACTTGCACCGACTGCGCCATGGCGGCGCTGGACGACAGCGCGATGAAAGATATCGCGCACATCGCGCGGCCGAGCGAGAAATGAGACATTATCGACTCCAATTGATGGGTGCGGAACTTAGCCGCGCGGCGGGACTTTAATGGCGAAAAATACAAAAAGTAACCCCGCCGGGAATTCGTTGGGCAGGCGCAAGAATATCTGCGCACGGGGGATCGCGCCCGGGCCGAACGGCGCGCGGCTTCGCGCCGGGGCGATCCGGCGCCGAAAAGCCGGTCGAGCGCGGCTCAATGCGCTGGCGCGGAGTTCGAAGCGCCGAGCCGGACGCGGCGCAGACACAAGGCGAACGGGATGATCGTCGCTGCGACGAGCGTCAGGGCGTAGAAAACGTCGATATAGGCAAGATGGGACGCCTGCGTTTGCATCTGCCGGCCAATCCAGATGACGGCCTGCCGCCGCGCCTCCGACGCCGTTCCGCCGAGGGCGAGGAAATGTTCGGTGGCGCGCCGCAACGTCTCCTGAAACTGGATATTGGATGGAATCGTATTTTCGGCGAGACGATTCAAATGGAACTGTTCTCGATGCGCCAGGACGTTTTGTGCAAGCGAGACGCCTATGGAGCCTCCCACATTGCGCGCGACATTGATGAGAGCGGAAGCCTGATCCGTCTTCTCCGGTGGAAGGCCTTGGTAAGACGCGGTCGTAATCGGAATGAAAATGAGCGGCAGGCCGATGCCGATGTAGATGCGCGTGCGCGCGAAATACCAGAAATCGACGTCGCCATAGAAACTCGTCAGATTGTAGATCGAAAGAGCGACGATGGCCGCTCCCGCCATGATGAGATATTTTGGCTGCACTAGGCTCGATAGCCGCCCGACGACGATCATCATCGCCATCGTGACGACGCCTCCAGGGGACAGCACCAGTCCAGCGAGAGTCGCCGTATAGCCGAAGGAGAGCTGCAACAGCTGCGGCAGTATTTGCGTCGTCGCGATGAGGACCGCGCCGAGCGCCATCATCACAGCGAAGCAGGCGCCGAACTGCCGCGTGGCGATCATCCGAATGTCGACCACCGGGTTTTCGCGTGTCGCCTCCCAGGGGATCATGAAGGCGAAGGCGGCGGCCGAGAGGATGGCGAATCCCACGATGAAGTTCGAGCCAAACCAGTCTTCGCGCTGACCGCGGTCGAGCACGACTTCGAGAGAGCCGAGGAAGGTCGAAACGAGAAGAAAGCCGACGAGATCGAAGGGCGCCGCCGACGGCCTGTCTTCCGGTTCGCGCAACACAACGGCGACCATTGCGATCGACAGAAGCCCGATGGGGCCGTTGATCAGGAAACACCAGTGCCAGGAGTAATTGTCGGAAAGCCAGCCGCCGAGCGTCGGACCGATGACGGGCGCAACGACGACCGCGATGCCAAAGAGCGCGAATCCCTGTCCCCGCTTTTCCGGCGGAAAGGCGTCGGCCAAAATCGACTGCGAGACGGGCACCATTCCGCCGCCGCCAAGCCCTTGCAGGACTCGAAAAAAAAGCAGCGAACGGATGTCCCAGGCGAAGCCGCACAATATCGAACTGGCGGTGAAAAGCGCGAGACAGACAAGAAAAAACGGTTTGCGGCCAAGCGCCTTCGCCAGATGGCTGCTTGCCGTCAGGATCACCGCATTAGAGACGAGATAGGTCGTCACCACCCAGGTGGCTTCGTCGGGCGAGACGCCCATGCCGCCGGCGATATAGGGCAGGGCCACATTGGCGATGGTCGTGTCCAGAACTTCCATGAAGGTCGCGACCGAGACGACCATGGCGATCAGCCAAGGATTAGGGGAATCCGACGCTTCCCCGGCGGCGCCGACGTCGTCTGCGACGCTCACAATCGGGTTCTCAAACGTTCGTAGATCGAGAGCTGCGGGCGCACGCGAATGCTCGGGACGACCGACATCCCAGGACCCAGCACCACGTCGGACGGCAAATCGCTAAACGAGATTTTTACGGGCACTCTTTGAACGATCTTGACGTAATTGCCTGTGGCGTTCTCGGCCGGGAGCAGCGAGAACGCCGTGCCGGAGCCCGGCTGAACGCTGACGACGCGGCCCCTGAACTCGCGTTCGGGATAAGCGTCGATGCGCATTTGCACGGGCTGGCCCGGCCGCATGTCGTCGAGCTGCGTCTCCTTGAAATTTGCGGTCACCCAGATGTTGTCGGGAACAAACATCGCAAGGCTTGTGCCGGCCTGCACAAGCTGGCCAACCGCCGCTGTCAGTCGAACGACGCGGCCAGATTCGGCGGCCTTCACCGTCGTATAAGAGAGGTCGAGGCGCGCCTTATCGACCTGCGCGCTGGCCTGCCCGATCCGCGCCTCCGCCGTCGCGCGCTGCGCCTCGAGCGACTGGACCTGAGCGCGCGCCGCCTGAAGCGTGTCGCCGGCGCGCTCGCGTCGGGCCTGTTCTTGCCCGAGCTGCGACGAGGTTTGCTGCTGGCGTTGCACGGTGCCGGTGCCGCGCTGGACAAGCGTGCGAGATCGCGTCGCCTCCTGCTGGGCGAAGCGCAGCGCAGCCTGGGACTGCTCGACTTGAGCTTCGGAGGCGCCGATCTGAGCGCGCTGCGCGGCGATTTGCGCATCGAGATTCTTCGCGCTCGCTTGCGCCGCGGCGAGTTGAGCCTCCGCGTCAGCGAGGGCAATTCGATAGTCGCGCTGATCGATGCGCGCGATGACGTCGCCGGGGGAGACATGTTGATTGTCGGTCACCTCGACCGCGGTGAGATAGCCGGAGACTTTCGGAGAAATGGAATATTGGCGCGCGTCGACGAAAGCGTCGTCGGTCGTTTCGAAATGCGACGCATAGTCCCAGTAAATAAACCCGCCGACGCCGAGCATGATCAGCGCCAGCGCGCCCAAGAGGATAAGCGCCGGGTGACGTCGAACGAATCCCACCCGCCGGGCGGCGCTCGATGGCGGGCCGTCAGATTCGGCGCGACCGCGCTCGAGCGGCGCCATTCTCGTCTCGGTCATTGCGCAACCCCGCGCAAGCCATCGCTACGCCGCGCCGGCTCCAAATTGCTACAGCCTGCCGATGAGCGCCATCACGAGGACGATTGCGAGCAGGGCGCCGACAATTCCGCCGGGGCCATATCCCCATCCAGAGCTGTAAGGCCATGTCGGCAGGGCGCCGATAAGCAACAACAGCAGAACGACAATCAGGACGGTCGAGAGCATGGCTGAACTCCGCTTGTCCGGGCGCGCCCCTTGCGCGACAGTTTCAAAGCGCAACTCTCACGCTCGGCAAATGTTCCTCGCGAGCTCCGGGGGCGGACGAGGGCGCAACGGCCCTGCTTGCATTCCGTTGCGCTGGGCCTAGGTTTTCATCGAGAGGCGGCCGCTGCCCGCGGTAGCCCTACACGGAACGGCTCGCGACCTCGGATGTAAAGGCGCGAGCCGTTTTCTTTGAGCGTTTTCGCTTAGCGCGCAGGCGCCCCCGCAGGCGCAATATTCAGCCGCGGGTCGTCTTTCGGATCGTAATAGTCGATCTGCCAAGGACCGGCGGCGTTGATCTGGAGCACTGAATCCTCGTCGACGAAAACATAATGCAGCACGCCGGCGGGCATCGAAATGAAGCTTCCCGCCGGCAGCTTCTCGACCGTGGCGCGGTCGGCCGCCTGTCCTCGACCGAAACTGAAGGCGCCGGAGATGATCGTGACGAGTTCGGCCTTGGAATGCGTGTGTGGTGGGACGCGGTAGCCTTTCGGCGCTTTGATCCTGACGACGAAGTCGCCTTCTTTGCCTGGATCCCCGTACAGCACCGCCATTTCGGCGCCGCCGGGCAGCGAACTCGGCGCCGGCTCCCATTTCATGTTTTGCGGAAGAAACACGCGATGCGCTTCGACTGCGCCGCCCTGGGCCGCTCCGCCGCAGGCGAGGACGCCGGCGACGATGATCGCTATTGTTGTTTTCATGAGTCCCTCCCATCGCCGCGATCTGTTTACCCGCACGACGCTAGCCGCGTCGGCTGCGCGGCGCCTTCAGGGCGAGAGATATAGGGCGAGAGCGACGGCGCTCATCCCTTCGCGGCCGGAAAAGGCGTAGGCGTGTGAAAAGGTCGCATTGGCGCCGGGGACGGGCGGTCTAGCCCCACCAGAAGATCGCCGCGACAATGACGTAAAGACCGACCAGCGCCGCCCCGTCGACCATGTCCGCCCGGCCGTCGACGGTGACCACTGTGACCACGAGCACTGAAAGAAACATGGCCGCCGCAAGAATCGGCGGAATGGCGAGCGTGAACGGGGCCGCGCCGCCCATCGCAAAACTGACGAGCACCAGAATCGGAATAAGCGCCACGGCGACCTGAAGCGCCGAGTTCAGAATAACGCTGACCGCGAGATCGGCCTTGCCTTGCGCCGCGAGCCGAATTCCAACGACGTTTTCGACGGCGTTGCCGGCGATGGCGACGATTACAAGGCCCGAGAAGGCTTCGCTGACGCCCAGCGTTTCGATCGCCGGACCGAGCGCGTCGACAAACCAGTCGGAGACGAAGGCGGCGCCGCCGCCGCAGGCCGCGAGAACGCCGATCGCGGCGCCGAGCGACCATGCATGCGCGCGCGCATGGGTCTCGGCCGGCAGCGTGCGCTGCCCCTGACTGAGCATCGCATGGGTGAGCACAACAAAAACGAAAAGAAGCACGATCGCGCAGACGACGGCGAGCTCCTGCTCATGCGCGCCGCTCGGCAGATGCAGCTCCTGCGCGAGCGTCGGCAGCACCAGCGCCGACACCGCCAGCAGAAGCAGCGTCGCGATCATTCGCGGCGTCTGACTTTCGAAGTGAAGGACGCCGACCCTCCACCCGCCGCTGATAAAAGCGAGGCCCAGGACAAGAAGCGCGTTCGACAGAATGGAGCCGATCAGCGACGCCTGCACGACGGTCAGCAGCCCGGCCCGGAGCGCGAAGATGCAGACGAACAGTTCCGGCAGATTGCCGACCGCCGACTGAACAATGCCCGTCGCCGCCGGCGAGAGGTGATTGCCAAGCTGATCGGTGGCTTCGCCAATCACATGCGCGACGCTCGCCAGGGCCAAAGCCGAGGCGATGAAGTTCACGATGGGTCCTGCTTGCGCAAAATGCAGCGCCGCGGCGACTCCCACAAGTCCGGCCGCGGGAGCCATCGTCGCGAGGACTTTCCGGTTGGCGGCTGCGCTCATTTGCTTTTCCTTTATTCGGCGACGCGCGCCACGAGCGAATCGACGCCTTGCGCGGGCGCCGAGGGTGGATGGTGTTTGAATGAATGCAAAGACGCGCCGGACCGGTCAATCCGCCTTGCGCGGCTCTCGACCAAGACGCTTCTCCAGGTCGACGATGCGTCTTGTGGTCTGCAAGACCGTGTCGGGATTGAGGCTGATCGAATCGATTCCCAAGCGCACGAGGAATTCAGCGATCTCCAAATAATCCGAGGGCGCCTGGCCGCAAATGCCGCAGTGCCGACCGTTGCGCTTGGCCCCTTCGACCGCCAAACGAATGATCTCCTTGACGCCTTCGTCCCGCTCGTCGAAGTCGAAGGCGACGGTTTCGGAGTCGCGGTCGACGCCAAGCGTCAGTTGCGTCAGATCGTTCGAGCCGATCGAAAAACCGTCGAAATGTTTGGAGAAGTCGTCGATAAGCATGACGTTGTTTGGAATTTCGCACATCACGTAGATTTCGAGCCCGTTCTTGCCGCGTTCGAGACCGAGTTCGCGCATCAGCGACATGACCTTCTCCGCTTCTTCGATCCGGCGGCAGAAGGGAATCATCAGCTTGACGTTGGTCAGACCCATCTCGTCGCGCACGCGGGTCATTGCGGCGCATTCGAGCGCGAAGCCTTCCCGGTAAGCAGGGTGAGCATAGCGCGACGCGCCGCGAAAGCCGATCATCGGATTGGCTTCCTGCGTTTCGAAAACCTCTCCGCCGAGCAATGAGGCATATTCATTGCTCTTGAAGTCGGACATGCGCACGACGACGGGCTTTGGATAAAACGCCGCCGCGATCGCGCCGACGCCTTCGGACAAGCGCTTCACGAAGAATTCGCTGGGGCTTGCACAATTGGCGGCCAGTCGCGCAATTTGGGCGCGTTCGCGCGCGCCGAGCCGCTCCGGGTGAACGAGCGCCATCGGATGCGCCTTGATCGAGTCGGCAATAATGAACTCCATGCGCGCAAGGCCGACGCCGTCGTTGGGCAGAGCGGCAAGACCGAAAGCGATGTCGGGATTGCCGACGTTCATCATCACATGGGTGGCGGGCTTCGTCAGAGTCGAAAGATCGACGCGCTCCACCTCGAACTCGATGCCGCCTTCATAGACCTTCCCGACGTCGCCCTCGGCGCAGCTCACAGAGATCATGTCGCCGGTGCGAATGAGTCGCGTCGCCGCGTCCGTGCCGACGATGGCCGGAATGCCAAGTTCGCGCGCGACGATCGCCGCATGGCACGTGCGACCGCCGCGGTTCGTCACGATGGCGGCGGCCGATTTCATGACCGTGCCCCAGTCGGGCGAGGTCGTATCGGCGACGAGGATCTCGCCCGGCACGAAGGTTGAAAGCTCGCTGGCGCGCTCGATCACGCGCGCCTTGCCGCTGGCGATCTTCGCGCCGACCGCGCGCCCTTCGACTTTCACCCCGCCGTGCTTCGTCACCTTATAGATTTCGGCAATGTTGCGGTCGCGGCGCGACGCCACGGTTTCGGGGCGGGCCTGCACGATGTAGAGACGGCCGTCGAGACCGTCCTTGGCCCATTCGATGTCCATGGGGCGGCGCGCGCCGGCCTTGGCGCTATAGTGGTCCTCGATCTCGATCGCCTGGCCGGCGAGCCTCAGCGCCTCTTCGTCGGTGATGCAGAATTTCTCTCTTTCCTTGGCGTCGGTGGGGATGTTGCGCGTCGTCGTCCGGCCCCGGTCCGAAAAGACCATCCTGATTTTTTTCGCTCCCAGCGCGCGCTTCAAAACAGCGCGCTTGCCCTGCCGATAGGTCGGCTTGAAGACGTAGAATTCGTCCGGGTCGACCGCGCCCTGCACGACATTTTCGCCAAGGCCGTAGGCGCCGGTGATGAAGACAACGTCCTCGAATCCGCTTTCGGTGTCGATCGTGAAGACGACGCCGGACGCCGCCAAATCCGAGCGCACCATTTTCATCACGCCGACAGAGTTGAACACTTTGAAATGATCGAACCCATTGTCGATCCGATAGCGGATGGCGCGGTCGGTGAACAGGCTCGCAAAGCAATGACGAATCGCGTCGAGAACGGCGGCGGGGCCGCGCACATTGAGATAGGTGTCATGTTGTCCGGCGAAACTTGCGCTCGGCAAATCTTCCGCCGTCGCCGACGAGCGCACGGCGACCGTCAGATCGGATCCGTATTCGTCGGTGAGGCGGGCGAGGGCGCTGCGAATTTCGGCTTCGACATCGGGGGGCGTCGGCGCGCCATAAACGATGTCGCGGGCGCGCGCGGCGCGCTTGGCGAGATCATCGACGTCAGACGGGTCCAATCCGTCGAGCGCCTCTCGAAGCGCGGCCCAGACGCCCGCTGTATCGAGCGTGTAGCGATAGGCTTCGGCGGTGACGGCGAAGCCATTGGGCACCTGGATGCCCTTGGCCGTCAGCTCCCGGTACATTTCGCCGAGCGAGGCGTTCTTGCCGCCCACCAGCGGCACGTCGGCGATGTTCACCTCGTTGAAAAAGCGAATAAACCTCCCGAAGGCCGAATGCGCCGGCTTGGTCTCTTTGGAATTGGTGGAGTCGGCCGTTTTGTTCATGACGAGCTCTTTTTTGTGAGGGAGCGAGCGTGAGGCCCTCGGGCTATTGCGCCAAAATTATTACAGCTGCGCGGTGATCTTGAGCGCTTACACAGAATTTGTGTGAACAAGGCACGTTTTCAGTCGCATCGGCGCTCTCAATAGCTTAAGCATTGGTTGCTGGAGGCCGATCTGTCCTAGAAAAAACGCTTACCCCGCTGGTTATGGTTAAAACTTGACCTAATGGTCGAGATTTGGCCGGATTCTTGGCCATAATAGGAATCTGATTGGACGGCTGGCCCAACTCAGTTCGTGCGATGGCGGGAGGCGCAAATGGATTCGCTGGATCTGGATCAGGTGATGGACGAAATCATCCCGAGAGGGGACAACAGGCCGCTGGCGCCGCCAGCCCCGAACTTTCCTGTCCGTCAGCGGCTGCGCGCCACTGACGACGCTACGGCGGCGCTGGACCTCGTGTCCCAGGCCGCCGCGGCGATCAAAGAGCTCGAAAAGCAGTCTGCTCAGGCGGTGGCGCGCGCGCATAGCGCCGCCAATGCGGTGAGAGAGAAGCTGGAGCGCGCGGAAGACCGCGGCGATCGCGCCGAAGCCGCGTTGCGCAAATCCGAGTCGGAAGCCGCCGAACTCTCCGCGGCGCTCATTCAGACGCGGAAAGATCTCGATGGGGTGCAGTCGCAGCTCGCGGCGCGGCAGGCCGAACTCGCGGCGATGGAGCAGCGGGCGATCGCGGCGGAGAAGCGCGCCAGTGAGGCCGACGCCTCCGTTCAAAGGATCGTCGAGGCGATTCGGACGCAGCTTCCGGTCAAGGTCGCCGAACAGGCGAAGCCTGCGGCCTAGAGTCCGGAACTGGACGTCGGCGGGGGCGCGAGCGGCCTAGGCCGACAGGCCCCGCTGAGAGTCTGGCGCGCGCGCGAAATGCGCGAGATGCGCCGCGCCTTTGTCGCAACGGCCAGCGCGTCAGCGCCGGCGTGCTCAGGCGCGACGGCTGCGGGGCCATTCCGCCGCACCTTTTACGATCTCGGCGACGTCAACGCAGCGTCTGGCAGGGCGCGATAAAGAAAGCCGCAAGGCTCGACCATATCACGCCGGCGCTCGACAGCAGCATCAGCAGCAACGTCGCATTCATTTGGAATTCCGCTGACTCGGCCAAGTCGCCGCCGCTCTCGACCACATAGCGGCGCCAGCGGCGCGCCCCACGCGCGATGAAAACCAGAAGCGCGAGCGCGAACCCGCCCGCCACGATCACCGTCGCCCGTATGATTTGCGGCTCGCTGGACCAGCCGAGCACGCACATCAGCGTGTGCCCGCCATAGACGAAAAGAAAATGCAGGCCCCAGACGATCGGACCGGCGAGCAGAAAGCCGATGATCGTCGTCAGCGACCAGCGAGAACGCTCAGCCTTGCTTGCACGCGACATCGCCTACTCCAGCATTCGCGGAAAGCCATAAAGGAGCAGAAATCCGAGAAGCCCTTGCGCGGCTGTGTAGTACGCCAGCAGCGCCGCACTTTCGAATGATACGCGCCGCTGCGCATCCAGTTTCCCCGTGAAGAGACGCGCCAGGGCGAATCCCGTCATCACCGCGACAGTCGCCACGAGCTGCCCAGTCAAGACAACTTCCAAATACACCATCGCGCCGTAGGAATTTTCCCACGGCCGCAGGCCAGATTGCCATTGAGCATGCAACTCCATCCCGACGCCGCCAATGAGGCACAGCGCGCCGGCGATCATCAGGAGCGCCGCCGACAGGCTGATCGAGCCGGGCTTTGGAAGTGCGCGGTCGGCCATTCTGAATGCAAGAATGCTGAGAAGCATCAGCGATGCGCCGCCTAGCGCCCAACGCAATTCGGGAAACGGCGACGACCCGGCGACGGGCCAGACTTGCGGGCTGACGGTCCAAAGATAGAGGTAAGAAAACACGAAGGCGATGTAGAGCGAAGCGGCGACGAGAATAAGCACGATCATCGCCCACCAGGCGTGCGACGAAGGTCCGGACATATAGGTGGGCAGACTGATCCCGCCGCCGATCTCGACGCGTCCGCGCGGCGGCGGGTCGAGCTGCCAGCACCAGACGAGCGTGGCGAAGACGGCCACCGCGCCGCAGACAAGCGCGATCGCAACGGCCTTCACCGTCAGCAGCAGAAAGAAGGCGGCCGTGAAGACCGCCGAGAACATATGCGCCCAGCCGGGTCCCGGCATTTCAAGGAGATATTCCGGTCGGGCCTCGATGGGCGAGGTGACGATCGTCTCGCGCCGTCCGGTTGTGGCGTTCGGCAGATAATAGGCGCCCGCCGCGACGTCTTCGGCGAGATTGGGCTGATCCCAAAGCGGATAGCGACTCGTCACGATCGGAACGCTGCGCATCGAATACAGATCGCTCGGCAGCCACTCCAGCGTTCCGGCGCTCCAGGGATTGGTCTGCGTTCTCTGCGTCTCCCAGTCGCGCCGGAAGCGGACGAAGAGATCGACGACGAACACCAGCACGCCCAGCGCGAGAATGAAGGCGCCGACGGTCGACGTCATGTTCAGCGCATCCCATCCCATGGCGCTTGGATAGGTCCAGACGCGCCGCGGCATGCCTAGGAGACCGGAGATGTGCATGGGGAAAAAGGCGACGTTGAAGCCCACGAACATCAGCCAGAACACGTAGCGTCCGAGGCGCTCGGAAAGCCGGTTCCGGCTGATCATCGGGTCCCAGTAATAGAAGGTCGCAAAGAGCGGAAACACCATGCCGCCGACGAGGACGTAATGGAAATGCGCGACCACGAAGTAGCTGTCATGCGCCTGAAGATCGAACGGCACGACCGCGACCATCACGCCCGTCAGACCGCCGATGGCGAAGATGAAAAGAAATCCGAGGATGAACAGGGATGGCGTTGTGATCTTAAATCGCTCGCGCGCGGAGGCGATCGTCGCGATCCACGAAAAGACTTGAATGCCGGACGGCACCGCGACGGCCATGCTGGCCGCCGAAAAGAAACCGAGGCTCAGCGCCGGTATGCCGGTGCTGAACATGTGATGCACCCAAAGGCCGAAGCTAAAGAAGCCCGTGGCGATCAACGCGACGACGATCAGCCGATAGCCGATCAGCGGCCGCTGCGCCATCGTCGGCACGATCATCGAGACGAGACCGGCCGCCGGGAGGAAGATGATATAGACCTCCGGATGCCCGAAGAACCAGAAGAGATGCTGCCACAGCAGCGGATCGCCGCCCTGCGCCGCCGTGAAGAACGGCCAGCCGAAGGATCGCTCGATCTCCAGCATCATGGTCGCGAGGATCACGGCGGGGAAGGCGAAGACGATCATCGCCGCGAAGACCAGCATCGACCAGCCGAAGAGCGGCATCTTGTCGAGCGTCATTCCCGGCGGCCGCGTGCGCAGCATCCCGACGATGATTTCAATCGCGCCGGCGATCGCGGATATTTCGATGAAGCCGATGCCGAGCAGCCAGAAATCGGCGTTGTCTCCGGGCGAAAACTTCGTCAGCGTGAGCGGCGGATACATGAACCAGCCGCCGCTCGGCGCGAGCCCGTAGAAGATCGTCGAGAAGAACACGAGGCCGCCGATGACATAGGCCCAGACGGCGAAGGCGCTGAGCCTTGGAAAGGGCAGGTCGCGCGCGGCGAGCATCTGCGGCAGCAGAATGACGCTCAGCGCCTCCATCACCGGCACGGCGAAAAGGAACATCATCGTCGTGCCATGCACGGTGAAGATCTGATTGTAGAAATCCTGTCCGATGAAACGATTGTCGCCATGTGAAAGTTGGACGCGCATGATCAGCGCCAGCACGCCCGCCAGCAAAAAGAACAGAAAGGCCGCGCCGATATAGATGACGCCGACGAGACTATTGTTGATCTCGCTGATCTTGCGCCAGCCCGGCGGATAGGCCCAAACCCGCTCAAGCTCTTCAAGCTCGCCCGGCGGCCGTGGCGTTTCGTTTGGAAGACGCTTCGGGTCGCTTGGTCCGTCGGACATGGGCGCGCGCTCTAGGCGCCGTCCGGGCGATCGGTCCGCGCGCGCAAGCGATTGTCCTCCATATCAAGAAGCCACCGCGAGGCGATGGAGACACCGGAGAGGACATAGCTTGCCGGGCAGGCCGCCAGCATCAGCAGACCGGCAAGGCGCTGATCCGCCAGCGTCGTCTCCGTCGTCGCTCCCCAACTCGCCGCGCTTGCGTCGAGAACGCGCGGCGCGAACACAAGCAGCACGCCAAGAAGGCAAGCAAGCTTGCCGGTGATCGCGAGCGCCGCGACGCCGCGCCAGCGACCGACGCCCGTATCGCCGAGAATCGCCAGCCAGAACAGCAGGGCGGTCGCCAGCAGCGACGCGTGCATCAGGAGATGCGCGGTCGGATGCCGCTCGACATAGGCGGACGCCCCCGGCGCATGCCACGCATAGAGCAGGGCAAGCTGCGCCAGGGTGACGATCGCCAGGGCGCGACCGGTCGCAAGGACCGGCGCCGATGTGAAACGCATCCACAGCACAGCCAGAAAAGGCGCGAGCGCGCTCATCAGTAAAATATGCGTCGCCATGTGAGACGCGCGAGGTCCGAGGCCCGGACCTAAGCGAGCGGCGAGTCCGACGGCGCAGGCGACAATCACCGCGACGACGAGCTTCGACCGCGAGTCCCAAGCGGCTTGGGCGAGGCGCGCGCCGTCCGCCGTCGATGCCATCGCCAATTTCGTTCTGCTCATCGCTTCGTTGGTGCGAGTTGCGAATAAGGACCATATTGGCCAGCGCGCCGGTCAATCCAGAGCTTGCGGCGGCTATTGAAACGTCCGCCCCGTCGCCTACTGTGTAAACTTGGGGCGGCAAGCGGCGTAGACGTGGACAAATTTCAAATACTTCCCCATCTCGCGGCGCTTGCCGGCGCCTATGGGCTCGCTCTGCCGATCGGCTGGGATCGGGAGCGACAGGAGCGCAGCGCAGGTCTGCGCACCTTTCCGCTCGTCGCGCTCGCCTCCTGCGGATTTGTCCAGGCGGCTGAGCAATACATGTCGAATTCGCCTGAAGGCATGGCGAGAATCATCCAAGGCGTCATCACCGGAATTGGATTCATCGGCGGCGGCGCCATTCTCAAGCAAGGCGCCATGGTTAAAGGAACGGCGACGGCGGCGAGTCTGTGGGCCACAGGCGCTATTGGCGCCGCAGTTGGTCTCGGCAGCTACGACGTTGCGGTCGCGGTCGCGCTCTTCACTTTTGTGACGCTCAGGGCGATCACGCCGCTCGAAAACAACGTGCTGGTCGACGACGATTCGCGCGCGAACAAAGATTCCCGCGCGAATAAAGATCCGAGTTCATAGACGCGTCGCGGTTTCGCTCACGCAGAAGCGCAGGCGCAATGGCGGCAGGGAAGCCGCGTCGGCGGCGTCGAGGAACATCGACCACATCTCGGGGTTCTATCGCCTGACGAACCCGGATTGGTCATGGAGTTTCAGTTGGACGCGGCCTGGGAGCGGCTTCAGAACATTTGGCAGGGGTTCGTCGCATTTCTGCCGAACCTCGCTTTCGGACTCTTGGTCTATTTCGTCGTTTACCTGTTCGCCCTGGGCGTCGGACGCGGCGTGGCGAGGGTCGCGACCCGTTCGGGACAGCCTCCACACATCGTCAAGATTTTCTCCAGGCTCGGCCGCGGCGCCGTGAACCTGATCGGCGCCATCATCGCCCTGTCCGTCGTGCTTCCGTCGCTCGACGCCGCTTCCGTGTTCGGCGCCCTCGGCATCGGCAGCGTGGCCGTCGGCTTCGCGGCGAAGGACATCTTCCAGAACATGCTCGCCGGCATTCTCTTGCTGGTGACGCGGCCATTCCATATCGGCGATCAGATCGTCAGCGGCCCGCATGAGGGAACGGTGGAGGACATTCAGATCCGCGCAACCCTGCTGCGCACATATGACAGTCGCCGCGTCGTGATTCCCAATAGCGAGCTCTATACGAACCGGGTCGTGGTCAATACCGCTTATGAGGCGCGGCGCATTCATCTCATAATCTCGATCGGAGTCAGCGACGACGTCGCCAGGGCCAGCGCGGTGATTCTTGCCGAAATCGCCCAAATCCGCCGGGTGCTGCCGGAGCCGAAGCCGGCCGTGCTCTTTCAAGGCCTTGGCGATTTCGGCGTCAATCTGGAGGTCCGCTACTGGATCCAGCCGACGATCATGCGCGAGGTCGTCGAATCGACCGACGAAGTCTATCGCGCCATTGCGCCCGCTTTGACGGCGGCCGGCGTCGACATGCCGTTCCCCACCTATCAGATCCTCTTCCACGATCAGACCGAGGAAACCGACGGCGAGCGCGGACGACAGCGCGAAGGCTGGCCGGCTCCCAAAGAGGCTCCAGCGCCGCGCAAGCAACGACGCGAGCAGGCGCCGGCGCCCGCCAGAACTGGCGGTCTGTTTCACAGCGGCTAGGCGCGTCCTTGTCAGCCGCTTTGCTTTGCATGAGCCTCTGGAGAGCGGAATGGATCAGTCGCAGCAAGCACAACAGGCCACGCAGACGAGACTGCTGGCGATCGTCGCCTTCTTCATCGTCGCCTTCGCGTTGAGACAAACCTACCCGGTGACGATGCCGCTCGCCGCCGCCTCCGTCGTCATCGCCGCGGTGTGGCCGGTCAAGCCATGGCTTCAGCGCTACGTGCCGGAGACGCTTAGCAACATCGGCACGATTCTGGTGTTGCTGGCCGTGCTCGCGGCGTTCGCCGGCGCCATTTCCTTTTCCGTCGCACAGATCGGGCAGGCGTTCGGCGAAAATTCTGAAAAGCTGCAGCAGCTCTATGACAGAATGTCCGGTTGGGTGCAGAGCTGGGGCGGCTCGCTCGGCGGATTCGGCGGCTACAGTCGAATGATCGATCTGGCGCAGAAGGCCCTCACGAGCGTCTATAACGTCATCGCCTATATCGGCGTGATTGGCGTGCTCGTCGCCTTCGGCCTTCCCGAAGTCACGCTTCTGCGAAAGAAGATCGGACAGCAACTCGGCGGGCGCGAAAGACGCGAACTCGTCGACGCCGTCGACTCGACCGCGGTGAAGATCCGCCAGTATCTCTGGGTGGCCACCCTGACCAGCACGATCACCGGCGTGGCGACTCTGGTCTGGTCGCTGGTTCTCGGCCTGGACCTGGCGATGGTGTGGGCGCTGCTGAACTTTCTGCTCAACTATATTCCGGTGATCGGCAATATCATCGGCATTTTGCCGCCAACGCTCTATGCGATCATGCAATACGATGGCTGGACGATGGCGGCGATTACATTCCTGGGCTTTTCGGCGATCCAAATCGTGATCAGCAATGTCGTCACGCCGATGCTTCAGGGCCAGCGCCTATCGCTGACGCCGATGGCGATCCTCGTTTCACTTTCGGTTTGGACCTGGATCTGGGGAATCGCCGGCGCCTTTATCGCCGTTCCGCTGACATCGGCGCTGATCATCCTCTGTCAGCACTTTCCGAGCGTCCGCTGGATCGCGACGCTGCTCTCGGACGATCAGGCGGAGAGCGCCGCCTCACCGGAACAATCGGAGATGGCCGCTCGCCGCTCCATGGGATAACGCCGTCGCGGCCCGGCGGATCCCCTCCCTTGGAGCCGCACCTCAGGCGAGGAGGCAGGCGTTGCTCTGCAGGTGGCCGAGCACGCGATCGACGTGCTCGGCGGCGCAGACGGCGATATCGGCCGGATCGACCACTGTCTGACCGGCGCGCTGAAAGGTCACGCGGCCGGCGTCCGCCGCGGCGATCGTCGAGGCGATCAGGGCGTCACGGTCGTTGCCGCCGTCGAGCAGCGGCGTCACCAACTGGGCGACGATATCGAGCCGAATCGGCTCATGGCGCAGATTAGCCGAGTGCAAGACGCCGGCGGCCGCGTCGGCCCGCAGCATGGGGCAGGCGAGAGGCTTTGCTGAAAGCGCGCGAGCGATCCGCATGGGTTCCGTCGAGCCCGTCAAAAGGCCGACGAGCGTCATGCGCATAAACGCGTCGGCGATTCTGGATCGCGTCGCCTCGTCGACGGAGGCGCCGCGCACCTCCATCGCTGCGACGATCTCGTCGATCGAACTCGAATCCGGCAGCCGCGCGGCAAGCGCGTCCATGGCCTTGCGCACGCCCGGATCCTGTGTGGAAAACCAGGCGCCGGTGCCGTCCGCGAAAAAGGCGTTGCCCCCCTCTTCGCGCGAAAAGCCGAAGTCCGTCCGCGCCAGAAAGTGCAGGCCCGCGAGCGCGTCGGGCATAATCTTGCGGACGCATTTACTCTCCCGCTCCTTGTGGATGAGCAGGCTCTGGCGGAAGGTCCGGCCGGTGAAAATGTCCATATGCTGTTCGAGCGACACCTGATTGTCGCCCGCCAGCGCGCGCAGCAAGGGCGCCGCGGCCGGATTCATATTCTCGGGCATCATGGTCGAAAGGGCCGCCTCGCCGAGATAGGCCAGTCCGTGGCCCCCGGCGCTCGCCATGAACTCGGAGAAACTGCACGGCTCGTTGCAGTCTTCGAGAAATTCGTGGCCGATGTAGGAGTCGTCGGCCATGCGCAAATTGGCGGCTTCGGCCCGGAAAATAGCGCCCCAGGTCGTCTCCGCCGGCGTGTTCTGCTCCAGAAAGGACAGCATTTCGCGGGCGCGGGCGACGCGCTCGCGCAGCGAGCCATGCGGCCCGACGTGCAGCCCCAGCGCGTCGCGCAAGGTCTGCCGCAGCCGCCATCCGGGCTGAACATTGTAGCTGACAAAGGCGACCCCGTGCGGCGCGAGATTTTCTCGCGCGATCCGCAGAATAGCGTCGCGCACCTGCTCGGGCACCCAGCTGTAGACGCCGTGACATATAATATAGTCGAAGCCGCCGTCCTTGGACCGAAGGTCGGTCAGGCTCTGGCGGCGTAGATTGACGTTGGACAGTCCGAGGGCGGCGATTCGCTGCTGGCCCTCCTCGATCTGCCGCTGCGACAGGTCGACGCCGAGAAAATAGGCGTCCGGGTGACGGGCCGCGAGCGGAATGAGATTGCCCCCGGCCGCGCATCCAAGCTCCAAAACCCGGGCGCGGGAGAGATCGGGGGCCGTCAGCTTGAAGATGCGGGCGACCGCGCCAAGCCGCGCCGGATGCGTCTGCGGAAAGGGATGCGAGACATAAGGAAGATCGTCGTAGGAGGCGGCGTTGCGCGCGATCGCCGCCTGCACGGCCGTCCCGAAGTGAGTCGTCATAAGCAAGTTTCCGGAGCCCAAGGAGTTTCATTCTCCACTTGGCCCGGCCAATTTGCAACGTGGCGAGATTCGCCTCCGCTCATCCTCGAGCATCGCGCCGTCTCGGCGTTCGAACTCCCGAGTCGCCCCGCGAACGATATTTGGAGGGGCGACGCCTTCCCAAGCAAACGACCTACGTAAGTTTACGGAGGCGGTCTCGAGGCGAACCGATTACTCGGGGAACTTCAATTATTTGAGATTAGACGGCGCGCTTGTTGCGCCTTTACGCAGGTCCTCGGCACTGTTTCCTATTTATCACAGCTGCCGGAAATGTGGCCAAACCGAGCGCTAAAGGCGCCGTTCATCGTTGACTGTGCATGCCCGTCCAAATTTTATTCATCGCGACCACTTGTCACCGCGCTCGGCAAATTCGCGGTTCGGTGCTCTTCGCAGTCCTTAGGAATGGGAACTGACCATGACCAAACTGTCTCAGAAACTCATCAAACCCAAAAACGGTTCCCTCGCATTTCGTCGCGTGCTGATGGGCGGTTCCGCCGCCATCGCGATGGGCGCGGCATTCGCGCCGACGTCGGCGAGCGCCTTAGTCTGCCCCGGATCGCCCTCCATCGCCGGGCCCCTCGCGTTTGCCTGCGGCAATCTCAACGCCGCGTTCGGTCCCGGCTCGAACGCCATCGGCACGCTCAACGGCGTGCTCGGCATCGGCTCGAACGCCATCGGCACGCTCAACGGCGTGATCGGCATCGGCTCGAACGCCATCGGCACGCTCAACGGCGTGGTCGGCATCGGTTCGAACGCCATCGGCACGCTCAACCTCGTGATCGGCGACGGCTCCAACGCCTTCGGCACGATCAACGGCGTGTTTGGCGACGGCTCCAGCGCGTTCGGCTCCAAGAACCTCATCATCGGCGACAAGTCGACCAGCGTCGGCAACACCAACGGCGTGTTCGGCGACAGCTCCAGCGCGTTCGGCTCCAAGAACCTGATCGTCGGCGACAAGTCGACCAGCGTTGGCGCCGCCAACGCGGTCTTCGGCGACAGCTCCAGCGCCTTCGGCTCCAAGAACCTCATCGTCGGCGACAAGTCGACCAGCGTCGGCGCCGCCAACGCGGTCTTCGGCGACGGCTCCAGCGCCTTCGGCTCCAAGAACCTGATCGTCGGCGACAAGTCGACCAGCGTCGGCAACACCAATGCGGTCTTCGGCGACAACTCCAGCGCATTCGGCACGGTGAACGGCGTTTTCGGAGACAATTCCGCGGCCATTGGCGCATTTAACTTCGTGGGTGGCGACGGCTCGCACGCCATCGGCACGCTGAACGGCGTTCTCGGCGATGGGTCGAACGCCATCGGCACGATCAACGGCGTCATCGGCGACGGCTCGAACGCGGTCGGCACCATCAACGGCGTCATCGGCGACGGCTCCAACGCCTTCGGCACCATCAACGGCGTCATTGGCGACGGCTCCACCGCGACCGGCTCGAAGAACCTCGTGATCGGAGACAAGTCGACCAGCGTGGGCACCACCAACGCGGTCTTCGGCGATGGCTCCACCGCGACCGGCTCCAAGAACCTGATCGTCGGCGACAAGTCCACCAGCGTCGGCAACACCAACGCGGTCTTCGGCGACAACTCCAACGCCTTTGGCACCGTCAATGGCGTGTTCGGCGACAACTCCAGCGCCTTCGGCGCGGTCAATGGCGTGTCCGGCGACGGCTCGACCGCGACCGGCTCCAAGAACCTCGTGCTCGGCGACAAGTCCACGGCGGTCGGCAACGGCAACTTCGTGGCTGCCGACAAGGCCCAAGCCTTCGGCTCTGGCAATCTGGTCACCGGCGACAAGGGCACCGCGGTCGGCACGGGCAACTCGGCGACCGGCGACAATTCTTTCGCCGGGGGTGTTGGCTCGAAGGCGACAGGTCAAAACGGCATTGCTCTAGGTAACGGGGCTACGGCCGGACCCGGCGCCAACGCGATCGCGATCGGCACGGGCGCGCAAGCACAAGGCTCCGTTGCGATCGGCGCCGGCGCTCTGGCGAACAAGGGTGGCACGGCGGTCGGTGACGGTTCTTCCGCCTGGGGCTTCTTCGGGGATTCGAAGAACTCCGCATTTGGCAATGGCGCTCAGGCCGGCACAAAAGCGGCTCCGAGCTTCCGTTCGACGGCGCTCGGTACCAACGCTAAGGCCAACCTCGCCGTCAATTCAACGGCGGTTGGCACGGACTCGAACGCTAGCGGCAGCTTTGGCTCGTCCGCGGTCGGAACGGGTGCGACAGCGACCGGCAGCTTCCTTTCGACGGCATCTGGCACGCTGGCTAACGCCAACGGCAGCTTTGGCTCTTCTGCGCTGGGTTCGGGCGCTACGTCCGTCGGCAGCGTCGGCTCGGTGTCGGTTGGCCTAGGCGCCAACACAAACGGAACCGTCGCCTCGACGGCGGTTGGGGCCGGAGCGAACGCCAATGGCTTCAACGGCTCAACGGCTTTGGGCGCTGGCGCGACCAACACCGCGAACAACCAGATCATGCTCGGCACGGCGGCCAACACCTACCAGGCGCCTGGCATCACATCCGCCGCGAGCTTGGCCTCGCAGGTTGGCGTGACCAAGTTCACCACCACGGACGCCCAGGGTCATCTCGCGACTTCGGCGTTCGGTCCGCAGGACATCCAAGGTCTGCAGGCTGGCGTCCTTGGCCTGGCGCAAAGCGTGTATGACCTCGGAAGAGGGGTGCAACGTGGTTACGAGGGCACGGCGGTCGCCGTCGCGCTCGGCGGCGCCAGCTACCTGCCGGACAACAAGTTCTTCTCGGTCACCGGCAACTTCGGCACCTTCCGCGGCCAGTACGCCCTCGCCGCTCAGGGGCAACTGCGCTTGAACGAATGGGCGGTGGTCAATGCCGGCATCGGCGCGGGCCTCAAATACGGCGGCGTCGCCGGACGTGCGGGCCTGACCCTGGCTTGGTGATCCATGATCGTAAAGATCAAGCACATAATGCTCGCGGCCCTGGTGGCCGCGAGTTTTTTTCCGACGATGGCTTCGGCGCAGTCGCCTAAGTCTCAGCCTGCGCGGCCGGCGCAGCCGCCCAGGCCCGCCGATATCGACAAGAACGGGGTTCTGATTCTCGTCCGCTCGACTCTGCTTGCGCTCGATCAGGCCAACAAGACCGGCAATTATACGGTGCTGCGCGACCTCGGAGCCCCGGGCTTCCAGACGAACACGGCCGCGCGGCTGGCGGAAATCTTCGCTTATCAGCGCACCCAAAATCTCGACCTGTCGGGCGTCGCCGTCCTGGAGCCGCAGCTCAGCATGCTGCCGCAGATAGAGTCGACTGGAATGATGCACATGGCGGGGTTTTTCCCGTCCGTGCCGACGCAGATTCGCTTCGAACTGCTTTATGCGCCTGTCCAGAGCCAGTGGAAGCTGTTCGGCCTCTCGGTTTCGCTGGGATCTTCGGCGCCGGTGGCGCCGAGCGACGCGCCGGCCCCGAGCGCCGCAGCGCAGCCAAAAGGCGGGACGGGACTTCGCCCGTCCGGGACAAAGCAGCCCTGACGGCGACGGACGGGCGCCGGCAAAGCGCGGGACGGTTCGCCGTCCCGGCTTTTCGGTGAGCTTAGTTTGGCCAGCAGCGGCGGCCGTAGGGACCGAGATGGAAGCCGGGCGGGCAGGGCCTTCCAAAGCGGTAGCCGCCCCATTGTCCGCCCCACCGACACCCGCCATAGGGACCGCGATGGCCGTAAGGCCCGCAACCGCCATAGACTTGCACGATCGGCGCGCCCGCCGTCTCACTCGGCGCGACCGGCATCGCCGCGTCGGCCGGCGCGGCCAGAGCCGCCGCGAAAATCATCGCGAGACCCGTTCTCAACTTCATCTGCAATCTCCTTCAATCGGCCTGTGTGCGGCTCCTCGCGCCGCGCGCGCAGAATATCTGCGCGCAAACCGAAACCTGGCAATTGCAATTTCCGATCTAGGTTAGTGCCGGCGCGGCTGTGTTCATATAATGTTCTTGCGCCGAGATCGCGCGCCAGTTAAGCTGTCGACAATTGCCGAAAGGAATTTCTCGGGAGCGCGCGATGGCGGTGAGGGTGGCGACGGTCGCGTTCGAAGGCGTCGAGGCCCGTCCCGTCGACGTCCAAGTGCAGATTTCGAGCGGCGCGGTCGTCTTCAATGTCGTCGGCCTCGCCGACAAGGCCGTCGCCGAGTCGCGCGAGCGGGTGCGCGCGGCGCTGATCGCTTCCGGTCTGGCGCTGCCGGCGAAAAGAATCACCGTCAATCTCGCTCCCGCCGACATGCCCAAAGAGGGAAGCCACTATGACGTGCCGATCGCGCTTGGGGTCATGGCGGCCATTGGAGCCATTCCCTCCGACGCGCTCGAAGGATTCGTCGTGCTTGGCGAACTTGCGCTCGACGGAACGCTGACGCCGACGGCGGGGGTCCTGCCGGCGGCGGTGGCGGCCAACGCGCGCGGATTGGGACTGATCTGTCCGAGCCAATGCGGGCCGGAAGCGGCGTGGGCGTCGAGCGATATGGAGGTGATCGCGCCGCGCTCGCTCATCCAGCTGGTCAATCACGTCAAGGGCGCGCAGGTTCTGGCCCGGCCTCAGCCGGCGGTCCGCCGGCTCGCCGACGATCAGCCCGACCTTTCCGACATCAAGGGACAGGAGAGCGCCAAGCGCGCGCTCGAAATCGCCGCCGCCGGCGGCCACAATCTTCTGATGAGCGGCCCTCCGGGGGCGGGAAAATCGATGCTCGCCGCGCGGCTGCCGTCGATCCTGCCGCCGCTGACGCCGCGGGAATTGCTGGAAGTCTCGATGGTGCATTCGGTGGCGGGGCAGATCGCCGGAGGCGAACTGACCGACCGGCGGCCCTTTCGCGCGCCTCACCATTCCGCCTCGATGCCGGCGCTGGTCGGCGGCGGGACCCATGCGCGGCCGGGCGAGATTTCGCTCGCGCATCACGGGGTGCTCTTTCTCGACGAACTGCCCGAGTTTCAGCCTCAGGTCCTCGACAGTCTCCGCCAGCCGCTCGAGACGGGCGAGGTGGCGGTGTCGCGCGCCAATCATCGCGCCGTCTACCCGGCGCGCTTTCAGCTAGTCGCGGCGATGAATCCCTGCCGTTGCGGTCATGCGATGGATCCGGGCTACGCCTGCAAGCGCCAACCCAATGAACGCTGCGTCGCGCAATATCAGGCGCGGCTTTCGGGGCCGCTGCTCGACCGTTTCGATGTGCAGATCGAGGTGCCGGCGGTGACCGCCGCCGATCTCGTGTTGCCGCCGCCAAGCGAGGGGTCGCGGCAGGTCGCGGCGCGCGTCGCGCGGGCCAGAGAGATTCAGCGCGCACGCTACGATGCGCTCTCGCTGCCAAGGGTCGCCGCCAACGCCGCCGCGCCCGCGGCGGTGATCGAGCGCGTGGCGCGTCTCGACGCCGGCGGCACGGCGCTGATTCGGGACGCCTCCGAGCGCTTCGGCCTCACCGCCAGAGGGTTTCACAGGGTCTTGAAGCTCGCGCGCACCATCGCCGATCTCGACGGCGCTGAGTCCGTCGGCCGACCGCATCTTGCCGAAGCGCTTTCCTATCGCGCGGGGCTTGCGTCGGGGCGCCTTGCGGCCTGATATGGGCGCATGTCTTTAAACCATATTGTGATTTTGCTTGCGGCGCAGCTCGCCATTCTGCTGCTGGCGGCGTCCATTTTCATTGCGCTGCGCAGACGCGGCCGCGCGCAGGTCGAGGCCGAATTCGAATCGCTGCGCGACGAAATCTGGGAGCTGCGCGCCGCCGCCGCGGCGCGCGACAGAGCGGAAGCCGCCAGTCTCGCCAAGTCGCGCTTTCTCGCGGCGGTCAGCCACGAATTCCGCACGCCGCTCAACGGCGTCATGGGCCTGGCGCAGCTTCTCGCGATGACCAGGCTCACCGCCGAACAGGCGAGCTATGTCGAAGCGATCGGCGATTCCAGCCGTTCGCTCTCGCAGCTGATCGACGACATTCTGGATTTCTCCAAGATCGAAGCCGGCAAATTCGAGCTGCGTCACGAAGCCTTCGCGCTCGCGCCGTTCGTCGAAAGCGTGGTCGAATTGCTGGCGCCGCGCGCGATGGCGAAAGGGCTGGAGCTTGCCAGCGTCATCTCGCCGGACACGCCGCGCGAAATCGTGAGCGATCCGGCGCGACTTCGGCAGGTGCTTGTCAATCTCATCGGCAATGCGGTGAAATTCACCGAGCGCGGCGGCGTGGGCGTGCGCGTCGCGCGAGACGGCGCGCGGCTGCGCTTCGAGGTGCGCGACTCCGGGCCGGGCGTTCCAGAGGTGGCGCGCGAGGCGATCTTCGAGGAATTCGAGCAGGCCGATCCTTCCGAGAACCACCCGCAGGCGGGCACAGGGCTCGGCCTCGCCATCTCTCGCCGTCTCGTCGCCAGGATGGGCGGCGCCCTGGCGCTCGTCAATTCATCGGATACGGGCGCGGTTTTCGCCTTCACGCTTCCGGCGCCGCCGTTCAGCGAAGACAGGGCGCCGGCGCCGCTTTCCGGGCTTGAAACGCTGATCGTCGCGCAGAGCGTCTTTGAAGCGCCCTATCTCGCCGAGACCTTGCGGTTCGCCGGAGCCAAAGCGGAGATCGTCGCGGCCGGGGATGCGCCGTCCGCGCTGCAAATGCGGCGCGAGAAACCCTTCGACGCCGTCATCGTCGACTGCGCGCTGGGCCCGCACATGACCGCGCAATTGGCGAAAGTCGCTCGCGACGCGCAGGCGGGACGACTGTTTCTGCTCTTCTCGCCCATCGAACGGCGCGCCTTCGGCGAAGACGCCTTGTGCGACTTCGACGGATGGCTCGTTAAGCCGGTGCGGGTCGCCTCGCTGATCGCCCGTCTGTCGCCAGAGCGCGCCAAGGCGCCGGCGCCTGACGACGACGCGCCGCCGCAGGCGCTCGCCGGGGTGAACGCGCTGATCGCCGAAGACAATGAGATCAACGCGCTCATCCTCACGCGTCACCTCGCGAAGCTTGGCGCGACGGTGACTCGGGCGGAAAGCGGCGCGCTTGCGCTCGCGCGCGCCCGCGAAGCGATCGAGGGCGTGGGCGCGCCCTATGACGTGATCGTCATGGATCTTTTCATGCCGGATTTCGACGGACGCGAGGCGAGCCTCCGCATTCGCGAGGCGGAGGCGCGGGCAGGCGCGCCGCGCACGCCCATATTGGTGCTCACGGCCAGCGCGCGCGAGGAAGACGAACGCGCCGCCCGCGCCGCCGGAGTCGACGCTTTTCTCACTAAGCCGGTGGAGTTCGCGTCGCTCGCGGCGACGATCGAAGAGCTGAGACTGGCGCCGCGCCGCAGCGGCGCTTCCTCTTAGAGCGCTTCCCGATCACATGGAATCATGTGATTGATAAGGAATCGCTCAAAAGCAATACCTTGGAGCAGGTTCTCATCGAAAAAGTCTGTCAACATTTTCGGAACCTGCTCTTATCCGCCCTGCGGCGCGATGACGCCGAACCGCCCCGATTGATAGTCGGCGAAGGCCTGACGCAATTCTTCCTGTGAATTCATCACGAACGGGCCTTGTTGCGCCACGGGCTCGTCGATCGGTTCGCCGCTCATGAGAATCAGCTTCACGTCAGTGTTGGCTTCGAAGGCGATGTCGCCGCCTTCCTCCTCGAACACGACCACATCCGTCGCGCGCGCGATCCTCTCGCCATTGGCTTCGACCGTTCCTTCAAGAACCGCCGCAAGCGCCGTATGGCCTTCGGGAAGCGTGAATCGGGCGCGCTTTCCAGCGTCGATCCGCACGTCCCAAAGATCGATCGGGGTCGCCGTTTGCGCCGGTCCGCGATGGCCATCGAATTCGCCGGCGATGACGCGGACGATTCCGGCGTCATCCGGCAGATCGACGCGCGGAATGTCCTTGTCGAGGAGGGTCTGGTAGCGCGGCGGGCTCATCTTCTCGCGCGCCGGCAGATTGACCCAAAGCTGCACGACCTCGAAGCGTCCGCCCGACTTGCCGAAGCTTTCGGAATGATACTCCTCATGGACGACGCCCGAGGCCGCGCGCATCCATTGCACGTCGCCGGGACCGATCAGTCCGCCGGCGCCGGTCGAGTCGCGATGCGCGAGTTCGCCGTCCAGGACGATCGTCACCGTCTCGAAGCCGCGATGCGGATGGGCGCCGACGCCGCGCCGCTTGGCGGTCGGTGGAAAATCGAATGGCCCCGCGTAGTCGAACAGCAAAAAGGGGCTCACCGGCGCGCCATGTTCGTGATGCGAGAACAGCGAGCGTACTGGAAAGCCGTCGCCGACCCAGTGCATGGAGTCCGGGGCGGGGTAAACGTCGATAATCCTTCTCATGACGTAGGCTCCTCTGCCGCCTATGTGGGCGGCGTCGGGCGAATTGCAAATTGGCGGTTCTTGACGGATCGGACCGCAAAATCCACAAGTCGCCGGACGGGGCGGCGACGTCGGCAGGCAAGGACGGTTAAATGGACTGGATCATCCTTTTTATCGGCAGCATCTGCGAAGTCGGCTGGCTCATCGGGATGAAATATGCGCAAGGATTCACGCGGCTCTGGCCGTCGCTCATTATGGTTTTCTTCATGGCGGCGAGCGTCGGATGCCTGGGCCTGGCGGTGAAAACGATTCCCGCCGGCACGGCCTATGCGGTGTGGACCGGCGCAAGCATCGCGGCGGCGACCCTGGTGGGCGTTTTCCTGTTCAACGAACCGACCACCGTGCTGCGGCTGGGATCGATCGGCCTCATTCTCTTGGGCATCGTCGGCCTGCGGCTTGGCGGCGTCGACCTGAAATAGAGATTGCCCGGCGCTCCTTGTCAGAAGCGTCGGGCGAAAGAAGCTTGAATCAAAAATAGCTTTCGAGCGTTCCGCGCCGGCGCACGTCGAGCGTCGCGCAATGGAAGGCGCCGCCGAACGCCGCATAGTGCAGGAAAGAGCAGGGGATCGGCTCGTAGCCCCATTTCTCCATCTGCCGCATCATGTTGGTGTGATGCGGGTCGACGATGACGCGCTTCTCGTCGATCATCAGAATGTTCATGCTGAGCCATTTGCCGCACATCGAGGTGATCGCGAGAATGCGGTCGTTGATCGGATCGGGCTCCGGCGCGACGAGAACGTCCCACTTCTTCAAAATGTCGGGCAGCTCATCCGGATTGATATATTCCGGATTGATCAGCAGCCGGCCCGGCCCCAGCGGCAGGATCGTCGTGTCGATATGCATCGGGTTGGGGCAGCGGCTCTTGATCTCGTGGATGCGATAGCCCTCGCCAAGATGGCGGCGCAGCCAGTCGATGCCCATGGCGTTCGTCACATTGGAGCGCGTGACGAAAATATCGCGGCCGCAGCGGAAGAAATCGGCGGCGTCGAACACCGGCTCGAACTCGGTGAGAATATAGCGGAGCGGCTCGCCTTTCTCGGGCAATTTGAAGTTGGGATCGAACAACTCGTCGGTGAGCTGCGGCTTGGGCGCCGACGTCCAGCGCGCGCCGCGCTTAAAATAGTCCTTCAGGATTGGCCGATAGCTGTGCGTCTCGAAATAGCGGCAGGGCCAGGCCATCGGCGTTTCGAGAATCTCGTCGCCGAAGACGAGCATGGAATCGCGCGGGCAGGAATTGCAGAAGCCGCGCGACGACCAATAGGGCGTCGAAAACTTCGCCTTGTGGTTGAAGGGCTCCGGCCGCGTCACCGTGACGCCGAGCGATTCGAGCACCTTGATGAAATTGTCGAGCTCTTCCTGGGCGGGCTCGATCATGAATTTCGGAAAGCGGAAGCCCGCGGCGAGCGATTGGGCGCGCGCGGCCATGCCGGGAATGTTGCAGGTGACGACCGGATGGTCGGAAGGAATCGTCGAGCCTTCGAGGCGGCCGACGATGATCTCTTCCAGTGGATCCCACTCATTGTGGGAGTTGACCGGACAGTCCGCGGCAATCGCGGCCCCTATAGATGCATGCATATTCATAATGCGCCCCGGATCGTTTCCAGCGAGTGACATCTAGCGCTTTCCGATTGTTCTTCAATCTTATGAAAAACGGCGTTATTTCTTGGTTTAACGTCGCGCTGCTTGGTCTTCCTCGCCTTGTTGTCGACTCACGCCTTCTTGGCCGTCGGACTATGTCGCCAAGAGGCGGGGCCGTCTACTCCGGGCGCTCCCCAGGGCGTGCGCGGACTTGCGTTTCCCCCGGCGTTGGGCAATAAACCGCGCTCTACAGAACCGCCCGGCCAGTGATGGGCTGCCGTGGCGGTTCTTTCGCTCGCGCGAACACGCGTCGTTCGGACCAATTTCCTGCGGCGCAAACAACAGGGCCCAGAGCCCGGGAGAGCAAAATGCCCAAACTGAAGACGAAATCCGGCGCGAAAAAGCGCTTCAAGATCACCGGCACCGGGAAAGTGGTCTACGCCCAGCAGGGCAAGCGCCACGGCATGATCAAGCGGACCAACAAGCAGATCAGAAACCTGCGCGGCACGAATGTGCTGTTCAAGACTGACGGCGACAACGTCAAGAAATACTTCCTGCCGAACGGCTGATCTGCAGAACCGCACTTTTTCGCAAAGGAGTTCGTCATGGCTCGCGTCAAACGCGGCGTCACCGCCCACGCCAAACACAAGAAGACCCTCAAGGCCGCCAAAGGCTTCTACGGCCGCCGCAAGAACACGATCCGCGCCGCCAAGGCCGCCGTCGACCGCTCGATGCAATATGCGACGCGCGACCGCAAGGCGAAGAAGCGCGTGTTCCGCGCGCTGTGGATCCAACGGCTCAACGCCGCCGTGCGCGAGCACGGGCTGACCTATTCGCGATTCATCGACGGGCTCGCCAAGGGCGGGATCGAAGTCGACCGCAAGGTTTTGTCGGATCTCGCCATCCACCAGCCGGAAGCCTTCGCGGCGATCGTGGCGCAGGCCAAATCGGCGTTGCCGCAGGCCGCCTGAGAGCTAGAGGGTTTCCCGATCACATGGAATCATGTGATCGATAAGGAATCGCTCAAATCAAAACGTTGGAGCAGGTTCTCATCGATTCGGAACCTGCTCGATATCGCGAACACATTCGAGCCTCCCGCGGCCCGCGGGAGGCTTTTTTTGTTTTCTATTCTTTGGCCGCCGGATCGCCGGGGCTTTTCATCTCGCCCGCCCACGAGTTTTGAAAGCGTCCGCCGCCGGCCGATTTGGCTCCCGAGGCATAGGCGCGCTCTGCCATTCGGCGGGCGTTGACGGCGCGGGCCAGCGTGTCGGCCGATCCATCACGAACTGATTGATCGCGCAAATGAACGAACTGAACATGAAGCCGCCATGGCTCATGAGCACATCGTCATAGGCGCGCATGTTCCAGAAGGGGTCGTTAGCGCGCGTGATCGGGAGCATTCCCGCGAGCCGGAAGCCATGAGTCATCTCGACCGCTGGATGACCGTCGCCGCCGCGAGGATTAGCAGGATCGACATCGAGCGGCGGCGCCAATCGCGCGCTCTCCCACTGAGTGCCGTTCGTTTGCGCCTTTCGGGCGCGCGTCAGCCAGTCGTGGCTGATCGGACAGTCCAATGACGGGTCGGCGGGGATCTGCTCGTAGGGCGCCTGGTTGGGCGTCGCCCAACCGATGCTGCGGATTTCATGCGTCGTCCCGACCTGGCGCGCCGGCATGCGATAAGTGTCGACGAGACTTACCGACGACCGCGGCGGATCGAGATGGCCGATCGTGCGGGAAGATTCGATATCGGTATTCTGGAAGGGAAGATCGCTCACGAATTCTCCGACCCTCTGCAAAAAGCTCCGCGCCCGCTGTTCGCGCCGGTTTGCAGGCCGCTCGAAGCTTTGGCAGGCGGCGCGCCAATCGCGCGCGGCGCCGGCGATCATCGCGCCAAGCGGACGGAGGTCGCCGCGAAAAAGCGGGAAGGCGAGATAGGTCGCGAAGTCAGACTTGATGCCGATTTTCTTTTTTCGATCGATCTCCTCCACCGCTTGATCGAGCGCAAACGGCGTTCTTAGCGCCCCGCAGGCGCGCTCGTCGGGGTTCGGCGTCTCGTCATGGAAGATGAATTCCCCGGGCTTTTTTGCCTGGAGGAACTGCTTGTATCTCTCGCACATTTCGCTCGGCGAATTCATATCCCGACCGAGCAAACTCAGTTTGTCGTGCATGGCTATGGCGCAGTCCGCCGGCCGGATCCCGCCGGGAGGCCAGGAATAGGCCGAGGTGACTGAGATCACGACAGGACTTTGATGAGCGGGAAAAAAGCGATGACCTGGCATGAGGTCGCCTTCGCCCTCGAAGAAGGCGACTCTCTCCCAGACGGCGCGCTGAACATCAGTCCATTTGGAGGCTTCGGCGGCAGGGTTAATGAGAACCACGAGATCGCCGAGCGGGGGATAAAAATAGGCGTTGTCGCCCGGATGATTGCGCACGGCCTTGATCAAATGGTCCTTCAACGCCGTGGCCAACATGTTGCCGCCGAGGCTGTGGCCGATCACGATCATCTTGTTGGGATTGTCTCGTTGCTTTGCCTTCGTCCCGGGCTGTTTGTTGAGAACCTGCTCGATTTTTCGCAGCGCCATGAGGGCGTGCGGCGCGATATATTCGCTGACGGGTTTGCGGTCGAACAAAGTCAGCGTCGCGACGCCGGAAGCGAGCGAATCGCCCCAGGAATTGATCCAGTTCTTCCAGCACAAGGGCTTATCGCTGGGTAAAACGCCGTTCGAGCAATGTGACGCGTCGCCGTCCAAGAGCGCGCCCACGGTATTGCCCAAAGCGATAAAGGGAAGATGCAGTTGCGTTTCGTTTAGGCGGGCGCCTCGCCAGCCGACGTACACCGCCGTCACCTCGCGCCCGCAATGCTCGCTTTCGCCAGCGACGCACCGGTCGCGAAGGTATCGCGCGACATGCGCCGCGTAAGCGCGAAGATCGGTGACATTGCCGTCTCCGATCGATGCGTCATGCCGCCAGCCATGAACGAAGACGATTACATAATTGCTGTGCTTGACGGCGTTTCCGAATTCATCGGCGTGGGTGCGCTTTTCAACTGATCTAAGATGCGCGTTGAGCGCCTCAAGCTGTGTGATCGGCTTCCATGCGCTGCGTTCGATATAGCTCACGCGATCGGTCAATTCGTTCATGGTGAACAGCTGATGAGGGTCCTTGATCAGCTCGAAGGGCTCGCCATCCTCCTTGAATTCCAGAAAGGCCAGCGTGTAGCCAAGCGGATTCAATCGATTGCTGGCGTCAGCGTTGGGAACAGGAACTTCGTGCCGCTGGATCGCGCATTGAAATCTCGTGTCCCAATGACCTGCCTCGTCCTTGAGCGCCGCTTCGTTTTCGGCGTTGCCATAGGCTGCGAGAATATTCCATGCCGGCGACGCGTAGTTCCCGTTTTCGCCGATCCGCATGTTGCAGTCGCGCGAGTCGGGATCAAGAACGCGATAGGGGTGGTCCTTCGGCGTGGAAATGGCCCAAGCGGTTACGAGAACCGTCAGAAAGACCAAAAGCAAAAGATGGACGACAGTGACCGCGCCGCGCCAGATGAAACGACCGGCGCGACGCAGACCAGCGAGGATCTTGAAAAAAAGCGAACGCAGCGAGCCGATCGTCGATGCAAGACGGGCGCTCAATCAAAGCCCCCTCGTGGTCAGGTGACTGCAAACGCCTAAACAATATATGCTTTTCTCCAGGCCGCAAATTTTCGTGAATTTTTAGATATGCCGACAACGCTCAAGACGGGTCACTTGGAAGCTAGGACGAAGCATGGCCGACACATATGATCTCATCGTCATCGGCGGCGGACCCGGCGGCTATGTCGCCGCGATTCGCGCCGCGCAACTGGGCTTGAAGACCGCGGTCGTCGAGCGCGAACATCTCGGCGGCATCTGCCTGAACTGGGGCTGCATCCCGACGAAGGCGCTGCTGCGCTCCGCCGAGGTCTATCGCCTCGCCGGCGAGGGCGAGCGGTTCGGCGTTTCGCCAGGCGCTTTGAGCGCCGACGTCGCGCGCATCGTCGCGCATTCGCGCGAGGCGGCGACGCGGCTCAACGGCGGCGTGGCGTTTCTGCTCAAGAAGAACAAGATCGACGTCATATGGGGCGAGGCGACGCTTGCCGGTAAGGGCGAAGTGCGCGTCGCCGCGCCGACCAAACCGCCCATGCCGCCGCAATTGCCCGCGCCGCAAACGCGGCTCGACCACGGCCTCTATCAGGCGAAGCACGTCATTATCGCGACGGGCGCCCGCCCGCGCGTTCTGCCGGGCCTCGAGCCCGACGGGAAACTCATCTGGACCTATTTCGAGGCGATGAAGCCGGAGCGCTTTCCAAAAACATTGCTCATCGTGGGCGCGGGCGCGATCGGCGTCGAATTCGCGTCCTTCTATCGGACGTTCGGCGTCGAGGTCGTTCTCGTCGAAGCGCTGCCGCATATTCTTCCCAGCGAAGACGAAGAGATCGCCGCTCTGGCGCATCGATCGTTCAAAAAGCAGGGGATCGACATCCGCGTCGCGACGACGGTGACGGGCGTCGAGAAGAAGGCCGACAGCCTCGTCGTTAGTCTGAAAGGCGCGGACGGCGAGACGCAGACGCTGGAAGTCGAGCGCGCGCTGTCGGCGATCGGCGTCATCGCCAATGTGGAAAACCTCGGGCTGGAGGCGCTCGGCGTCGCCCTTGAGCGGGGCGTCATCAAGACAGACGGAAGGGGCGGCACCAATGTCGAAGGCGTTTACGCGATCGGCGACGTCGCCGGCGGTCCGATGCTCGCGCATAAGGCGGAGCATGAGGGCGTCACTTGCGTCGAGGCGATCGCCGGATTGGACGCGCACGCGCTCGACAGGTCGCGCATTCCGGGCTGCACCTATTGTCATCCGCAGGTCGCGTCCGTCGGCCTGACCGAGGCGAAGGCGAAGGAGCAGGGGGTTGACGTGAAGATCGGCCGCTTCCCCTATCTCGCCAATGGCAAGGCGATCGCGCTCGGCGAGCTCGAAGGCGTCGTGAAGACGATCTTCGACGCCAAGAGCGGGCGGCTGCTTGGCGCGCATATTTATGGGGTGGAAGCGACGGAGCTGATTCAGGGCTTCGTCATCGCGATGAATCTGGAGACGACCGAAGAAGATCTGATCCGCACCATCTTTCCGCATCCGACGCTGTCGGAAACGATGCATGAAAGCGTGCTCGCCGCCTACGGCCGCGCGATACACGTTTGAGCCGAACGCGGGGCGTCATTCCCGACGCGCGCTGTGCGCGCCATCGGGAATCCGGACTCATAAAAAATGTCTGTGATGTTGCTTTGGATCCCCGATCGCGCTTCGCGCGTCGGGGATGACAACGTCAGACGAACAAAAACCGGATGAGCGGCGCGTCTCGCGCGTCAGCTCTGCAGCACATATGTTCCCGGCGCGTCGCAGAGCGCTTCGCCCATCGGCGGCGGCGCGACCGGCGGACCGGAACGGGCGGCGAGCCAGGCGCTCCACTCCGGCCACCAGGATCCTTCCCTGACCGTCGCGATTTTCACCCACTCCTCGGGGTCGGCGTAATGCTCGCCGTCCACGCGGTTCGTAAAGCGGTACTCGCCGCGCCTCTTCTCGGGCGCCGAGACGATGCCGGCGTTATGCCCGCCGCTCGTCAGCAGGAAGGTGATTTGCGTGTCGACGAGAAGGTGAATCTTATAGACCGAACGCCAGGGCGCGACGTGATCGCGCTCCGTGCCCACCGCGAAAATCGGCGCGCGGATGTCGCTGAGCGCGACGGCGCCGCCGCTCGCGCGCAGTCGGCCCTCGGCGAGATCATTGTTGAGGAACAGCCGGCGCAGATATTCCGAATGCATCTTGTAAGGCATGCGCGTCGCGTCGGCGTTCCAGGCCATCATGTCGGTCATCGGCTCGCGCTCGCCCATGAGATAGGATTTCAGCGCATAGGACCAGACAAGATCATTGGAGCGCAGGAGCTGGAACGCGCCGGCCATCTCCTTGGAATCGAGAAAGCCGTGCTCCCACATCAGATCTTCGAGAAAGTTGAGCTGGCTTTCATTGACGAAGAGCGTCAGTTCTCCGGCTTCGGTGAAATCGGTCTGCGCCGCGAGCAAGGTCACGCTCTTGAGGCGCTCGTCATCGTCGCGCGCCATGGCGGCGGCGGCGATGGCGAGCAGCGTTCCGCCGAGGCAATAGCCGGCCGCGTGGATTTTTCGGTCCGGCATGAGTCGCGAGATGACGTCGAGCGCCGCCATGACGCCGAGCCGTCGATAGGCTTCCATGTCGAGATCACGATCTTCGGCGCCTGGATTGCGCCAGGAGATCATGAACACCGTGAAGCCTTGCCCGGTTAGAAACCGCACCAGCGAATTATGCGGCGATAGATCGAGGATGTAGTATTTCATGATCCAGGCGGGCGCGATGAGCACGGGCTCGGGCCGCACCGTTTCTGTCGACGGCGCATATTGGATGAGCTCGATCAGCCGGTTGCGATAGATCACCTTGCCCGGCGTGATCGCGACATTCTTGCCCGGAACGAAGGCTTCGGCGCCGACAGGGCGCTTGCCGCCGGCGCGCCGCTCCATGTCTTCGAGAAAATTCTGCAGGCCATACAGCAGATTTACGCCGCCGGTCTCGAAGGTTCGTTGCAGCGCCTCCGGATTCGTCAGCAGAAAATTCGACGGCGAAAACATGTCGAGCAATTGCCGTGAAGCGAATTCGACGACGTTTTCATGCTGCTTGGTGACGCCGCCGATCCCCGTCGTGGCGTTGTGCCACCACTGCTGATTGAGCAGAAAACCCTGGTAGAGCAGCGCATAGGGCCAGCGCCGCCACGCTTCGCCGGAAAATCTTTTATCCTGCGGCAGCGGCTCGATGCAGGGCGCGGCGTTGGGCTGCAGGGCGCAGCGTGACGCGTAACTGGCGAAACGCCAGCTTTTCCGCATCGCCTTTTCGGCAAGCTGCATCTGCTTTCCTGGCGCGGTCGCGAGATGCGCCGCCCAATCCCAATAGGCGCCCGCCATGGCGGCGGGCGAAATTCCGCCGGTCAGATGCGCGACGCTCGCATGAAGCGAACGGTCGATGACGTCGCTCAGCGCGGCGTAGCCGTAGGATTCGCTGTCGGTGGCGCGCTCCGCGGCCAGAAAGGCGGCGGGCCACGCGTCGACGAAGGCTTTCGACGCGAGGCGCGGAAAGTCACGGGCGGGGGAGGCGTGGCGAAGGCTGGAAGATATCTGTTCTGCGCGCGCAGGGTTCGTCTGCGCGGCATTGGGGTGCTTTGTCATCAACGTCCTTTAAGCCGGAGCGCTCGACTGGATTCCTTAGCTTATTTCGGGAAATGCTGCGCCGCAACATCACGGCCCCGTCTTCCCGGGCTTGGCCGGGCGGCGAGCGCTACCATGTCCTTGTGAAGGAACGCCGACTGCTCAGGAGACCCAGATGCGAGCCATCGCCGCCGCCGTATTAACTCTCATCTCCAGCGCCGCGCTCGCCGCTCTCAAGCCCGGAGACGCCGCGCCCGACTTCAGTCTGGTGGCCGCGCAGGGCGGCAAGGAGTTCTCCTTCTCGCTGCGGCAGGCGCTCGAGAAGGGTCCGGTCGTGCTGTATTTCTATCCGAAGTCGTTCACGAGCGTCTGCACGCTCGAGGCGCATGAATTTGCCGAAGCCATGCAGCAGTTCGCCGCCATGGGCGCGAGCGTCATCGGCGTGTCGAGCGACAAGATCGCGACGCAGCGCGAATTCTCGGCGACAGAGTGCCGGGACAAATTTCCCGTCGGCGCCGATCCCGACTTCAAGGTGATCAACGCCTATGACGCCGCCTTCAAGGTTCCGGTCGCGGGAGCGATGTTCGCCAACCGCATCTCCTATGTCATCGCGCCCGACGGGAAGATTCTCTCGGCGGTCGAGGATTCCGGCGCAACGAAACATATTGAGAATGCGCTCGCCGTCGTGCGGCGGTGGCGCGACGCGCAGCGGAAGTGAGCTGCGCGCAGGGGCGCGATCGTCCGATTGCACAGGCCAGCCACCCGACGCGCAAAAGCGCCGTCGCGCATCCTGCGGCGGCCGGTCGTTCACCCCCTCTTCGGGCGAATGCGGATGATCACGTCGCAGCCGACGATTTCCATGCCTTCGGGCGGCGCCGGCAGTCGCGTAAATTCGACGGAGCCATCGGCGGCGTCGAACATGCGGCCCGTCGCCTCATCCATGAAGTGATGATGCGGCGACGTGCGGGTGTGGAAATAGGTGCGGGGTCCCTGAACGGCGATCTCGCGCAACAGTCCAGCTCCGGCGAACTGATTGAGCGTGTTATAGACCGTGGAGAGCGACATCGTCAGACCGGCTTCGCGCGCTTCAGCGTGCAAAGCCTCGGCGCTCACATGTCGATCGCCATTGCCGAACAGCAGCCGGCTCAGAGCGAGCCGCTGAACGGTTGGACGCAGACCTGCGCCGCGCAGCCGCGCTTTGATTTCCGAGACCTTCGTCGCGCTCTCCGGGGATTGATCGCGCAGTTTGATCGAACGGTCGAAACTCGTAGTCGAAGGTTGATGAGTCATTCTTGGCGACAGGCGAGCATCACTCGCTCCCTATTCATACATTAAGCTTTTTTCAGTAGAGGGCAGCGCCCGCCCCCTGTCAAACGAAATGGCGGAAGGTGTAATATTTCCAAAGAAGCAGCAAAGGACTGGCTAATGATGGGGCGCCTTGAGCCAATACTCTGTGCAGAAACTGATCGACGTTTCATCCTCAGCGCGTCGGTTCGTGTAGTCGCGGCTCTTTGGATCGCCGGAGGCCGCGCCAAAGCCGACACATTCGAGGCGTTTTTGCAGGGCCTGTGGCCGTCGGCGCAGGCCGCCGGCGTCTCGCGCGAAACCTTCGACGCGGCGATCGCCGGCCTCGCGCCGGACCCGTCGGTCTCGGCGAAGCCGCATGCGCAGTCCGAGTTCACCATCTCGATTCCCGCCTATCTCGCCGGGGCCGTGACGAATGGTCGCGTCGCGCGCGGCCGGGCGGTCGCCGCCGAACTCGCGGGGCCGCTCGGTCGGGCCCAGTCCCGCCACGGCGTCCCCAGCGAGATCGTCGTCGCCATACTGGGCGTCGAAAGCAATTTCGGAACGGCGGCCGGCGGCTCTGACGCGCTGCGCGTCCTGGCGTCGCTGGCGTGGAAGGGCCATCGCGCCGAAACCTTCATTGAGGAATTTGTCGCCGCGCTGGTGATGCTGGAGAAGGGCTATGCGACGCGCGCGCAATTGCGCGGCTCCTGGGCCGGCGCCATGGGCCAACCGCAGTTCATGCCGTCCGCCTATCTCAAATATGCTGAAAGCGACGAGGGCGGCGGCGCCCCGGACATCTGGCGCTCGCGCGGCGACGCCGTGGCCTCCATCGCCAATTTCCTGGCGAAATCCGGATGGGTCGCCGGATTGCCCGCCGTCGTCGAAGTGCGACTGCCCGCAGGGTTCGATTATAGCGCCTTCGATCTCGACTTCGCCCGCTGGCGGCAGCTCGGCGTGACCCGCGCCGACGGCGGCGCGCTCCCCGGCGGCGGCGCCGCCAGCCTTTATCTGCCGGCCGGCGCGAGCGGCCCGGCCTTTCTGATCACCGACAATTTCGAAGTCATCCGCCAGTACAACACCTCCGACGCCTATGCGATGTCGGTCGCGCTGCTCGCCGATCGCATCGCCGGGCGCGAGATCCCGATCGCGCCCTGGCCGAAGGTCGCGCCGCTGCCCACCGCCGACGTCAAGGCGATGCAGCAGCTGTTGACGGAGCGCGGCTTTTATCGCGGCGCGTTCGACGGCAAGCTCGGCCGCGCGAGCCGCAACGCCATCCACGCCTTTCAATTGAGCGAAGGCATACAGCCCGCTGACGGCTTCGCCACAAAGGACGTTCTGGCGCGGCTGCGCGGGCGCTAGGCCGGCGCCATGACATGAATGAATCGGTGGAGCGTTGGCGAGCCGGAAGGCTCGCATGTGCGAACAAGCCGGCGCTGACCAAAGAAGCTTGGCTTCAGACGTCGAGATCGCGGTAGACGGAGACTTCCCTTTCGCGCGCGATCCGCGCCGCATCGCCGGCGCGAACGCCGCGCCAGACGTCGAAGGCCATCACCAGCGTCGTGAACAGTCCGGAAATTTTCCCGACGATGAAGCTGAAGGGAAAGATGAGGCGGTCCGGCGGAAGAATGAATTGCGCGCCAAGAAAGATGAGCGCCGCATTGACGAAATAGGCTGGACGGAACAGCGATTTTTCCTCCCAGGCGCTTTGCGCATAGCTGCGTGAATTCTTCTTCACCGTGCGGTTATAGGCCGGATTGGGAAACATGCCCCAGAAGCGCCGTTTGGACGGAAGCGCATTCGGCCCCGCGAGCAGCGCGCGATAGCTTTGACGCACCGAGGAATGCGCAAGCAGCGCGAGAATGATGTTGGCGATCACGAAGGCGAATTTGAGCTGGAGGAACGAGAACGACAGTTGCGCGGCGAGGTCGACGAAAAACAGATGGGTGAATGCGTTCAGCACGAAGGCGGAGCGATGAAAGCTCGCGCGGTTGATGTCTTGAATCTTCTCGTCGATGAAAGTCGCGCCCGCCTTGGTCTCGGCGAGGTCCTTCAGAGTCAGCCGATCATAGTCGTCGGTCTTGAACCGCTTCGCGATTTCGCCAATCGCTTCGAGCGGCGGTCCGCGCTTGATCTTGAAGGTCGCCTTGTTGAGGAACGTTGAGATACGCGCGAAAATGTCTCGCGCCATGGCGTAACGCGACGTGACCGAACTGAGAAAATCGGGCTCTCCCGCCATCCGCGCACCTAAGCTGATTCTTTCGCCCCCATAGTGTTATAGAGGCAACTGGCGCGGGCGCCGACCCCGACCGCAGGTTGATCCCGTCCGGTCTGTTGCCATATTTAAGCTTATCCCGATCCTCGCGTCTTCGCTTGTCGGAGCCGCCCCATTTTGGTTCCCCGCCATGTTCAGCGCCCGTTCCTGCACCCATTCGATCGCCGAAGCTCCCGTCGCGAAAACTGCGGAACGGCTGCCGGAATGGAATCTCGCCGATCTTTATCCGGGAATCGATTCTCCCCAGGTCGCGTCCGATCTCGCCAAGGCCGCGCAGGAGGTGGCGCAATTCGGCAAGCAGTATCGCGGCCAGCTCGAGTCGCTGGCGAGAGCCCCGGACGCCAGCGTCAAGCTTGGCGAGGCGGTCGCGCGATATGAAGCGCTGCAGGATTTGCTGGGGCGTCTGATGTCCTTCGCCGGCCTGCTCTATAGCGGCGACACGACGGATCCTGCGCGCGCGAAATTCTACGGCGACGTGCAGGAGAAAGTCACCAACGCCTCGGCGCAGCTGCTGTTCTTTCAGCTTGAACTCAATCGAATCGACGACGCGACGCTGATGGCGGCGGCAAGCCAGGAGCCGCTTTCGCGCTGGAAGCCGTGGCTCGAAGACATCCGCAAGGAAAAGCCCTATGAGCTCGAGGACAAGCTCGAAGAGCTGTTCCACGAGAAATACATCTCCGGCGCGGCCGCCTGGAATCGTCTTTTCGACGAGACCATCGCCGGGTTGCGCTTCAAGGTCGGCGGCGAAGAGCTGGCGATCGAGCCCGTGCTCAATCTCATGCAGGATTCGCGCGAAGAGACGCGCCGCGAAGCGGCGCAGGCGATTGGCGCGACGCTGAAAAACAATCTGCGCACCTTTTCGCTGATCACCAATACGTTGGCGAAGGACAAGGAAATCTCCGATCGCTGGCGCGGCTTCCAGGACGTCGCCGATTCGCGCCATCTCTCCAATCGCGTCGAACGCGAGGTCGTCGAGGCGCTCGCGCAAGCGGTCGAGGCCGCGCATCCGCGCCTGTCGCATCGCTATTACAAACTCAAGGCGAAGTGGTTCGGCAAGGACGCGCTCGACTATTGGGATCGCAGCGCGCCGCTGCCGTCGACGCCGGCCAAGCGTTATTCCTGGCCGGAGGCGCGCGAAATCGTGCTCGAGGCTTACGACGGATTCGCGCCGCGGATGGCGGAGATCGCCGGGCGCTTCTTTGAGAAGAACTGGATCGACGCGCCGGTGCGGCCAGGCAAGGCGCCGGGGGCCTTTTCACATCCGACCGTGCCCTCCGCGCATCCCTATGTGCTGCTGAATTTCCAAGGAAAGACGCGCGACGTGATGACGCTCGCGCATGAACTCGGCCATGGCGTGCATCAGGTGCTTGCGGCCCGGCAGGGCGCCCTGATGGCGCCGACGCCGCTGACGCTCGCGGAGACGGCGTCCGTCTTCGGCGAAATGCTCACCTTCCGCGCGCTCATCGCGCAAGCGTCGGACAAGGCGCAAAAGCGGGCGCTGCTCGCCTCCAAGGTGGAGGACATGCTCAACACCGTGGTGCGGCAGATGGCGTTTTACGCCTTCGAGCGAAAGGTGCATAACGCGCGGCGCGAAGGCGAACTGACAGCAGGTCAGATCTGCGACTTATGGATGAGCGTGCAGGCCGAAAGCTTTGGCCCTTCAATCCGCCTGGGCCCCGGCTATGAGACCTTCTGGGCCTATATCCCGCATTTCATCCATTCGCCCTTCTACGTCTACGCCTATGCGTTCGGCGATTGCCTGGTGAATTCGCTCTATGGCGTCTATCAAAAGGCGCATGAAGGATTCGCCGAGCGCTATTTCGCGCTGCTCGAAGCGGGCGGCGCCAAGCCTTACAACGAGCTCCTCAAGCCCTTCGGATTGGACGCGCGGGATCCGGCGTTCTGGAACATCGGCCTCGACATGATCGAAGGCCTGATTGCGGAACTCGAGGCGATGGAGGACGCGTAAGCGACGCGATACGACGCGCGCGCCAAACAAAAACGCCGGCGTTGAGCCGGCGTTTGTCGTTGGAAGAAGCTGTCGTCAGGCGCTTAATTCTGGCCAGCCCGGATCGTGAACTTTTCGCCGTCGCATGCGGCTTCGCCCGCGTAGACGTTGCGGGCGCCCTCGACGGCCTTGCCGGTCCAAACGCAATTCTTCTTGGAATCGGTGCGGTCCACCAATTTCAGCGTGTAAACGCCGCCCGTGAGTTCGCCTTCAAGCTTGTAGGTCAGCACAGAGCCGTTATCGAGCTGCATTTCGCCCTTGCCGGAAACCTTGTCGCCTTCCGTCGCGACAGTCCAGGTGCCCTGGGCGCGCTTGATGCCAGCCTTGTTGGCTTCCGTCACATTCCACTGCCCCGCATAGGCCGATGCGCTAAAGGCGACGGCGGCAAGGGCCGTCGTCAAAGCAAGCTTGATCATTTGTTGTGCTCCCATAAAGTGTTGTGATGAGCAGCATATCGGCCGCAGTCCAACTGGGGCTCGTGAAATGCGGCTATCAAGCCTTTTTGCGTCCGTGCGCTTTGGCGCGCGAACGACGGCGGAACATCGCGTGATATCACGCGAGATGTCAATGAATTTCGCCCTGACTAACGCCAGGCGCTCGATGCAAGGGACGTCACATGTTCGATGAAAAAGCCTGGCGTCGCGTGGACGACTATATCGGCGCGGCGCTGATTTCCAAAGAAGAAGCGCAGGAGGAAACGCTTGCGGCAAATGCGCGCGCCGGCCTTCCCGCGATCGACGTTTCGCCGTCGCAAGGCAAATTGCTGCAGCTGCTCGCCGGCGCGATCGGCGCAAGACGCGTTCTCGAAATCGGGACGCTCGGAGGCTATTCGACGATCTGGCTGGCGCGGGCGGTGGGCGAGGGCGGCAAGGTCGTCACCTTCGAAGTCGACGCGCGACACGCCGAGGTCGCGCGCGCCAACATCGCCCGGGAAGGCATGAGCGCGCGCGTCGATCTGCGCGTCGGCCCCGCGCTCGACATGTTGCCGCTGCTTGAATCGGAGCGGGGGAGACCCTTCGATCTTGCCTTTATCGACGCCGATAAGCCCAGCAACGCCGCCTATTTCGATTATGCGCTGAAGCTGTCGCGTCCGGGCGCGCTGATCATCGTCGACAATGTCGTGCGCCAGGGCGCCGTCGCCGACGCATCCGCCGCGGACGACGCCGCGCTGGGCGCGCGCGCGCTGTTTGACGCCGTCGCGGCGGAAGAGCGGGTCGAAGCGACGGCGGTGCAAACCGTCGGCGCTAAGGGTTGGGACGGGTTCTTGATCGCGCGCGTCAAATAGGACGCGCCGTCAGCCCTCTTCAGACGCTGTCGAACGCCCGCTTGCCGCGCCGCTTGCGGGTCAAAGGCGCGCCGTCGGCGCCGAACAGCGCGGCTTCCACCTGATTGCCGCTGTCGTCATAGCGCCAGGAGATGCGCGCCGCGCCCAGATCCTTGCGGATCGTGGGCTTGCCCTCGGCGTTGAAATAGGCCTCCTCGACCTGATTGCCCTTGGCGTCATAGAAGCGCGCCACCCTGGCTGCGCCCAGGCTTTTGCGCTTCATTGGCCGCCCGTCGGGGTCGAAATAGGTCTCGACGACCTCCACCCGTCCGCGCGTCGGCGCCGGGGCCGCAATGGCTTCAGGCGCGACGCGGATGTCGCCCTCGCTCGCGGCGGTCAGCTTTCCGTTCTGAGAGCAGCGCCGTTCTCCCGAGGCGGCGCTGCGCGCCCGCTTGACGAGGCGCGGCGCCAGATGAGTTTTCTGTTCCATGGTCCCAAATCGCTGCGCGGTCCGATGGCTCGTCGCAACCGCCCGTCTGAGCGGCGCGTGCTCTCTGCGATGCACGCTGACAAACGACGGATACGCTGGTCTGACTCTCCCCGCCTGCCGCATGCCGACATGTCGGGGCGTGACGCCGCATTGCTGCGGCAAGCGTCAGATCAGGACGGGAGGGGCGCGGGAGCCGAGCGGCGGGGTCGACGCCTCCGGAAGACGAGATGTCTCGTCAAAGGCCAGCCCGATCGTCGAATAGGACGCTGCCGGGGGCGTCTCGCCGATGAACGGCGAGGCGGCGGTCGCGCCGCCGAGCGATGCGCAATGCACGACGCAACAGACGTCGCCGTGCCGCGCCGGACGCGCGGGCGTCGCCGGATCTCCGGAAAGCGGTCCGGAAGCCTTGCTGAAGCAGATCGTGTTGGCGAAGAGGCCCGAACTGCGTCCGCTGAACGAAACGCCGACAGCGAGGCCTTGCAAAACAAACAGATAGGCGACGAGCAGCGTGACCGCCGTCGAACCGTACTGCGATGTTTTGACTTCGCTGCGCGCGCTCATAGCCCCTCGAAGCTATTCACTGATCATGTCAAGGTCAATGGCGACGCCGCGCGCCGGCGGCGATTAAAGGTTGGGGCCGCCGATCGCATGGAATCATGTGATCGACAGGAATCGCTCGAAATCAAAATGGTGGAGCAGGCTCGCATCGAAAAAGTCCGCTTTTTCGGAACCTGCTCTCCTCAGGGGCTCCAGGGCCCCCCGGCCTCCGACGCGCGCTCACAGGCCTTTTGCGCCTCGATGGCGTCGAACAGCGCCCGGAGCGCTTCCCTGACGCCGGCGCCGCTCGCCGATGACAGGAGCAGGGGCGCCGGAGGGCGCTCGCGCGTCTCAGGCCCGGCGGCGGCGATCGCCCGCTTCAACCGCTCCCGCTGCTTCTTGAGATGCTCCGCGTCGACCGCGTCGATCTTTGAAAGCGCGACGATTTCCGGTTTCTCGGCGAGACCGGCGCCATAGGCGGCGAGTTCGCCGCGGACGATCTTGTAATCTTTGCCGGCATGTTCGCCGGTCGCGTCGATGAGATGCAGGAGCGCCCGGCAGCGCTCGACATGGCCGAGAAAGCGGTCGCCGAGGCCGTGGCCCTCATGCGCGCCTTCGATCAGCCCGGGGATATCCGCGAGCACGAACTCCCTGTCGTCGCTGCGCACGACGCCGAGGCCGGGATGCAGCGTCGTGAAGGGATAGTCGGCGATCTTGGGCTTCGCCGCGGTCACCGTCGCCAGAAACGTCGACTTGCCGGCGTTGGGCAGGCCGATCAGCCCGGCGTCGGCGATGAGTTTCAGCCGCAGGATGATGGTGCGCTCCTGGCCCTCGCGGCCCGGATTGGCGCGCCGCGGCGCCCGGTTGGTCGAGGTGGTGAAATGCGCGTTGCCGAAGCCGCCATTGCCGCCTTTGCAGATGACGACGCGCTGCCCGACCTCGGTCATGTCGGCGATGAGGGTTTCTCCATCCTCCTCAAAGATTTGCGTTCCCACCGGCACTTTCAGCACGGCGTCGGCGCCGCGCCCGCCGGCGCGGTTCTTGCCCATGCCATGGCCGCCGGTCTTGGCCTTGAAGTGCTGCTGGTAGCGATAATCGATCAGCGTGTTCAGCCCGGCGACGCATTCGGCGACGACGTCGCCGCCGCGTCCGCCGTCGCCGCCGTCCGGCCCGCCGAATTCGATGAATTTCTCGCGCCGGAAGGAGACGGATCCCGCGCCGCCGTCGCCGGAGCGGACAAAAACGCGGGCCTGGTCGAGGAATTTCATCTGCCGCTCACGGTGAAAAGAATCGCGGCCGGCGGGCGCCGAACAGCGTATGCGCTTCGCCGCGCTTCAACTCGAAAAGCTCGACTTCCATGTCGCCGCCGCGCGCGGGCGCCGGCCGCATGCCGCGGCCCGTGCGGTGAAATCCGAGCTTCTCATGCACATGCAACGACGAGCGATTGTCCGGCCGCGCGGCCGAGACGATCCGATCCAGCGAGGTGATTCCGAAGGCGAGGTCGATGAGCGCCCTGGCCGCCTCGGTCGTATAGCCTTGGCCCCAATAGGGCTTGCCGAGCCAGAATCCGAACGTCGCCGCGCCCCGGCGGTCCGCGCCATGCAGGCTCACAAGCCCGATCGGCTCGTTGGGCCGGTTTTTCGGGGTGATGACGAGATGAAGCCCGCCGCCGGCGCCGTTCTCCGCGCGCGCCGAGGCGATGAACGCGTCGGCGTCGTGCGGCGCATAAGGGTGCGGAATGCTGGCGGTCATCAGCGCGACGTCGGGATCGCCGACGTGCTGGCGAATCTCGTCGGCGTCGGCCGCGCGCGGCCAGCGCAGCCACAGTCTTTCAGTCTCCAGCCGAAAAACGTCGTCGCGGGTAATTTCGGGAAACATTGATTGCTCCAAGCGACATCGGAAATATTGGCCCAAGAGCCTGAAAGGAGAGCGCTCCCCACTGGCCCTTCACGGCGCTTCCGGACATCTCGCCTGAAACGTTCCCGCCTGAATTCGCGAGAGTGGTAGTCGAGACGACTGACCGCCGGAAGGCCGGCGGCGGGTCGTCCCCTACCGCCTTACTCGGCTGCTGCGGCGGGCGCCGGCGCGACCGATACGCTGGCGCGTCCGCCGCTGGACTTGAATTCGACGACTCCGTCGACGAGCGCGAAAAGCGTGTGGTCCTTGCCCATGCCGACATTGCGGCCGGGACGCCACTTCGTGCCGCGTTGGCGCACGATAATATTGCCGCCGATGACGGATTCCCCGCCGAATTTCTTGACGCCGAGGCGCCGGCCGTCCGAATCGCGGCCGTTGCGCGACGAGCCGCCTGCCTTTTTGTGCGCCATGGTCTTGCTCCGATCTTCCTATTGCGGCGACTGGGGCCGCTTTATTCTGCGTGTCGCGAGAGGGCGGTTCAGCCCTCGATCGCGGTGATTCTCACCAGCGTCAGGTCCTGGCGATGACCGCGCTTGCGCTTGGAATTCTGCCGGCGGCGCTTCTTGAAGGCGATCGACTTGGGGCTGCGGGTCTGCTCGGCGATCTCGCCGGAGACTTTCGCGCCGGCGACCGTCGGGGCGCCGACCTTGGGGCTGTCGCCGCCCAGCATGAGCACTTCGTCGAAGGTGACGGCGTCGCCCGGCGCGCCGTCGAGCGCCATGACGGTGATCACGTCCCCCGCGGCGACGCTATATTGCTTGCCGCCGGTTTTGATGACTGCGAACATCTTTTTGTCCTGTGTTCGTCCCGACGCTGGCGTTTTCCGCCGGCCGGCTTCTTGGCAGTTAGTGGCTTCGCCTCGAACTTGCGCAAAGGCGCGCAAACGAAAAGCGCGGCGAAACCGCCGCGCCGAAGCGACGTTCATCTACCCGCTAAGGCCGGCGACTGTCAATATGTGGGGCGGACGGGGTGGTGGGCTCCGAATCCAGGTTAATGACGCGTCATCTCACCGCGTCATGGCCGCGCTTGTCGCGGCCATCCACGCGGGCGACACGAGGCAAATCTCGGAATATGAGCCGCACTTGTCGTCTCCGCGCGAAGCGTTTCGCGGTTGCCCGGCGTGGATGCCCGGCACAAGGCCGGGCATGACGGCGGAAAGCGAGCTGAAATTAACCCGAGTTCGAAGCCCTGGCGGATGGGGCGGTGGTCGGTTTGAAATTTTCGCTTTGGGCAAAAACAGAACTTTTGCTGGCAGGGGGATGGCTCTGTCACCTTTCCCGCTCCGGCCATGCGTTCGCTTTCAGGAACATGGGGAAAAAGCTTCGTTGGATACGCAGCTTCAACACGTCGTGGATGCCTATGGTGCTTGCCTTACGGCGCTCCCCGCCTCCAGGCGCAACCACCTGAATGTCTGAACTGTCGATGATCGCGGCGTGGATGTCATCGGCATGGGCGGGCGTGACATTGTAGATGCTTTCATAGAAGTCTCCGACTCCCATGACATCCCCCGACTCTGATATGAGCCGGGGGATATCCTCTGCCAATTGGCTCTTAGCCGCGTTCCTTCCCTGCTCATCGAATAGATAAAGCATCCCATCATCGTGAGTAGGATCGTAGGCAAGCATGTTCAGGCCGGATCGGCCGAAGTGCGCCTGATAGCTGCTATTCTGGTGAAGAATATTGTTGTAGACCTGCCGCGCTCGATACGAGTTCGCGAAGTGAATAAGCCAATACCGCCAGCCGTCCGGGTTATTGATTGAGAAAGGGCTGACGAAGGGCGCACATACCCTGAAGGCCTCGAATACCAATCTCTCTGCCGCTCCCAGCCAAGCCTTGTTGTTCATAGTACTTTCGAGTGCCTGCAGGTCAGCGTTCTCCAGTCCGACATTGCTCAGTTGAGACGCCAAAAGGACCGGTTCCGACTTGCGCAGGAACGAAACGAGTGCCTCGATCGCGAACGTGTAAAAGATTTCCGCGGAGGGATAGGACCGCATGGCGTCGAGTAAGGTTTTTCGGTCAACGTGGCTATGCCCGCATTGGTCCAGATTGAAGAGGACGTTTCGATAGCGTCCCTGCTGGAGCATCCATTTGATTTTTGGGTAGGCTAATTCGAAAGCCTCGTTCAGATACTCGACGCGCAGATGGAGTTTCGGCACTTTCTGACTGATCTCGGCCTGCAAAGGGGCAACGTGGGTTTTCAGAAGCTCAACAGCCTCGCGCTTCTCGTCGTTGAGGAGTAGGAGGCATTCGATCTCGATCGCAGTTAGCTGCTGGGCGGCACGTCGAAGGTTCACGGCCTCGACGGCGTGCCTTAACTCTTCGATGAAAATGATTGGCGAGCCCGCCGCGCCGTCGCGATAGCGGCCTCCCCCGGCAAAGCCTTCGACAACCGCCACGCGGCAACGCTCCTGCTGCGGGAGCTGGCAACGAACGGCGAGATAGTTGAAGAAGTATTCGCGCAGGATCTTGTGCTTACGGCGCGAGTGATCTTCGAGGGTCGCGCCTTCTGACCATTGATACGGCTTCTCGACCAATCAAACGTTCTCGCTTGCGTGAACGGGAACCTGTCAGGCAGATGACGCAGGCATCTGGTCCCAGGTTCGCCCCCGATACTCGCGGCCGTTGGCCTTCTTTGACCGCCGCTTATTGTCCTTGCCCCAGGTGCCCCATTGCTTGAAGAAAAAGGCAGTGCGGGCATGGACGCACTGATGATAGATTTCGTCAATCCACTCCTCTCGGATGGGACGCGCCGCCTTTCCGCTTTCACCTCCGACAATAGCCCAATGGATGTTCGTAAGATCGACGTAGCCGACAGGACCAATGAGGGGTTCGAATGAAATAAAACGAACTCGGGCAGGCGCCGCGCACAAATGGCCGATGCGTTCGACAACCCGAGCATCCTCGACGCTCGTTCCGAGCCATACATTAGGAAGTATATCTCCGATCTTTTCGGTAACGAAAGTAGCCATCCGCTCCGGGCGCTTGGTCAATATTTGATAGTTGTGATGCGGCGTTTCACGCATCACTTTCCAGGCACCCGCGATGAATGCATCGCTAACCCTCTCGTGGAAAAGATCGCTCATCGAATTCACAAAAATCTTGCGAGGTTTTCTCCAGCGACGGGGAATTTCCAGCGCCTCGCGATCTTCGCGCACAACGCCATTCCAAACGATCCGCCGGTCACTGCGACGGATAAGCCCGGCATATTTCTCGATGCCCATCGCTTCCAGTCGCCTCGCCATCTCCATCGCGTAACAATGCGTGCAGCCTGGGGAAATGATCGAGCACCCGGCGACCGGATTCCAAGTCGCATCGGTCCATTCAATTTGTGTCTCTGCCATTCCAAGGCTGTCCGCAAGCAAGTTTCCGTTGGAGGTTGTGACACTAGCACATTCTCGGCGCAGGTCGTCTTTGGGTCAAATCAAGCCATTCATCCGCCGCTCGGCGGGGAGAGGCTGGAGTTCGCACCCTTCACGAAAAATGACGCAGCAGCGACAGGCCGGCGAGGAGGCCGGCGACCGCAAGGCCGACCGAAGCCACGACATAAAAGGTCGCCATCGCCAGTTCGCCGCGTTCGTACAGCAACACCGTGTCGAGTGAGAACGCCGAAAAGGTGGTGAAGCCGCCAAGGATCCCGGTCGTGAGGAACAGGCGCCAGTTCTGCGACGCCTCGCCCTGGAAGGCGAAATAGCCGACGATCACGCCCATCAGGAACGAGCCGAGCACGTTCACCGCCAGCGTCCCGAACGGAAAGCCGACGCCGATCAGTCGGGCAAGAAGAAGATTGACCCCGTGGCGCGCGGCCGCGGCCAGTCCCCCGCCAGCAAATACGATGAAGAAGCCCATGACGTCGTCCTTTCCAAGAGCGGACGACAAACATGCTGCGGCAGGCGGCGTTTAAGGCGCGCTCCTCCCGCAGGACGCGCGTCCTTGCGGCAGGAGCCATCAGCCTCATCAGGCGGTTACCGGGAGCCCCATCCCGTAGGGAAGCCAGCATAGTCGCGCCGGCGCGAACGATCAACCGGCCGCCGGTCATCGCTCGACGGGAACGCTTACGCGGCAGACGCGTTATCCCGCCGTTGCGAAAGCATTTTTTGGAGAATTGCGATGAATTTACGCCTTGGCCTGCGCCTTTGCGCGCTCCTCGCGTCGACGCTCTTTCTATTCTTCATCGCGACGTCATCGCCGGCGATCGCGGCCGGCGGGGTGGGCGCGCAGTGCGGCGGCGTCGCCGGCCTTCCCTGCGCCCGCGGCCTCTGGTGCGAGATGCGCCAAGGCTCCTGCCGCGTCGCCGACGCTCTCGGCCGTTGCGCGCGCAAGCCCGCCTTCTGTCGCCGGAACTTAAGTCCGGTTTGCGGGTGCGACGGGCGCACCTACCCCAACGATTGCGCGCGCCGCGCCGCGGGCGTCAGCAAAAACCACAATGGCCGCTGCAGGCGCCGCCCCTGACCGCGCGTTCAGCCGCGGTTCGCCCACGTCTGAACGAAGGAACGGTGAAAGCGGCCGCCGGAGCAAAAGGCTGCAAAGGTGATTTTTAAGGGAGGACGATATGACGAAAATACTTTGGACATCAGCGATCGCCCTGGCGCTCTCGCTCTTCGCCGCCGCGCCCGTCTCGGCGGCCAAGGTCGGCGAAATGTGCGGCGGCATCGCCGGCGTTCCGTGCGACAAAGGCTTGTGGTGCGACCCCGAGCCGGGCCAATGCCGCGGGGCGGACATCGCCGGTAAATGCGTGGAAGTCTCGGAGCGATGCACCAGGGAATTTCGCCCGGTTTGCGGCTGCAACGACAAGACATACGGCAACGACTGCGAGCGTCGCGCCGCCAAGGTCGCGAAAAAGTCGGACGGCGAGTGCCCGAAACCCTACAGGTGAGATCGGGCGCCGGCGCGGCGCAATCGAGCCGCGCCGATTCTCTTGGCTAGTTGAAGCAGCCGCTGGCCTGCATCTGCGCGATCCAGACGGCGCAGGCCGCCTTAGAGCGATCGTAATGGCCGCGGCCGGGGCCGCCGCCATAGCCGCCGAATCCGCCGTAGCCGCCATCGCCATCATAGTCGCCGGGATCGCCGCCATCATAGTCGCCGCGATAGCCACGGCCATAGCCATGTCCGTATCCATGGCCGTAACCTTGACCGTATCCTTGGCCGTAACCCGGACCGTAGCCGCCATGCCCGCCGCGCCCGTATTGATGCTGGCGCATGCATTTGTTGTAGTTTTCGGCGATCGCGAAGCACAGCGGCGCATTGGCCGCCTGGGCGATCGGCGCGAAGAGGACGCCGAGCGCGCAAGCCGCGCCGACGATAGAGCAAGTCACGAGCCGCATGCGGGCGTTTTCCTTGTTTGCGCTCCCGAGCGCTTTTGCCGAGGCATCTTCGCGCGCGCCGGCTGAAACCAAGCTGAACGATCCTGTCTCAACGGCCCGCGATCACCAGCCGGCGATGCGTCGGCATGACGAATCGCCCGCGCCAAAAGCGTAATGATCGCCGCAGGCGAAGGCCACCGGCGGTTCGCCGGTCTGTTCGAAAATATCGTAGCCCTGCTTCAGATTGCGCCAGAACTCGGCCCAGTGCTGATAATTGCCGCCCGCGCCGACGAAGGCGAGCCAGCTGCCGCCGGTTTCCCGAGCGATCGCCTGCTCCGTCAGGCGGAAGGGAAAAATATGCACCTGCACTTCCTTCTGGCCGGCGCGCATCGCCGCCTCGACGAAGGCGTAGATTTCCTCGATGCCGCGGTCGGTCATGGCGAAGCAGCCGACCGATTTGCACGCGCCATGGACCATGACGAGGCCACCGGTTCGGCCGTTCTGGCGGTCGAAGGCGTTCGGATAGCCGACGTTGAACGCGCGGTGATAATTCGAATGCGGATGCAGCTGCTTCGCCGAGACGCTGTAGAAGCCTTCCGGCGACTGGTAGTCGGCTTCCTTGAGCTTGGGGCCGAGCCTGCCGGACCATTTGCAGATCGGATAGGTCTTGTAGAGCGAGAAGCGGCTGTTGTTCTTTCGAAGCCAGAGTTCGAGCTGGCCTTCCTGCTTGAAGATGCGCACGAAGACCTGATCCCCCATGCCGTAACGGATCGGGGCCTCCTGCTGAAAGGCGTCCTCGGGCGCAGGCCGCAAGGTCGGCTCGACGGCGCGCGCCACCTGGGTCGGCGGCGCCGACTCCTGCGCCGTCGGCGTCGCTTCAACGGCGGCGCGCGCCGAAGGCTCCTGCGGCCGGGCCGGCGGCAGCGGCGCATTGGCGAGCGCCGGCGCCGTCGCCGGGACTTCGGCGGGCGCGGGCGGGGTCGCCTCGGCGGTTTTCGGCTGCTCGGCAGGGGCCGCCGCCGTCTCGGCGAATTTGTCGGCAAGCTCGGCGAGATTGGCCGGTCGCGACGGGGGCAGCGGCGTGGGCTTTTCCACGATCTCCGGCCGCGCGGGCGGCGGCGCGGGCGGGAAGGAGATCGACGCTTCGACGCCGTCTTGCGCCGGCGGCGTCGCCGTCTCGACGATCGGCTCTTGCGGCGTCGCGATTATGGGTTCGGGCGGCGGCGCAGGGGGGAAGGCGCCGGGCTTCACCCGCAGGGCCATGCGGCGCAGGCCGGTCGGCAGCGCGCCGCCCCAGGCGCTGCGCGCGGCGTCGCTGCGGACGGGAGACGCGCTCTCGCCCCAGGGCAGATAGCGGAGGGCTGCGACTCCGCCGACGAGCGCGACGACGGCGATCGCCGCCAGCGCCAAATGGGTCTGTCGCGGCGTCATGCGCCTATGCAGCCTCTCCTGAAGATTCCGAGCCGAGATTCTGAATTTCGAGCCTGGGCTGAGCAAGACATCCGAAAAAGGCGCTTTAGTGGCCTTCGAAGGCGACCAGCGTGCGCACCGGGACGCCCAGCGCCTGGAGTCTTTTCACGCCGGCGAGGTCGGGCAGGTCGATGACGAAACAGGCGGCGACGACGTCGGCGCCGGCCTGGCGCAGGAGCTTCACCGCGCCCTCGGCGGTGCCGCCGGTGGCGATCAGATCGTCGACGAGAATCACCCGCTCGCCGGGGCGGACCGCGTCCTCATGCATCTCCATTTCGTCAACGCCATATTCGAGTTCATAGGCGATCGAGACGACGCGATGCGGCAGCTTGCCCTTCTTGCGAATCGGGATGAAGCCGGCGGAAAGCTGATGCGCCACCGCGCCCCCCAGGATGAAGCCGCGCGCCTCCATGCCCGCGACCTTGTCGATCTTGCCGCCGCACCAGGGCTGCACGAGTTCGTCGACCGCCTTGCGGAACGCCTTGGCGTCGCCGAGCAGGGTGGTGATGTCGCGAAACAGGATCCCCTTCTTGGGATAATCGGGAATGGTGCGAATGGCGTCGGCAAGCGGCATGAAACGGCCTTGCGATCAGCGGCGAGGGTCGCCGCGTGGATGGGATGGCGAACCGCCACGCCCAAAGAGATACACGGAGGGCGGGGCAGGGCGCAAATGCAGGGGGCGTGGCTGAGGACGGGCGTCGCGCGCCGGCGCGCCCGATCGTTCCTTGTCGTCGCCCTTCGATTCCGGACAAGGTCGCCAAAAAGAACTTGGCAAAAAGAACAAATCGTGCACACTGGAGTTCAGGGTCGAGCGCGCTCCTTCACCCGGCGCCCTGGCCTCGCGACCTCCCTCGCAGCCGCATTGCCTGCGCCTAGCTAACCGTGCCAGAAGGAATTTCAGCCGTGAGCCAAGCCAATCTCCGCCTCGTGGAAGGGACGTCCGTGGACAAGACCAAGGCGCTCGACGCCGCTCTGTCGCAGATCGAGCGCGCATTCGGCAAAGGTTCGATCATGCGGCTCGGCAAGAACCAGAAGGCCGTCGAGATCGAGACGATTTCGACGGGCTCGCTGGGGCTCGACATCGCGCTGGGCGTCGGCGGCCTGCCGCGCGGCCGCGTCGTTGAAATTTACGGGCCGGAGTCCTCGGGCAAGACCACCCTCACCCTGCATGTCATCGCCGAGGCGCAGAAATTGGGCGGCGTCTGCGCCTTCGTCGACGCGGAACATGCGCTGGATCCGATCTACGCCCGCAAGCTTGGCGTCAATCTCGAAGATCTCTTGATCTCGCAGCCCGACACCGGCGAGCAGGCGCTCGAGATCACCGACACGCTGGTGCGCTCCGGCGCCGTCGACGTGCTCGTCGTCGATTCGGTGGCGGCGCTGACGCCCCGCGCCGAAATCGAGGGCGAGATGGGCGACGTGCAGCCGGGCCTGCAGGCGCGGCTGATGAGCCAGGCGCTGCGCAAGCTCACCGCCTCGATCGCCCGCTCCAACACGCTCGTCATCTTCATCAATCAGATCCGCATGAAGATCGGCGTGATGTACGGTTCGCCGGAGACGACGACCGGCGGCAATGCGCTGAAATTCTACGCCTCGGTGCGGCTCGACATCCGCCGCATCGGCGCGATCAAGGACCGCGAGGAGACGACCGGCAACCAGACCCGCGTCAAAGTGGTCAAGAACAAGGTGGCGCCGCCGTTCAAGCAGGTCGAATTCGACATCATGTATGGCGAGGGCGTCTCCAAATTCGGCGAATTGATTGATCTTGGCGTCAAGGCCGGCGTCGTCGAGAAGTCGGGCGCCTGGTTCTCCTACGACAGCCAGAGGCTCGGCCAGGGCCGCGAGAACGCCAAGAGCTTTTTGAAGCAAAATCCCGAGGCGGCGCAGCGCATCGAACAGGCGATCCGCGAGAACGCCGGGCTGATCGCCGATCGCATTCTGGACGCGCCGGATGACGACGAGGCCTAGGTCGTTTGGACTCTCAGGAGTCCATTTAGGCGCAAATCAGATTCAAGGCGGCCTTACGCGAGGCGGCCTTGGATGTGATGGAACGACTGGTTTTGACCGACGTGGCGTTGGAGCGGAGGGCGCCGTGGATCCTGCGCGCAAGGGGGCTGGTCGCGATTTTTTCGAGGCGAAGTCTGATGATCCGGACGTCGCATATCTGATCGTCGACGCCGCCATCGCCGATCGCTTGCGTCGCATCATCGCCGCCAAGGGCGCGCGCGCCGTCATCCCCAACAACCCTCATCATCAGACAAGCCGATTCCGAAAAAACTGACAGATTTTTTCGATGAGAACCTGCTCCGACATTGCGGTTTTGGGCGCTTCCTTATCGATTGCGTGATTTCATGTGACCGGGACGCCCTCTAGCGGCCGTGGCTTGCGATTGCGAAGACGCCACGCGCGGACAATCGAGAATTTGCATGGATATGCGCCAGAACATGCGCCAGGCGAGAGCGCCAGCGCCCAAACAGATCGCGGCCGCCGTGATCGGGAATGCGCTCGAATGGTATGATTTCGTCGTCTACGGCTTTTTTGCTTCGGTTCTGGCGCAGGCGTTCTTTCCAAGCAGAGATGAGACGGCCGCTCTCTTGCTGGCGTTCGCGACTTTTGGCGCGGGCTTCTGCACGCGTCCGCTCGGCGGCCTCTTCTTCGGATTTTACGCGGATCGGAAAGGACGAAAGGCGGCGCTGCAACTCGTCATATTCGCGATGACCGCCGCGGTGGCTGTCATCGCGCTCACGCCGACCTACGCGAAGATCGGCGTTTCCGCCCCTCTGCTGATCGTCGCCGGCCGCTTGCTGCAGGGATTTGCGACCGGCGGAGAATACTCCAGCTCGACCTGCTTTCTCATCGAAATGGCGCCCCGAGGCCGACGTGGTTTCTATGGCTCGCTGCAAGTATTTGGGCAGGCGCTTTCGATCCTGCTCGCGACGCTGGCGGGCATCGTCGTGACGAGCGTTTTCTCGGTCGATGCGGTGAATGAATGGGCGTGGCGGCTGCCGTTTTTCGCGGGCCTGCTGATTGGTCCCGTCGGACTCTATGTCCGACGCCATCTCGACGAAACGCCGGCATTCAAGGCGACGGCAAGGGCGTGCGGCGCGCGGGAGGCGTTTGTCGATCTGATCCGCCGGCGCGGCGAGAGGCTGCTCGTCTGTTTCGTCGCCACGATCGGCACGACCATCTCATTCTACGTGATCCTCGTCTATATGCCGACCTACGCAAAGACCGAGATGGGATTGACGCTTGAACAATCCTTCCTCGCCCAGGCGCCCGCGCTCCTGCTGCTGATGGCGCTGACGCCGTTGATGGGCGTTTTCTCCGACCTCGTCGGCCGTCGGCCGCTGCTGCTGGCGTCGAATGGTTTGCTTCTGCTGTGCGCTTATCCTCTCTACGTCTGGCTTCAGGCCGAACGGTCGGTTTTGGCGCTGGCGTTGGCGCAAATAGCCTTCTGCGTCATGATGTCGGGCGTCTGCGGGGCGTTTTCGACGGCGCTCGCGGAGCAGTTTCCCACGCATACGCGTTCCGCGGGCCTTGCGATCCCCTACAATCTCGCCGTGATGATCTTTGGCGGCTTCGCCCCGTTTATCGTCGCGTGGTTGATCGGCTTTTTCGACACGCCCGTCGCGCCCGCCTTCTATCTCATCTTCGGCGCCGGCGTGGGCCTCCTTGGCGTTGCGGGCCTGCACGAACGGCATGGGGAGTCGGATCTCGAATGACCGCCGCATTGAACTATGGCGTTCGACGATGGTTGATTGAGTTTGACGCCTGCGGCGGACGCTAGACGGGAGACTTTCATGAAGAGAATTGCTGTTTGGATCGCGTCTTTCCTCATGACGCAGCAGATCCTGCTCGCGGAGGCGATCGCCAGACCCGCGAGATGCGTCATCGCCAGCAACGGCGCGCCGGCCTATAACGGCGCGTGCGATTTTTCGGCTGAAGATCGCGGCAGCTTTTCGATTACGCCAGCCGGAAAACGCGCATTCAACGGCGCGACGGTGGTCAGCGTTTTCGTCACGTCGCCGGGCGTTGCTGAAGTGCGAGGACTGACTCGCGACGGGATCAACTCCCGCTGGGGAGAGGCGAAGCGCTCCAAAACCGATCCCGCCTGCTGGGTCGGCGACGACTTCAAGATCTGCGTCTACTGATCAAAACAAAAGCGGCGCCGAAGCGCCGCTTTGCAACTGGTTGCCGTAAAGACCGCGAAGCTTAGCGCTTCGAGAACTGGAAGCTGCGGCGGGCTTTGCGCTTGCCGTATTTCTTGCGCTCCACGACGCGGGAGTCGCGCGTGAGAAAGCCTTCCTTCTTGAGCGCGGAACGCAGCTCCGGCTCGTAAGCGGTCAACGCCTTGGCGAGGCCGTGGCGCACCGCGCCGGCCTGACCCGAAAGTCCGCCCCCGGCGACCGTAACGACGATGTCATATTGACCCGTGCGCTTGGTGACGCCGAAGGGCTGAGCCAGAATCATGCGCAGCACCGGACGGGCGAAATAGACTTCGACGTCGCGGCCGTTGACGGTGATCTTGCCGGGGCCCGGCTTGATCCAGACGCGCGCGACGGCGTTTTTGCGCTTGCCGGTCGCATAGGCGCGGCCCTGCTTGTCGAGCTTCTGCACATAGCGCGGCGACTCGGGCGCCGTGGCGACGCTTCCCTGAAGGTCGGAAAGCGAGGAAAGGGTGGTCTCGGCCATGATCAGGCGCTCCGGCTATTCTTGACGTTCAGGGCGGCGACGTCGAGCGTCTGTGGGCTCTGCGCCTCATGCGGATGTTCGGCGCCCTTGTAGACGCGCAGATTGCCGAGCTGCTTGCGGCCCAGGGGGCCGCGCGGCAGCATGCGCTGCACGGCCTTCTCCAGGACTCGCTCCGGGAAGCGCCCTTCGAGAAGGAACTTCGCCGAACGTTCCTTGATGCCGCCGGGAAAGCCGGTGTGGTGGTGATAGACCTTCTGGTCGCGCTTGCGGCCGGTCAGGACCACCTTTTCGGCGTTGATGACGATGATGTTGTCGCCGTCGTCCATATGCGGGGTGAACGTCGCCTTGTGCTTGCCGCGCAGACGCAGCGCGATGATCGAGGCGAGGCGGCCGACGATGAGCCCGGAGGCGTCGATCAGCACCCATTTCTTTTCGATGTCGGCGGGCTTCGCCGAATAGGTCTTGCCAAACATGAGATGGGAATTCCGTGTGAACGGTGTGTTCGGATGGGTGTGGATAGGGGATGGGGCAGCAGGGGTCAAGCGGTTTTTGGGCTGCCGAAGTTCCGGGAAGCTTTAAAAACTCGCATGTAGCGCGTGGTGGTAAAATAATACCGTATACGTGCGTTCGCGGCGCAGGCTTCACGTTCGCCGACGAAAAGAGCTGGCGCAGGGTTTCATCGAAAAGCAGATTGCGGAGCGCGCGGGCTTAGAAATCTGGGCAAATTCAACTACCATCCGTGATGGCCGGGGCAAGCCCGGCCATGACGAGCCGACCGAGAATGGCGCGTTTGCCGAGGCGTCGGTTTTGAAGACGACGTGTGTCGATGATGTTGTCGGGATGCTTTGCTATGATGGCCTCGCCAAGACCATCGAAGAAATGGATGCGAGCGTTTTGGCGGAAGCGATTCGACTCGAGCCGTTCGGCGAGTATCGAAAATGGCCGGGACAGGCCCGGCCATGACGCATAGGAGACCTGAGTTCCAGCGGTTCGCTACTGATGCAGCGCTTCGCCATGCAGCGCGATGTCGAGACCCTCGCGTTCGTCGTCGTAAGTCACGCGGAGCGGCGTGATCATGGAGACGATTTTCAGCGTCGCCAAAGTGCCGATCACGCCCCAGGCGATCGTGACGAGAACGCCGATCGCCTGCACGTAAAGCTGATGCGGATCGCCTTCCAACAGGCCTGCGACGCCCGGATCGCTTTCCGAAGCCGTGATCGCGCGGGTGGCGAAGACGCCGGCGAGCAGCGTGCCCATAATGCCGCCCACGCCATGCACGCCGAAAACATCGAGCGTGTCGTCGTAGCGAAATTTGTATTTCGCGACGGTGCAGAACCAATAGCAGACGCCGCCGGCGATCAAGCCAATGACAACGCCGTGCCAGGGCAGGACATAGCCCGAGGCCGGCGTGATCGTGCCAAGTCCCGCGATGGCGCCCGAGATGACGCCAAGCACCGACGGCTTGCCGCGCTGGAGCCACTCCAGCCCGCTCCACACCAGCGCGCCCGCGCAGGCGGCGAGATGCGTCGCCGCGATCGCGAAGACCGCGCGGGAATTGGCGGCGAGCGCCGAGCCGCCGTTGAAGCCGAACCAGCCGACCCAGAGCAGCCCCGTCCCGACGACGGCGAGCGAGAGATCAAAGGGCGAGAGATTTTCGCGTCCGAACCCGACGCGATTGCCGAGCACGAGCGCGCACACCAACCCGGCGACGCCCGCATTGATGTGCACGACCGTCCCGCCGGCGAAATCGAGAAGTCCCAGCTTCTGCAGAAATCCGCCGCCCCAGACCCAATGCGCGGAAGGCACATAGACGATGAACAGCCACAGCGCGCAAAACAGCATGAAGGCCGAGAATTTCATGCGCTCGGCGACGGAGCCGGCGACCAGCGCGCAGGTGATCACCGCGAAGGTCATCTGATAGAGCATGAACAGGATTTCGGGGATCGTCTTGGCGAAGGGGCTCACCGTGTCGAGCCCGATCCCGGCGAGAAGCGTCCGCGACGCGTCGCCGATATAGGCGCCCTCGCCGCTGAAGGCGAGGCTGTAGGCGACCGCGATCCACAGCAGCGAGACGAGCGCGGTGGCGATGAGGCTCTGCGCCATGGTGGCGAGCACGTTCTTCTTGCGCACCATGCCGCTGTAAAAGAGCGCCAGCCCCGGCAGCGTCATCATCAGCACCAGCGCGGTGGCGGCGATCATGAAGGCGGTGTCGGCGCCGTCGATCTTGCTCGCGCCGTCCTGGGCGAGAGCAGGGCCAGTCACGAGAATCGCGGCGAGCGCCGCGCCAAAACGATCCCAACGGATTCGCGGAATCCTCGCGCCGACGAATGGTGTAGCCGCGCGCATCAACGAGCTGTGCATGCCTGGTCCTGATCGATGAAGGGAGATCGCGCTCAGAGCGCGTCGGAATCGGTCTCGCCGGTGCGGATGCGCATGGCGCGCTCCAGCGGCGAGACGAAAATTTTGCCGTCGCCGATATGGCCGGTGTAGGCGGCGAGTCTGATCGCCTCAATGGCGCGATCGACGAGCGCTTCGGGAAGCGCGATGTCGATCTTAACCTTGGGCAGGAATGCGACGATATATTCGGCGCCGCGATAGATCTCGGCATGGCCCTTCTGTCGGCCATAGCCTTTCACTTCGGTCGCGGTCATTCCGTGCACGCCGATTTCCGTCAGCGCCTCGCGCACCTCGTCCAGCTTGAAGGGTTTGATAATCGCCGTGATGATCTTCATTTGCGCAGACATGCCCTCATGGTTGGCGAATTGAGCATTGTCTCAGCAATTGGCATGCCATTTTGCGCAGAAAATAATCGTTTTACGTCGTGCCGTCGAGTTGGGGCCTGGGCAGTCGTGAGGCGCCAGGCGGCTAAGTTTTGTACACTATGCGTACATTGGCGGCTGATGCGGGCGCGGCTCGCCGGCTTCGCCCGCCGCGCCGCTTGAGATGTGCGATCTTTCCCTTTTGTGTGATGCGGGCGCCCGGTAGAGGTAGAAGCCGATCGTCGGGAGCGCAGAAAGCGGCGGAAGCGGATGAAGCTTGAAGACGGGTCGCCCGAGGCGACCCCCATCGATTTCGTTAACAAGGAAGACTGGCCCGAACGCCGCGTGAAGCTTCCTGAGCCTGCGGCGCGTCTCGCGGAGCTTGCGGGATTCGAGGCGAAGCCCGGCTCGCTTCTGATCGCGCCGGACGCCGACGGCGCGCCGCGCGTCTATTTTGGCGCGGAGGGCAGGGCGCCAAAGGCGCGCGATCCGTTCTTTGCCGGAAAGCTCGCGACTGCGCTGCCCAAGGGTCTCTACCGGTTTGGCGATGGCGTCGACGCGCCGGGAGAGGCGGCGCTGGCGTTCCTTCTGTCGACCTATTTCTTCTCGCGCTACAAGGCGCGAAAGAGCGAAGCTCCGCGTCTGTGCGCGCCGCAGGGCGTCGACCGCGCGCGCGTCGAGCGCATCGCCAGCGCCGTCGCCCTCGGGCGCGATCTCGTGAATACGCCGACCAACGACATGGGGCCGGAGGCGCTCGCCGAAGCGGCGCTCGCTCTCGGCGCGAAACATGGCGCCAAGACTCGCGTCATTGTCGGCGACGCCTTGCTCGCGGAAAACTTCCCCTTGATTCACGCCGTCGGGCGCGCGGCTGCGGAGGCGCCGAGGCTCGTCGAATTTGAGCACGGCCCGGAGGACGGTCTGCGCGTCACGCTCGTCGGCAAGGGGGTCTGCTTCGATACGGGCGGTCTCGACATCAAGCCTTCGAGCGCGATGGCGCTGATGAAGAAGGACATGGGCGGCGCCGCGACGACCCTGTCGCTTGCGGCGATGCTGCTTGACGGCAATGCGCCGGTCCGGTTGCGCGTGCTGCTGCCGATCGTCGAGAATTCGATCTCGGCGTCGGCGTTTCGAACCAGCGACGTTTACCGCAGCCGCAAAGGGCTGAGCGTCGAAGTCGGCAACACCGACGCCGAGGGCAGGCTCATTCTCGCCGATGCGCTCGCCTATGCGAGCGAAACGCCGTCCGATCTGCTGTTCGATTTCGCGACGTTGACGGGCGCCGCGCGCGTCGCGCTCGGTCCTGAGATTCCGCCCTTCTATACCGGCGATGACGCGCTTGCCCAAGAGATCGGCGGGCAGGCCGCCGCGGTGAACGATCCGGTGTGGCGGATGCCTCTCTGGGACAATTACGACAGCGGTCTCGACGGCAAGATCTCCGATCTGGTCAATGTCGCCAGCGGCTCCTTCGCCGGATCGATCACCGCCGCGCTGTTCCTGAGGCGCTTCGTGGCGGATCCCAAGCGCTGGGCGCATTTCGACGTCTACTGCTGGAACCCCTCGACGAAGCCCGGCCGCCCGGAAGGCGGCGAGGTGCAGGCCGCGCGCCTGCTTTATGGATTGATCGAGGCGCGCGCCGAGCAGAGGAAGGCGAAGCCGTGAGCGAAGAGTTTGACCGGCGGCTGACGCCCGCGCGCCCCGAAGTCGCGGCCGCCTATCTCAAGGGACGCGTGAGCGCCGACCGCTATGTGGAGGGCGTCGCGATGGAGGTCAGGGACTGCGTCGTCGACCTTCGGCGCGAACCACGTCCCGACGCCGCCGTCGACACTCAGGCGATCTACGGCGAGCGCGTCACCGTCTATGACGAAGAGGAAGGCTGGGCGTGGGCGCAACTAGCGCGCGATAATTATGTCGGTTGGATCGCGGCGAATACGCTGTGGCGCGAATTGAGCGCGCCGACGCATCGAATCTGCGTTCCGCGAACCTTCATTTATCCCGGTCCGAACATCAAATTGCCGCCGCTCAACGCGCTGCCGCTCGGCGCCGAAGTCGCGATCACCGAGGAGCGCGGCGGCTTTGGCGTGACGCCGGAGCTCGGATTCATCTATCGCAAACATCTCGTGCCGCGCGAGGCGAAAGCGCCCGACTTCGTCGCCGTGGCCGAGACGCTTCTAGGCGCGCCCTATCTCTGGGGCGGCAAATCCTGGATTGGCGTCGACTGTTCAGGGCTCGTGCAGGTGTCGCTGCTGATGGCGGGGATCAAAGCGCCGCGCGACACGGATATGCAGGAGGCCGCGCTCGGCGCGCCGCTCGCGCCCGGCGCCCCGCTGATGCGCGGCGACATCGTCTTCTGGAAGGGGCATGTCGGCGTCATGCGCGACGCCGCGACGCTGCTTCACGCCAACGCCACGCATATGCAGGTGACGAGCGAGCCGTTCGACGTCGTGCGCGCGCGCAATGAGGCGGCGGGCGGCGGGCCGGTGACCAGCGTGAAACGCTTGCCGAAAGAAGCTTAGGCATGGCCAAGAAACTTTATCTCGACGACCTTCGCGTGGGTCATCGCCTGCGTTCAAAGAGCGTCACGATCAGCGCGCAAGACATCATTCGCTTCGCGCGCGACAATGATCCGCAGTATTTTCATCTCGACGAAGAAGCCGCGAAAGACAGCATGTTCGGCGGGCTTGTCGCCAGCGGCTGGCAAACCGGCGCGCTGAGCATAAAGCTTCTCATCGAGTCCGCCGATCCGCCCTTTGCAGGTGGGCTCGTCGGCGTCGAGGCGCATATCGCCTGGAAATTTCCGGTGCGGCCAGGCGACTCCTTGCGCGTCGAGGCCGAGGTCACGCGGATCGTGCATCCGCGGCGCTATGCCGATCGCGGCTTCGTTTCCATGGATATGGCGACCTATAATCAGCGCGACGAAGTCGTCTTGACCCAGCGCGTCACTGTCGTCGCCTTCCGCGATCCGAGCCGCGCAGCTCCACGCTCAACCACAGAGACACCAATTCCAGGGTCATTTCCCGTCGACTGAATTGCCCCCAAGCAAGCCCGCGCGGATTTGTTTTAGTTCCTCGTATTTACTATTCCACATCTTGGATAAAAACTTATAGATTCACAATAAAACTCGGCGCCGCCAAGAGTCGGAATAATACAATTGTTTTTTTGCTGGATCGTGACGGCGCTGGAATGGCGCGGGTGCGTTTCAGCGGCGGCCATCGTCATGATGCGGCCTCGCGCTCAATTAGGCGGACGCCGTGCGGCGGGACGAAACCGCAAGACGACAATTTCGGTCGCGGTTACGCGGTAATCCAACACATAGGGATAGGGCGTGACGACGACGCGCCGCACGAGCGCGCGGCTCGTCGGGCGTCCGGCGGCTGGCCGCTCGCGCAGCATGGTCAAGATGGTCAAAACCCGCGCCCGAATATTGCTCGCGCCCCGAGGCGATTCCGCCGCGACATAGGCAAGCGCCCTGTCGATCTGCGCGACGGATCGCGGGGTATAGCGAAGCGTCCTCACGCATATTTGGCCAAAATGGCCTCAACCTCTTCATGCGATACAAGCTCGCCGCGTTCGGCCTCGGCCAAGGCTGCGTCGAGGTCGCGCTCCTCCTCCGGCGTCAATTGGATCGGCGCTTGATCCTCGCCCGCAAGCTGCAAGAGAAGCCGCGCAAGTTCGTCCTGTGCGGCGTCGGGCAACGCCCGCACCTTGGCGAGGGCCTGTTCAAGCAAAATGGTCACGGCTCAAGCTCCAACCTGAAGGGGGCGCGGTCGCCCCGTGTCTTTGAGCATCATATCCCGTCCAAACGCCGTGCCGTAAGAATTCGGCCTGCATCGCGTCCTCGGCGGGACGAATTAGTATGTGCTTCGCCGCCTTCGCGTCATGGCGGGCCGGCGGCTCCACAAGCGGCGGCGGCTGCGGAGACGTTTTCACGGTGTGGCGCTCTCATTATGGCGCCTTCCGACAGTAGCGAATTCACCCTAAAGCTACGAAAAAAATTTCAATTCCACTCGCTTGGTCAGACTGAATTGCCCGGAACCGGCGCCGCCTCGTTGCGAAAGGCCGCGGCGAAGAGCGCGCGCGTATACTCGCTCTTGGGCTGGGAAAACACCTGGCTCGCCGGCCCTTCCTCGACGACCTTGCCATAGCGCATGACGATGAGATGTGCGGCGAGCGCCTTCACGACGCGCAGATCGTGACTGATGAAAAGATAGGCGAGCGAGCGGCGACGCTGCAGGTCGCGCAAGAGATCGATGATCTGTGCCTGCACGGACATGTCGAGCGCCGAGGTCGGCTCGTCGAGCACGACGAATTTCGGTTCGAGCACGATGGCGCGGGCGATGGCGATGCGCTGCCGTTGGCCGCCGGAAAATTCATGCGGGTAGCGGTCCATCGTCGATGGATCGAGCCCGGTTTCCTGCAGCGCGCGCGCAACGATCTCGCGGCGCTGATTGAGCGTAAGTTCGGGCCGCTGAACGGTCAGTCCTTCGGCGACGATGTCCGCGACCGACATGCGCGGCGAGAGCGAGCCGTAAGGGTCCTGAAAGACGATTTGCATGTCGCGGCGAAGCGGACGCATGGCGTCGACGCTCTTGCCGTCGATGCGCTGGCCCAGGAAAACGATCGGCCCTTCCGAACGAATGAGCCGCAGCATCGCCAGCGCCAGCGTCGTCTTGCCGGAGCCCGACTCGCCGACGACGCCGACGGTGGCGCCCTCGCGCACTGAAAGAGTGACGCCGTCCACCGCCTTCACATGGCCGACGATCCGACGCATGAAGCCGCGGCGGATCGGAAACCAGACGCGCAGTTGCTCGGCCGATGCGACGACGGGCGCTTCCTCGTTTTCGATAATCGGCGCGCCCTTGGGCTCCGCCGTGAGCAGCGCCTTGGTGTAGGGATGCTGCGGCGATGTGAAGACCTCTCCCACCTCGCCCTGCTCGACGATGCGGCCATTCTGCATCACGCAGACCGTATCGGCGAAACGGCGCACGAGCCGCAGGTCATGGGTGATGAACAGCATCGCCATGCCGTAGGTTTTTTGAAGCCGCTCCAGCAGCGCGAGAATCTGCGCCTGAACCGTGACGTCGAGCGCTGTCGTCGGCTCGTCGGCGATGAGCAGGTCTGGCTTGTTGGCGAGCGCCATGGCGATCATGACGCGCTGACGCTGGCCGCCCGAGAGCTGATGCGGGTAGGCGCTCAGTCGCGCCTGAGGATCAGGGATGCCGACTTCACCCAGAAGCTCAATGACTCGGTTCCGAACCGCGTCTTCGCCGCGCATGCCGTGCAGTTCGAGAATCTCCGCAATCTGCCGCTCGATCATGTGCAGCGGATTGAGCGAGGTCATCGGCTCCTGGAACACCATTGTGATGCCCGCGCCACGAATGGCGCGCAGACGATTGTCGTCGATCGTGAGCATATTCTTGCCGTCGAACAGCGCCTCGCCGGACGCGATCGCGCCAGGAGGAAGCAGGCGTACGATCGACAGAGCGCTGATCGACTTGCCAGAGCCGGATTCGCCGACGAGCGCCAGCGTCTTTCCCCGCTCAAGGGAGAAGGAGACGCGATCGACCGCCTTGGTCTCGTGCCCGCCTTGTCGAAAAGTGACGGAGAGATCGCGAATGTTGAGGAGGGGAGGGGACATCGTTGGCATCACGATAATTGCGACGAAGCCGCTAGGATGCGATCAACGCCAGAATGGTCGGGCCCCACTTGAATCATGCCTGGCGGAAGTCGCATTCGCCTATCCTTGGAGAGGAAAAATCCGCACTTGGCTTGAACAGCCGTTGTGACGTGGATCGCATCAGGTAGCTTACAGGGCGTCGCTTCTCTCAATTCAGCTGTTTGGATGAGGATATCTCGAGTCACTGGCCTCAGTTCGACAAGTCGACTCCCAGTAAGAAGATCGAGGTATAGACGCCGCCTTTGGCTCGGGACCAGAGCCTGTGGGCGGATGACCGGCGCCAACAACTCTGCGAGCGTGAGTTCGCTTGTTACGGCCGAAAGCGGCCTTTCACGTATTGCAAGGAGCAACTTTTGTACGGGCGCGGCCAGCTCAAGGGGCGACTCGAAGCCAATGATAAACACATTGGTGTCGATATAGACTGGCGGGGCGCGCACTTTGCTAGTGGCTCCACTCGTCTCTCATGGCGCTGACGTGTTCGTCGACGTCGCGAATTGACATAAACACATCGCGTCGAAGCGCAAACATTTCCTCCAAAGAGAGAATCTGCTCAGGCGGGGGTTCGATCTCGACGGTTATCGTCACGGTGGCGTTCGAATCGATGCCGTCCCTTAGTTCCTCGGGAAGGTTGGCCGCCGGATAATGTTCACGCACAATTCTGTTCATCGTGATGCTCCGCCTGCAATCTACCACGCCGTCACCGGAAATTCTTCCTCGGGTCGAAGGCGTCGCGGACCGCTTCGCCGACAAAGACCAGAAGCGACAGCATCAGCGCAATGATCGCAAAGCCGGTCAGTCCCAGCCATGGGGCCTGGAGATTGGATTTCGCCTGCAGCAACAGTTCGCCGAGCGAGGGCGAGCCCGGCGGCAGGCCAAACCCCAGAAAGTCCAGCGCCGTGAGCGTGGTGATCGATGAGTTGAGAATGAAGGGCAGGAAGGTCAGCGTCGCCACGGTGGCGTTCGGCAGCAGGTGCTTGACGATAATCTTGAAATTGCTCAGCCCAAGCGCGCGCGCCGCGTTGACATATTCGAAGTTGCGCGCGCGCAGGAACTCGGCGCGAACGACATGCACCAGCGACACCCAGGAGAAGAGCAACAGGATGCCGAGCAGCACGAAAAAGCCGGGCGTCAGGAAGGATGAAATGATGATGAGCAGATAGAGCTGCGGCAGCGACGACCAAACCTCGATGAAGCGTTGGAACACGAGATCGACGCGCCCGCCGAAATAGCCCTGTATCGCCCCCGCGGCGACGCCGACGATCGAGGAGATCGTCGCCAGGATCAGTCCGAACAGCACCGAGATGCGGAATCCATAAAGCAGTCGCGCGACGACGTCGCGGCCCTGATCGTCGGTGCCGAGCCAATTATATTCCAGCGCGGCGCAGCCGCGATTGATCTCGCCGGGCCGTAGACCTTTCGCCGCGGCGACCTCGCATTGCTGCTGCGTCAGCATCCAGGTCGGCGGCGAGGGCGCGGGCGTCGGCAACTCCAGATTATGCGTGTCATAGGAAAAGCGAATCGGCGGCCAGAGCATCCAGCCATGCGCTTTGATTTCGTCGGCGATGACAGGATCGCGATAATCGGTGCGGGCCAGGAAGCCGCCGAATTTGTCTTCCGGATAGGACACGAAGGCGGGGAACAGCAATTGGCCCTTGTACCAGGCCAGAATCGGCCGGTCGTTCGCCAGGAAATTCGAGCCGAGCGCCATGATGAACAGCGTCATGAAGACCCAGAACGACCAATAGCCGCGCTTGTTCGCCTTGAAACTGTCGAGGCGTCGCCGGTCGAGCGGCGTGAGCCGCAGCCAGCCCTCGCGATGAAGCGGCGGGGCGAGATGCGTTTCGGCGTCGGCTGCTGCGCTCACCGTCATACCTCGCGCGTTTCGAAATCGATGCGCGGATCGATCCAGGTATAGGTGAGATCGGAAATGAGATTCACCACAAGTCCGAGAAGCGCGAAGATGTAGAGGTTGGCGAAGACGACCGGATAGTCGCGATTGACGATGCTCTCGAAAGACAAATAGCCCAGTCCATCAAGCGAAAAGATCGTCTCGATCAGCACCGAGCCGGTGAGAAAGGCATGCACGAAGGCGCCGGGAAAGCCGGCGATGACGATCAGCATCGCGTTGCGAAACACATGTCCATAGAGCACGCGCCGCTCCGTCAGTCCCTTCATGCGCGCCGTCTGCACATATTGCTTGCGGATCTCGTCGAGAAAAGAGTTCTTTGTCAGAAAGGTCTGCGTCGCGAAGGCCCCCAGCGTCATCGCGGAGACGGGCAGTATGATGTGCCAGAGATAGTCCTTCACCTTGTCGAACAGCGACAGCTGCCAGAAATCGTCCGAGATCAGGCCGCGCAACGGGAAGATCTGCCAGAAGGAGCCGCCAGCGAAGAGCACGATCAGCAGCATCGCAAAAAGAAAACTCGGAATGGCGTAGCCGACGATGATGGCGTTGGACGTCCACATGTCGAATTTCGTTCCATCGCGCACCGCTTTGGCGATGCCGAGCGGAATTGAAATCGAATAGGAGAGAAGCGTCATCCAGAGGCCGAGCGAAATCGAGACGGGAAGCTTCTCCCCGATCAGCTTGAGGACGCTCTCGTCGCGAAAATAGCTGCGCCCGAAATCGAACATCGCATAATTCTTCACCATCAGCAGGAATCGCTCCCACGCCGGCTTGTCGAAGCCGAACTGCTTTTCGAGCTCCGCGATGAATTTCGGGTCGAGCCCCTGCGCGCCGCGATATTTCGAGGCGGTTTCGGCGGCCATCGTTCCGGTCTGGCTTGCGCCGCCCTGTCCGACGTCGCCGCCCCCGCCGGAAAAGCGTCCGGTCGCGCCGACGTCGAAGCCCTGCAGTTGCGCGATGATGCGCTCCACAGGACCGCCCGGCGCGAACTGCACGATGACGAAAGAGATAAGCATGATGCCAAGGATCGTCGGGATCATCAGCAGCACGCGGCGGGCGATATAGGCTCCCATTAACGTCTCGCGTTCTTTTGCATCGGCCGCATTACGGCTCCCGACGGATGACGCCGGGAGATTCCCTTAGCGTCCCGTGAAGTTGATTTTTTTCGCCTTATCCTCGTCCCACCACCAGGTCCACAGCACGCCGGTGTCGAACTTCGGCGGGCGCTCGGGCTGGCCGAAGAGATCCCAATAGGCGAAGCGATGCACCGGATTATACCAGTGCGGAACCCAATAGCGCTGCGCGCGCAAAGCGCGGTCGAGCGCGCGACTGCAGGTGACGAGCTCTTCGCGCGTTTGCGCCTGGAGCGCCTTTTCGACGAGCGAATCGATCGCCGGATTGGAGACCCCCGGCAGGTTGCGCGAGCCGGGCACATTGGCGGTCTTCGAGCTGAAATAAGCGCGAAGCTCCTCTCCGGGGTTCCAGCTCATGAGCAGCACGTCGTGAACGACGTCGAAGTCAAAGTTTTCAAGTCGCTGCTTGTATTGCGCGGCGTCGACGACGCGGATGTGGGCGTTGACTCCGAGCAGCTTCAAATTCTTGATGAAGGGCTGCGTATGCCGTTCGAAGACGTTGGAATTGTCGAGAAACTCGAATTCCAGCGGCGTTCCGTCGGGCAGGCATAGAACGCCATCCTTGCGCGTGCAGCCGGCCGCGACGAACAGATCATTCGCCTTTTTCAGCAGGACGCGATCCTGACCCGTGCCGTCGGAGACCGGCGCGACGAAGGGCTCGCCAAAAACTTCCGGCGGCAGATCAGCGCGAAAGGGCTCCAGCAGCGCCTTTTCCTGTTCGCTCGGCAAGCCTTTCGCTTCCAGCTCGGAGTTCTCGAAATAGGAGGAGATGCGCTTATAGGCGTCATACATCAGGTTGCGGCTGGTCCATTCATAATCGAAGGCGTAGCCGATCGCTTCGCGCACGCGCGGATCCTTGAAAATCTTGCGGCGCGTGTTGAAGAACCATCCCTGGATCTGCGGAATATTGTTGTTGGGCGTCGTGGTTCGCTTGACGCGCCCGTCCTTGAAGGCCGGAAAATCATAGCCCGTCGCCCAAACGCGCGCGATGTTTTCCTCTCGCTCGGTGAATGCGCCGGCCTTGAAGGCTTCGAAGGCGACCTGGCTGTCGCCGAAATATTCGAAGCGCACGACGTCGAAATTCGCCTGGCCTGTCGTGATCGGCAGGTCTTTCGCCCAATAGTCGGGATTGCGATGATAGGCGATGTAGCGGCCCTGCTCGAAGGCGCCGACCTTGTAGGGCCCGGAGCCGAGCGGCGGCTCCAATGTCGTCGCTGCGAAGTCGCGGTCCTTGTAATAGGCGCGCGAAAAGATCGGCTGACCCACGACGCTGAGCGGCAGATCGCGCGTGCGATCAGGCGCGAAGCGCAGCACGAGAATGTCGTCCGCCTCCGCTTCGGCGCTTTCGAGGTCACGCAGCATCTGGCTGATGACAGGATGGCCCTTGCTCTTGAGAATGTTGAGCGAAAAGGCCGCGTCATGCGCCGTGAGCGGCGAGCCGTCGTGGAACCGCGCCTCTTTACGCAACAGGAAGGCGTAAGTGAGCTTGTCGGGCGAGATGCGCACCTTCTTGGCGACGAGGCCGTAGTAGGCGTCGCGCTCGTCGAGGCTCTGATTCATCAGACTGTCGAAGACGAGCGTCATGCCCGTCGCCGGATTGCCCCGCAGCACATAGGCGTTGAAACTGTCGTAGGTCGAGCTTGCCGGCGACAGCGCCAATGTCCCTCCCTTGGGGGCTTTTGGATTCACGTAGCCGAAATATTTGAAGTCGGCCGGCTCGCCAAGGTCGCCAAAGGTCGAAAGGCCGTGGCTTTCGACTTCGCCCTGCGCGAGAGGACCGAAGCGGTTGGAGGCGCCGGTCGACGGCGCTCCGGGCTTGGCCAGAACGCGCGGCGCGACCAATGCGGCGGCGCCGGCGCCGATAACAGAGCGACGGGACAGGCGAATGCGCGTCAGATCGACGATTGTGGAACGAGCCAAATGTGACCTCGGGCGGCGGAAGGGCGCTTGCCCTTGAGCCGCGATTATGTCGGTTTTTTTGCGGGTTCGCGAGCGGCCCGTTAAGGACCGTCACGCCGCTTTGGCCCTTTGTAGCAAAAATGCGCGACGCGCGCCCAGGGGGAACTCGAAATGCACTCTGTCAGCCTAGGCCTTCGCGAGCAAGCGTTCATCGGAGGGCTTTGGGTGGGCGCCGACAGCGGCGCAACCTTCGCCGTCAACAACCCGGCGACAGGCGCGATCCTCGGCCAAGTTCCCGACATGGGCGCAGCCGAGACACGCCGGGCGATCGACTCTTGCGCGCGGGCGCTACCGGGCTGGCGCGATCGCGCCGCCAAGGAGCGCGCGCAGATCATGCGCCGCTGGTTCGAACTGATCATGGCCGATCAGGAGCGGCTGGCGCGCATCATCACCGCCGAAATGGGCAAGCCGCTCGCGGAGGCGCGCGGGGAGATCGCCTATGCCGCAAGCTTCATCGAATGGTTCGCGGAGGAGGGAAGGCGCATCTATGGCGATGTGATACCGGGTCCGACCGATCGTCGGCTGCTCGTCTTCAAACAGGCGATCGGCGTCACCGCGGCGATCACGCCATGGAATTTCCCCTCCGCCATGTTCGCGCGCAAGGTCGGCGCGGCGCTGGGCGCCGGCTGCACGATGGTGGTGAAGCCTGCGGAGCTGACGCCCTTCTCCGCGCTGGCGCTGGCGGAGCTTGCCGAACGCGCCGGCGCGCCTTCCGGCGCGATCAATGTGGTCACGGCGAAAGACCCCGCGCCGGTCGGACTCGAATTCACGCGAAATCCGCTCGTGCGCAAGCTGACCTTCACCGGTTCGACCGAGGTGGGCAGAATTCTCCTGCGGCAGGCGGCCGAGAACATCCAGAAATGCTCGATGGAGCTTGGCGGCAACGCGCCGCTGATCATCTTTGAAGACGCCGATCTCGATCGCGCCGTCGCGGGCGCGATCGCCACCAAATATCGCAACAGCGGCCAGACCTGCGTTTCGGCGAACCGCATCATCGTGCATGAGTCGATCGTCGCTGCCTTCGCCGAAAAACTCGCGGCGGCGGCCGGCGCGCTAAAGGTCGGCGACGGGACGGAGGCGGGCGTCGCCATCGGTCCGCTGATCGAAGAGGCGGCGGTCGAAAAGGTCGAGCGTCACGTCGCCGACGCCGTCGCCCGCGGCGCAAAGGTTCTCACCGGGGGCGCCCGCCATGCGCTCGGCGGTTCTTTCTTTCAACCGACGGTGCTCGCCAATGTGCCGGCCGACGCGCTCGTCCTCAACGAGGAGACCTTCGGTCCCGTCGCGCCGCTCATTTCCTTTGGATGCGAGGCTGAAGCGGTGCGTCTCGCCAACGCCACGCCTTACGGTCTCGCGGCTTACTTCTACAGCCGCGACGTCGCGCGCGTCATCCGCGTCGCCGAGCAGTTGGAATTCGGCATGGTGGGCGTCAATGAGACGCTGATCTCGACCGAAGCGGCGCCATTTGGCGGGGTGAAACACTCGGGCCTGGGACGCGAAGGCTCGCGCTACGGCGTCGACGATTACATCGAGATCAAATATGTCTGCCTCGGCGGGCTGTGATACGAGTTCCGTTTGAACGGCTCGGCTGTCATTCCCGACGCGCGCAACGCGCGCGATCGGGAATCCAGAGCATGACCAGCATTCCTGAATCGGCTCTGGATTCCCGGTCAGGCCTTCGGCCTGCCGGGAATGACGCGGCCCAAGCGAACCGATCAGCCGACATTCGTATGATCACTCGACTTTGATGCGGCCGTCGACGACGGGCGCAATCGCGCCGGCCTTTTCGATGGCGTCGATGACGACGTTCGTCAGCAGCGGACCCTCGAGGTCGTTGACGAGCGGTTTCCCGCGCGTCAGCGCGACATAGCCGTCCTTGCCGCGGGCCAGGAAGTCGATCGTCGCAAGTTTGTAGAGCTTCGTGTCGTCGAGCGGCTTGCCGCCGACCTCGATCGAAACAAGCCGCGAGCCAGGAACCGCGTCGCGCCGCACGACGATGCGGGCGCCGGAAATCTGCGCGAAGCGGCCGGCGTCCTTGCCAACCAGCGAGACGGCGTTTTCCAAGGCGGCGCGCAGATCGGCGCCTGAAAGCTCCAGAGTCACAAGCTGATTGTTGAACGGCAGCTCCTTGGCGATGTCCTTGCGCGTCAGTTTCGTCCCTGGCGCATAGTTGCGATTGCCGCGAATGCCGCCGCCGTTGATGATCGCAACGTCGGCGCCGGCGGCGGCGCGCATCGCGTCGGCGAAAAAGTCGCCGATCGCGGTCTCTTCGCCGCGCACGCTCGCCTTTCGGCTGTCGAGCGGCGACATTGTGCGCCCGATGTCGACGTCGAGCGCCTTGTCGACCTCGGCTTCATATTGCGCGACGCGTTCCGCGATCGCGGCGTCTGGCGTCATGTCGGCCGTGTCGATGATGCGGAACCTGGGCGTCCAGCGCTTCACGCCGTCGTCGGCGATCCGCATCTCGACATCGATGGCGACGAGGTTGACGCCGTCGGCCTGGGTCTCGCCGACCGCGGCGCGCCCGTCATAGGCGACAAGGAGATTGTGGTCGTGCCCAGAGAGGACGATGTCGATCGATCCGAGCTTCGCCAGACGCAGATCGTCCTGCCACTCCGAATGCGTGACCACGACGACGAGATCGGCGCCGGCGTCGCGCAGCGCCTTGGCCTCGCGTTTCGCGGTCTCGATCGCGGGCAGAAGCTTCAGGCTTCCGGGACTGGACCGTCTCGCCGCCTCATCGTCGGTGAGGCCGAAGAGTCCGACCTTCACGCCGTCGACGTCGATGATCTTGCTGTCGGCGAAGCCCGGCGCGGCGCGGCCGGCGGCGTCGCGCAGATTGGCGGCGAGCAGAGGGAATTTCGCTTCGCCCATGCGCTGGCGAAAAACCGCTTCGCCGAAATCGAACTCGTGATTGCCGGGCGTGAAGACGTCGACGCCGATGCGGTTGAGGAGGTCGACGATATGCGCGCCCTTGTCGACGCTCGAAGTGAGCGACGGCGACAGCGTGTCGCCGGCATGCGCGACGATGACGTTCTTCCTTTTCGCGCGCTCGGCTTTCAGCCCGCCGGCGATCCGGGCGAAGCCGCCGCGTCCGTCTCGCTCAGCCATTTCGTAGATGTCGCTGAAGACGACGAAGGTGAGATTGACGACGCGCTCGGCCGCGCGGGCGGAAAGAATCGGAATCCCGAGCGCGACAGCTAAGAAAAGAAGGAAAACGCGCCTATTAACAAACCGCGACATAGGCCAGCCCTGATCCGATTGGAAACGCGCAATCTGCCTTCCCTCGATGACGAGGGCAATACGTGTTGGTGGGAGGCGAAATCCCTCCCCTTGACGGGGAGGGTGGTTCGCGAAGCGAACCGGGTGGGGTGACGTGCGCCGGGAGAAACGCAATCACCCCCACCCGCGCCGCTTCGCGTCGCGACCTCCCTGCAAGAGGGAGGTATGGCCGCGCTTCTCGTCAAACGCCCCCCTCTCCCCGCTCTCCGCGGGGAGAGGGGCGGCAAGCATTGCGCCATAACAATTTGCGTCCGCTACAAAAATGAAACGGCGCCCGTGGGCGCCGCTTCGCGTCGTGTCAGGAGACTAAACTTAGTAGTTGTAAGCGCGCTCGCCGTGATCGGTGATGTCGAGGCCTTCGCGCTCCTGATCCGGCGTCGGCCGCAGGCCGATGATGAGGTCGACCAGCTTGTAGAGGATCGCCGAACCGATGCCGGACCACAGGAGGGTCGCGACGACGGCGATCGCCTGCGCCTTCATCTGCGCCATCATGTCGTAGGTTCCGGCGAAGGTTTCGAGATTGGTGTAGTCGGTGATGCCGACGCCGCCGAGATCGGGACTGACCAGAATGCCGGTCGCCAAGGCGCCGGTGATGCCGCCGATGCAGTGCACGCCGAAGACGTCGAGCGCGTCGTCATAGCCCGCCATCTTCTTCACGAAATCGACGAAGAAGAGGCAGATCGGCGAGACGGCGAGGCCAAGCACGATGGCGCCGACCGGGCCGGCGTAGCCGGACGCCGGCGTCACCGCGACGAGGCCGGCGACCGCGCCGGTGATCAGGCCCAGCATGGACGGTTTGCCCTTCACCAGCCACTCGACGATCATCCAGGAGAGCGCCGCCGCCGCCGTCGCCACCATGGTGTTGACGAACGCCAGCGCCGTCGCGCCGTTGGCTTCGAGATTGGATCCGGCGTTGAAGCCGAACCAGCCGACCCACAGCAATGAGGCGCCGACCATCGACAGGGTGAGCGAATGCGGCGGCAAGGCCTCTTTGCCGTAGCCGATGCGCTTGCCGACGATGATGGCGCCGACGAGGCCCGCGATGCCGGCGTTGATGTGCACCACCGTGCCGCCCGCGAAGTCCAGCGCGCCCTTGCCGGCGAGCCAGCCCACGGCGGCGTTGATCTCGTCGATCTTCGCCTGTGCGGCCGCTTTCGCCGCCTCGTCGCCGGCCGCGGCGAGTTGGGTCGCGGCGTCAACGAGCGCGTTCGGATCGGCGACGCCCCACACCCAATGCGCGATGGGGAAGTAAATGACCGTCACCCAGAAGGCGACGAACAGCAGAACGGCCGAAAATTTCATGCGCTCGGCGAAGGCGCCGATGATCAGCGCCGGGGTGATCATCGCGAAGGTCATCTGGAAGACGAAATAGGCATATTCCGGAATGACATGGCCGGGGGTGAAGGTCGGCGCATTGGAGGCCGCCGTCACGCCCTTGAGAAACAGCTTGTTGAAGCCGCCGATATAATTGCTGAGCGATCCGCCGTCGCCGAAGGCGAGCGAATAGCCGTAGACCGTCCAGATCACGCCGACGAGCGCGACGATCGCGAAAGTTTGCGAGAGGATCGATAGCATGTTCTTGGCGCGCACCAGGCCGCCGTAGAACAATGCGAGGCCCGGGATCGACATCATCAGCACCAAAAGCGACGACGTCAGCAACCAGGCGGTGTCGCCGGGATTGGGAGTCGGGTCGTTCGCGGCGAAGGCCGGAAACGCCAAGGATGCCGAAATCGCCGCTCCCGCGATGACCGAAGCGACAGAAGCGCTTCGAGGCGAAGGAAGTTTCATGTGTGAGAGCTCCTGATGTTGCGGGGAGGCGATCAAAGCGCGTCGGCGTCGGTTTCGCCGGTGCGAATGCGGATGGCGCGCTCAAGCGGCGTGACGAAAATCTTTCCGTCGCCGATCTGTCCGGTGCGCGCGGTGTTGGAGATTGCCTGGATCACCTGTTCGACGAGGGCGGCGTCGACGGCGACTTCGATCTTTAACTTTGGCAAGAAACTGATCGCATACTCGGCGCCGCGATAAATTTCCGTATGTCCCTTCTGACGTCCGTAGCCCTTGACCTCAGTCACGGTAAGGCCGTGCACGCCGATGTTGGTCAGCGCGTCGCGGACCTCATCGAGCTTGAACGGCTTGATGATCGCTGTGACGATTTTCATCTGCCAATCCTGTTGGTTATCGACCTCGTTGGCGAGCGGTCGCTCGCGTGACGGCGGCGTCTCTTGATTGCAATTCGCGGGAGGACGCCGCCGCGTCGGCGACTTGCCGCTTTCAAATGCCGTGCCAGCCGCGCTGACGGCTGAAATCTACTGACCGGAAGCGTATCTGCTGTGACACAGGCTGCGCCGCAGCTTGCGGCGGGGTCGGCTATCGCCTTTGCCGGCCTCGGCTATGCGCGCGAATCTGGGCCGGGCCGGGGGCGCCGGCGCGCATTCGCCGCGGGCGCCGCCGCCCGGCTCTATGCCTAGATATTACGCATAGTTTCTTGATCTGCCTGCAGCGTAGGCAGTCGCTCAGGATCGCGTCGAGTCGCGCCGGCGCACGAGGCCTTCCTGGCTCACCGAGGCGACGAGGCGTCCCTCGCGGGTGAAGATCTGGCCGCGCGTCAAGGCGCGCGCGCCGCCGGCCCATGGGCTTTGCTGCGCATAGAGCAGCCATTCGTCGACTCGCATCGGCCCGTGTATCCACAGGGCATGATCGAGGCTCGCCACCTGGATCTTCGGATCGAAGATCGTAAGGCCGTGAACGAGCAGCGCCGTATTGAGCAGAGTCATATCGGAAAGATAGGCGAGCAGCGCCGTGTGAATGGCGGGGTCGTCCGGCGCCGCGCCGCGCACGCGAAACCAGATCATCTGGCCGGCGGCGCGGCGTTCGGGAAAAAATACGTCGTCGGGCGCGACGACGCGCATATCGAGCGCGCTGCGCCGCTGCAGCCAGCTCTCGGCCTGTTCGGGAAGGCAGGCGCGAAAGCGCTCGACGAGCGCATGCACGTCGTCGAGACTCTCCGGGTCCGGGGCGTCCGGCATGTGGGCGGCGTGCGAGAGGCCTTCTTCGCGCCGCTGGAAGGACGCCTCCATCGAAAAGATCGTGTGTCCGCGCTGCGTGGCGTTGCAGCGCCGCGTCGTGAAGCTCTTGCCGTCGCGCACGCGTTCGACGGCGAAGTCGATCGGAATCGACGGATCTCCGGCGAGGACGAAATAGCCGTGCAGCGAATGAGCGGGACGGTCCGCAGGGGTCGTCCGCGTCGCGGCGACGAGCGCCTGCGCCACGGCCTGACCGCCATAGACCTGACGGCCGGAAGAGGCCGGGCTATGGCCGCGGAAGAGGTCTGGTCCGACCTCCTCGAGATCCAGAAGCGCCAGAAGCTTGGATGGCGCGGTTTCGTCCATAGCGGACGAGCCGGTCAGTCGATCTGGCGGGCCTCTTCTGGCAGCATGATCGGAATGCCGTCGCGGATCGGATAGGCGAGCCGCGCCGAGCGCGAAATGAGCTCCTGGCGCGCGCTGTCATATTCGAGCGTCGTCTTCGTCAGCGGGCAGACGAGGATTTCGAGCAGGCGCGGATCAATCCGCGTCGGCTCCGCAGGGGAGTCAAATCGCTCGGCGCCGGAATCGCGTTCGTCAGTCATGATCGTCAATTTCCTTCAATGCCACTGCGGCCGGTCGCCGGCGCGCTGCGCGAGATCGAGCTTCGCGAGCGCAATGAGTGTTTCCGCGCGGGTTTTCAGATCGATGGCTTCGATCAGCGCCTGCTTGTCATTGGCGCCGAACGGACACATCATCGCAAGCGCGTTGACGAGCGTCTCCGTCGGCGCCGCGTCGATGCTCGCCCAGTCGACTTCAAGTTTCGAACATTCGGCGAAGTTGCGCAACATGGACACCATGCTTTCGCGGTCGACCGCGTCGGCGCCGGCGCCCGTCGTCAAATCCTCCACGAATTCATCATATCCGACCCGACACTGCCGGTACTGCGTCCGAGCCCCAAGCTCTTCGAGAACGCGAAACCGCGCGACGCCGGTGAGGGTGATGAGATAGCGGCCGTCTCCGGTCTCGGCGAGGCGGGTGATCCGTCCGGCGCAGCCGACGTCATAGAGCTGCGTCGCGTCGCCGACCGTCCCGTCCGCCGGCAGCGGCTGGATCATGCCGATCAGCCGCGCGCCGGCGATCGCGTCATCGACCATCGCGAGATAGCGCGGCTCAAAAACATTGAGCGGCAGTTCGCCGCGCGGCAGCAATATGGCGCCCGAAAGCGGGAAGAGCGGCAGAACCCTCGGCAATTCGTCGATGTCGGCGTAGGGACGGTTCAGGCTCATATCGGCGAACGCCTCCCTAGGAGTAGAGCAGCGTGGACAGCCGCCGCCGCGCGTTCACGGCCGCCTTGTCCATCGGTCCCCACGCCTCAAAAAACTGTATCAGCTGCTTTCTTGCCCCATCGTCATTCCAACTACGGTCGCGGCGGATGATTTCAAGCAGCGCATCCGTGGCTTCCTCGCGCAGTCCTTTGGCGTTGAGCGCGAGCGCCAGATCGAAATAGGCCTGCAGGTCGTTGGGATCGAAATTGACGCGATTTCTTAGCTCGTCGATCTCGCCGAGATCCTGGGCCCGCTGGGCGTTCTGAAGCGCCGCCGCGGCCGCCGCGACGCCCCCGTCGCGGCGAAGAGCGTCGGGAAGGGCCTCAAGGAGCGCCCCGGCATCGTCGAAGCGTTCCGAGTCGACGTAAAGACGCAGCAAGGCGGCGGCGGCCCTGGCGTTGGGCGGTTCGCCGCCGGCGAGGTCGCTCAGCAGCGATTCCGCGCCGGCGAGATCGCCCGCCGCGATCATCGCCTGCGCCGCCTCGAGCGCATCGCCCTCGTCCTCGATCGGGCCGATCAGCCGCTCCAGAAAGCCCTTGATTTGACTCTCGGGCAGCGCGCCGACGAAACCATCGATCGGTCGTGCGCGCTGAAACGCCACGACGGCGGGAATCGACTTGACGCCAAGCTGATCGGCGATCAGCGGATCGGCGTCGATATTCATTTTGACGAGCGCGATCTTACCGCCCGAGGCGGCGACCAGACGCTCGATGACGGGCGCGAGCTGGCGACAGGGGCCGCACCATGGCGCCCAAAAATCGACGAGCACGATCTGCCGCATCGACGCGTCGAGAACGTCGGCGCGGAACCGATCCGTGGTCGTTTCGACCGGCGTCGTCGGCGCGTTAGCCATTCCCGCCGTCTCAACCATGCGCTTCTCCCCCTGTCGTCATCGTCGGCTGTGTGATTCTTGTCGTCTTTGCAGCTTGGGGGCGGCTTAGCGCGACGCCCGGATGAAGGTCAGATAGACCGGATTGCGGCCTTCGGCCATGGCTTTGGCTTCATATTTGGTTCGGGTCCAGCCTGGCCATGGCGTTCGCCAGTCCTCCGCGCGCTGCGCGCGCCAGCGGAAGGCTGGGTGCGCGCGCAGCCGCGCCAAGCTCCAGGCGGCGTAGTCGTCGATATCCGTCGCAAAGCGCAGCTCCGCGCCCGCATGCATCGCCCGCGCCAGACGGTCGAGATTGTCACGCGCCACGAAACGCCGCTTGTGATGGCGTCGTTTGGGCCACGGGTCGGGATAGAAAAGATATACGCGCGACAGGCTGTCCTCGGGCAGCCAGTCGAGCACATCCGCGGCGTCGCCCTGATGCAGGCGGATATTCGTCAGTCCACGTTCGTCGATCCGGGCGAGGAGCTTCGCCACGCCGTTGAGGAAAGGTTCGCAGCCGATGAATTCAACCTCGGGGCTGTCGCTCGCCGCCGCGATCAGATGTTCGCCGCCGCCAAAGCCGATCTCCAGGCGCCTTTCATGGGCCGTAGGCGCCGGCGGCTGCGCAAGGTCCAGCGACAGCCGCGGCAAGAGTTCGTCGATCAGCGCCGCCTGACGCTTTCGGAGCGCCTTGCCTTTCGAGCGGCCATAGAGACGGGCGTGAGCGCCGCGTTGCTGAGAGGTCTCGCTCATAAGCGCTAAATGGCCGCGATCATTCAAACGTCGCTCTGTTCCCGGCGCCGGCTTGCCGCCCGCGTCACGAACAGAGCCGTCTCGCGCCGGACAGCGCATTTCCCCGCTGCGGCGTTCGCCTTCCGAGCCGTTCGTCGATCGGGCCGAACTTACGCGAAATGCGACTTCAGCTGGTCGACGAGATCGGTCTTCTCCCAGGAGAAGCCGCCGTCCGCGTCAGGCGTCCGGCCGAAATGACCGTAGGCGGAGGTGCGCGCATAGATCGGCCGGTTCAGCTGAAGATGCTCGCGAATCCCGCGCGGCGAGAGGCGAATGAGCTGAGGCAGCAGCTCTTCCACCTTCTCCTCGCACACATGGCCGGTGCCATGCAGATCGACATAGATCGACAGCGGCTCGGCGACGCCGATCGCGTAGGACAGCTGCAGCGTGCAGCGGTCGGCTAGCCCGGCCGCGACGACGTTCTTGGCGAGATAGCGCGCGGCGTAAGCGGCCGAACGATCGACCTTGGTCGGATCCTTGCCGGAGAAGGCGCCGCCGCCATGCGGCGCGGCGCCGCCATAGGTGTCGACGATGATCTTGCGGCCGGTGAGGCCGGCGTCGCCGTCAGGGCCGCCGATGTAGAACTTGCCGGTCGGATTGACGTGCCAGACGGTCGTGTTGGTGATCCAGCCGTCGGGCAGCGCGTTGCGGATATAGGGCTCGGCGATGCTGCGAATGTCGGCCGGCGACAGGGTCTCGTCGACGTGCTGATGCGACAGCACGATCTGCGTCGCCTCGACGGGCTTGCCGTCGGCGTAGCGCACCGTGACCTGGCTCTTGGCGTCGGGACCGAGGCCCTTTTCCTTGCCGCTATGGCGCGCCTGGGCGAGCAGCTCCAGAATCTTATGCGAATAATAGATCGGCGCCGGCATCAGTTCGGGCGTTTCGCGCACGGCGTAGCCGAACATGATGCCCTGGTCGCCCGCGCCCTCGTCCTTGTTGCCGGCGGCGTCCACGCCCTGCGCAATATCGACGGACTGCTCGTGCAGCAGCACTTCGACGTTGGCGGTGTTCCAGTGGAACCCGCGCTGTTCATAGCCGATGGCGCGAATCGCGCCGCGTGTGATCTCGATGATGCGATCGAAGGGAATATGCGGCCCGCGCACTTCCCCGGCGATGACCACGCGGTTGGTGGTCGCGAGAGTCTCCGCGGCCACGCGAATGGCGTAGGGGTCGATGCCCGCCTTGGGGCCTTCACGGAAAAACTCGTCAACGATTTCGTCTGAAATACGGTCGCAAACCTTGTCCGGATGGCCTTCGGAAACGGACTCGCTCGTGAAAAGATAATTTTTCCGGGTCACTTCCAAATCTCCGATGGCTTAGAGGAAGAGTTGAACAATTGCGGAGCAGGGGGAATCATCTGCCAGCGCCCGTTCGGTGCGTCAAGCCGAAAAGGCCAAATCGTTCGTTTTGGAGAACGAGATTTCTCACTCCCGCGCGGGCTCCGACTGCTCTGCGAGCGTCGTCACCAGATCGAGCACGCGCTTTCGCACCTTGGGATCGCGAATCCGGGCGAAGGCGCGGTTGAGATGCAGGCCTTCCGTCGTCGACAAGAAATCGACGACATATTGCGAGGAGGACTCCTCGGCGAATCCGCCGGTCGGCGCGGGCGCGCCGCTCGCGGGCGCGCCTTCGAAGAAAAAGGACGGCGGCACGTTCAGAGTCTTCGAAATCTGTTGCAGGCGGCTCGCGCCGATACGATTGGCGCCCTTCTCGTATTTCTGCACTTGCTGAAAAGTGATTCCGAGCGCTTCTCCAAGCTTCTCCTGACTCATTTTCATGAGAACACGCTGCATGCGAACGCGGCTGCCGACGTGACGATCGATCGGATCTGGCGCCTTCTTCAACTTTGCCGCCTCCTGTTCAGTTGTAGCTGGTTCCCGGTCGAGCGCGCAAGCTACATTGCAGGCAGGTGCATGAATTTCAAGCAAGATTTGAGTTAGGCGTGGTCGGGCGACGATCTGCTCTGCACCGGACAGTCTACATTTCCTTGCCCGCTCCGATAGCTGTGTGGCGCTGCAGAACCACGAAAAGCGCAAGGTCTGTGGATGGAGGAACGCGCTCGGCGCGGATGTCAGGGCGTCTTTTCGCCGCGGGCGGATCATCGAACGCTCGACGGAGACGGCGCGACTTCATGGCCGGCGCCGGGCGACGCCGAGCAAGGCCAAGGCCGTCGCGGCGGCGAGGAGCGCCGGGAACGCCAGCGCGCCGTAGGTGGCGAAGACGGTGGGCGCCGCCTCCCTCGGCAGACGTCCGTCAATGAGGCCTTCTTCGCCGAGCGGCAGCGATTGAAGGATGCGTCCATAGGCGTCGATGATCGCCGAAACGCCCGTGTTGGCGACGCGGATCATTGGCAGCCCTTCTTCGATCGCGCGCAGGCGGGCCTGGGCCAGATGCTGATAGGGGCCGGTGGTGCGGCCGAACCATCCGTCATTGGTGAGGTTGAGGAAAAGCCGCGGCCGCTGGGCGCCGCGCTCGATCGCTTCGCCCGGAAAAATCGCCTCGTAGCAGATGAGCGGCGCGATCGGCGGCAGACCGGGCGCGACGAGAAGGCGCGGCCCCGCGCCGCGGTCCCATATGCCCGGAACGAGGTGATTGATTCCAAGCGGCCGCAGCGCGTCCTCCAGCGGCAGATATTCTCCGAAGGGGACGAGATGAACCTTGTCGTAAAAGGCGACGATCGACTCTCCCTTTAGCGCTTCGATCGAATTGAAGATTCTGCTCCGTCCGTCGCCATCGTTTTCGGCGCGCGCCGCGCCGGTCAAAAGAACGCCGCCCTTGAGCGCGCGGGCGATCGCCGCCAGCGCCTCCGGATGGCGTGAAATGACATAGGGAAACGCCGACTCCGGCCAGACGAGATGGGTGACGTCGGCTAGCCCGGAGGTCCGCGCGCTTGTCGCGCGTTCCGAAAGAGCGAGATAGTGATGCAAGATTTTCGCGCCATTCTCGGGACGAAATTTCGCATCCTGAGGGAGATTGGGCTGCATCAGCCGCAGCGTCACGCCGTCGACATATTCCGTCATATTGGCGCCCAGCCGAAACACGCCATAGGCGAACATCAGCATGGCGAGCGCCGCCGCGGCGCGCATCGTCCCGCCGATGCGGCGGGCGCCGCGGGGCGCGCGATCGATGAGCGTCGCGGGCGCGGCGAAAATCACGATCGCGATAATGTCGAGCCCGTGGAGGCCAACGAGAGAGGCCGTTTGCGCCATTGGCCCGGCGCTTGTGAGCGCCATGCCGAAATCGTTCCAGGGAAAGCCCGTGAACAGATGGCCGCGCAGCCACTCCGCGGCCCCCAGTCCCGCGGCGAGCGCGAAGACGCGGACCCCGCCTGGCGACCACAAGAGGCGCGCGAGCGCGAAACCTGCGGCGGGAAATATCGCGAGAACCGCCGGCAGCCCGAACACGGCGAGCGGCAGCGCCCAGGCGAATTGGTCGGCTTCGACGAGCATCGCGGCGCCCATCCACCAGAGGCCCGCGACGAAATAGCCGAAGCCCAGCCACCAGCCGGCGCCGGCCGCCGAGACCAGCGGCGCGAGGGCGAAGCGCGGCGAGTCTTCGCCGTCCGCCGCGCCGTCGATCAGCCAGACGGCGACGGTGAGCGGCGCGAACATCGCCGGAACGACATCGAAGGGCGCGAGGGCGAGGGCGCCGGCCGCGCCGGCGCAGAAGGCGATCGCGCGGCGCGTCCAGCCGCGGGCGAGGACAATGCGTTGCAAGATGGTCGGCGCCGACGCGCGCGCGCTGGCGATTTCGGCAATCTGCGCCATCGATCCTCGAAGCGCCGCGAATCGGCAGGCCGATTTTACAGCGGATTTAGCGGACAATTTTATGCGCGTGGGAAGGATGTCTCACGCCGGCCGGCGCGAGCGCACGCGCAACTTGCCGACGCGCCGCGGATCAGCGTCGACGATCTCAAATTCGTGGGAGTCGACCGGCGCCGCGATGATTTCGCCGCGCATTGGGACGCGGCCGGCGAGCCATGCGACCAGACCGCCGAGCGTCGTCACCTCGGCGGGCGTATCTTCAAGCCGGAAGTCGACGCCGAGCCGCGCCGTCACTTCGTCCAGATCGGCGCGCCCGTCGATGATGAAATCGCCGTTCTCAAGCTCGACGAAGCCCGACTCGTCGACGACGTCATGTTCGTCCTCGATGTCGCCGACGATCATTTCCATGATGTCCTCGATGGTGACGAGGCCGTCCGTGCCGCCATATTCGTCGATGACGAGCGCCAGATGCGTGCGCGTCGCCTGCATCCGGATCAAAAGATCGAGCGCCGGCATGGAGCGCGGCACGAAGAGCACCGGCTTGAGCAAATTCGCCTGCGACAGCGGCGTGTCGAAATCGATCTTTCTCGGTTCGGCGGTCGTCGCCTCGGAGTCTTCGCGCCGATCGGCGCAGCACGCGATATGATTGACGAAATCGCGGATATGGATCATCCCGCGCGGATCGTCGAGCGTATCGGCGTAAACCGGCAGGCGCGAATGGGCGGCGGTGCGAAACAGCTCCAAGGCTTCGCGCAGCGGCGCGTCAAGCGAGATGGCGACGATGTCGGCGCGGGGGATCATCGCGTCGTCGACGCGCATGTCGTGCAGGCCGAGGACGTTCTTCAAGAGCGCCCGCTCATGCGGGGTCACGTCGCAGGCCGACTCTTCGAGCCTGTCTTCGATGTCCTCGCGCACCGAGGCCGGGGCGAGACCGAGCAGCCCGCGCAGCCTGTCGACGAGGCTCGGGCGCGGCCCATCGCCAGCGCGTCTTAATGGAATGGGATCGTCGGCGTTATCGTATCGCGTCGACATGCGCTTTGTTCAATTCGCTCCGCCGGCCGGCCCGTCTGCGTCCTCCGCATAGGGGTCGGGAAATCCAAGCGCCATCGCGATCTTACGCTCCAGCGCCTCCATCCGCTCGGCCTCGGCGGCGGTCTCGTGATCATATCCGATCAGATGCAGAAATCCATGTGAGATCATATGCGCCGTGTGGGCGCGCAAAAGCTTGCCCTGTTGCTCCGCCTCTTTGGCGACGGTTTCGAAGGCGACGATCACGTCGCCAAGGAGAGGCTTGCGCTCAAGCGCGCCAGGCGTCGGAAAAGACAGGACATTCGTCGGCTGATCCTTGCCGCGCCATTCGGCGTTGAGCTGCTGGATCGCCGCGTCGTCGCAGAATGTGACGCTGATTTCACATTCCGGCGCGAGCGTGGCCTCGCTCGTTGCGAGACTCTGATGCACGCATTCTTTGGCCAAATCTTCCAGGTCCGCGATCCGCCGCCAGGCGGGCGCCGCGACATTCACGTCGATCTCCAAAGTTAGGGGTCCCGCGTCTGCTTGTTGGCGCGCGCGGCGCGCTCATAGGCTCCAACGATCTGCCGAACGAGATCGTGCCGCACGACGTCGCCTTCCGAAAATTTCACGCGACCGACGACGTCGAGATTGGCGAGCAGGCTTACGGCTTCCGAGAGGCCGGATTTCTGCCCGGGAGGCAGATCGGTCTGCGACGGATCGCCGGTGACGATCATCCGCGAGCCTTCGCCGAGCCGGGTGAGAAACATCTTCATCTGCATCGAGCTGGCGTTCTGCGCCTCGTCGAGCAGGATGCAGCTTCGCGTCAGCGTGCGGCCGCGCATGAACGCGAGCGGCGCGACTTCGATGAGTCCGGTCTGCATGCCGCGCTCGACCATCCGCGCATCCATGAAATCATGCAGCGCGTCGTAGATCGGGCGGAGATAGGGGTCGACCTTGTCGCGCATGTCGCCGGGCAAAAAGCCGAGACGCTCGCCAGCCTCGACGGCGGGACGCGACAGAATCAGCCGTTCGACCGCGCCTTGCTCCATCAGCTGCACGGCGTGGCCGACCGCGAGCCAGGTCTTGCCGGTGCCCGCAGGACCCTCGGCGAAGACCAGTTCGTAGCGCTTGAGGGCGCGCAAATACTGGTCCTGCGCGGCGTTGCGCGCGCGCACCGAGCCGCGTTTGCGGGTCAGGATCTGCTCGAAAGCGCCGCGTGACGGCTCCGAATCCGGAAACAGGCTGCGCTGGCGCGCTGTTTCTTCTATGGCGCCGTCGACGTCGCCCAGCGTGATCGTCTGACCCAGCGCGACGCGCTCGTAAAGCGCCTCGAGCACGCGCCGCGCATGTTCGCAGGCCTCGGACTTGCCCTTGAGCGTGACGTGATTGCCATTGGCGAAGGAGGCGACGCGCAAGCGTCGTTCGATCTTGGCGAGATTCTGGTCGTAGAGGCCGAAAACGAGCGAGGCGTGACGGTTGTTTTCAAAGGCGAGCGTGATTTCCGCTTCCGGGTCAACAGGCTCCGGTCCCCGTGCGGCGAGCAACGGGTCGTCGATCGTCGTCAAGCCTTCGCCTCCTCGCTCATGAGCCGTCCGCCCAAGGAATTCGAGCCCGCCGCGATGATCTTCACTCTGGCTTCGCGGCCGATAAGCTCCGTCGGGCCTTCAACATGCACAGCCTGCATATAGGGACTCTTGCCCGCGATTTGCCCCGCGTGCCGACCGGCTTTTTCGAAGAGCACGTCGAGTTCTCGGCCGACGGTCGCCGCGTTGAAGGCTTGCCGCTGCTCTTCGAGCAAAGCCTGCAGCGCCGCGAGGCGTTCGCTCTTCGCCGTCTCGTCGATCTGATCGTCGCGGTCGGCGGCGGGCGTGCCGGGCCGCGGCGAATATTTGAACGAAAAGCTCGACGCGAAGCCCACAGTGCGCGCCAGCGCCATCGTCGCCTCGAAATCCGCGTCGCTTTCGCCGGGGAAGCCGACGATGAAGTCCGACGACAGGGCGATGTCCGAGCGCGCCTTTCGCAGGCGCTCGACGATGGAGAGGTATGCGTCTGCGCCGTGCTTGCGGTTCATGGCCTTCAGAATGCGGTCCGAGCCCGATTGAACCGGCAGATGCACATAGGGCATGAGCTTTGGAATCGCGCGATGCGCGTCAATCAACTCCTGCGCCATGTCGACCGGATGACTCGTGGTGTAGCGCAGGCGCGCCAACCCTTCGATCCGCGCCAGCCGGTCGAGAAGCTGCGCAAGGCTTGCCTCCCCGCCGTCTCCATCCGGACCGCGATAAGCGTTGACGTTCTGGCCGATCAGCGTGATCTCGCGAACGCCCGCGTCGACGAGACGCATGGTCTCTGCGACGATCTCGGCGACGGGGCGCGAGGCTTCGACGCCTCGCGTGTAAGGCACGACGCAGAACGAGCAGAACTTGTCGCAGCCCTCCTGAACGGTGACGAACGCCGAAACGCCGCGGGCGCGAATCTGCGTGCGGTTCGGGGCGGGCAGGGCGCGAAATTTGTCCTCGACCGCGAAATCCGTGTCCGAGATCCTTGCGCCGTCCCTGGCGCGGCGCAGCAGCTCCGGCAGTCGGTGATAGCTCTGGGGGCCGACGACAAGATCGACGGCGCGTTGGCGCTTGAGCACCTCTTCGCCTTCAGCCTGGGCGACGCAGCCGGCGACGACGATCTTCATGTCGCGGCCTTGCGCGTTCAGCGCGCGTTTGGCGATCGCAAGCTTGCCGAGTTCGGAATAAATTTTTTCCGCAGCCTTTTCGCGAATATGGCATGTGTTGAGAATGACGAGATCGGCGTCTTCTTCGCTCTTGGTTTCGGCGTAGCCCTCGCGGCTGAGCAGGTCAGCCATGCGCGCCGCGTCATAGACGTTCATCTGGCAGCCGTATGACTTGACCAGAACTTTGCGCTTCAGTGCAGACGGAGCCTCGCCCGCCCGCGGCGACGTCTCAATCGCGTCTAAAACTTCCGTGCTTATTTTTGTCGCTCCGTCTCACGCGCCCGCCGCGACTCGGCGCGCCTGGGCGCCCAGCGCGCGCACTATACGACATTTTGCGCCGCGACGCCGTTCGTGGCGCGAAGAATCTGCGCCCTTATATTTTTTCTACCGGCCCCGGGAAGGTCGCCAGGAGCGCATCCGCCGTCAGCAGCGTCAAACCCTCGACGACCGCCTGTGCGATGAGCTGTCGCGTTCAGATCTCCAGCCGCAGCGCGATCGCCGCGCGCCGTTCGCCGTCGGCGCGTTGATAGTAATTCTCCCGCCTGCCGATCTCTTTGAAGCCTTCCCGGGCGTAGAGCTTCAGCGCGGCCTCATTGTCGTCGGCCACCTCGAGAAAGACGAGCCGGGCGCCGCCGCGCTCGAGATTTTCGAGATGCTTTTCAAGAATGCGCCGGCCCAGTCCCGCGCCGCGTCTCGCGGGGTTCACCGCGAAAGTGAGGACTTCGGCGTCGGGCGGCGTCAGCCGCGAGAGGATGAAGCCCCCAAGTTCGCCCTTGCGGCCCTCCGCGACCGCGCCGTCGGCGATGATATGGGGGTCGGTCAGATAATTCTCGAAGTCGATTTTCGACCAGCCAAAGGCGAAGGACGCTCCGTGCAGACGTTCGCAGTCATCGGCGCGCTCAGCGCCGATGGGTTCGATGACGAAAGTCGGCTTGGCGAAGAAGGACGAGAGCAGCGTCATGGCGCAAGCTCACGCCTGAGCCGTGGCGGCGGCCCGGGCTCGGGCGGCCGCATCGCCCAAGCCCGCATCCTTGTGCGGGTCTGACCGCGGGCTCGGCATGGTGACGTCGGGCTCTTTAAGATAAAGCGGCCGCGCCGGCGCGGTGTCAGGCTGCGCGGCAAGGCCCAGACGCGCCACGAGGACGATATCGGGCGTAGGCCGCTCGCTCGCGATCCGGACCGGAACGCCGCGGGCGCGCGCCTCCTTCGCAAGGAGCGGCGCGCCGGAGCCGGTCAGAAGCAGCGGGCCGGTCCCGAGCGCGCGTAGCGCTTCGGGGGCGTTCATGCGGCGCGCGGTGAGCAGCGGGCGGCCGCCCGGGCCAAAGGCGGCGATGTAGACTTTGTCGTGGCGCGCGTCGATCGCCGCCGCGACGACGCCGTCGAAAGGATCGATAATCAGCGGCGCCGCAAGCGCGGCCAGCGTCGAGACGCCGACGATCTCGGCCTTGCAGGCGAGCGCGATCGCCTGACCGGCGGCGAGGCCGATGCGGATGCCGGTGAAGGAGCCGGGGCCGACCGTCACCGCGACGCGGTCGAGCGAGGCGAACCCGCCCTCGACCCTGCTCATGATTCGCCGGATCAGGGGCAGCAGCGCCTCGGCGTGGCCGCGCTCCATCTCGATCGACTCGGCGGCGATCGGCGCCGCCGCGTCATGGTCCAGCACGCAGGCCGAGACGGCTGGCAGAGCGGTGTCAATCGCAAGGATTCGCATGATTCGTTGATTATGACGCTTTTCGGGGCGCGATCAATGTCGCCTCCGCGACGCCGCCCCTACGCCGGCTCGACCGCCTTCACCTGCGGCAGGAAATGTTTGAGCAGGTTCTCGATGCCGTGCCGCAACGTCGCGGTGGAGGACGGGCATCCGGAGCAGGCGCCCTTCATGGCAAGATAGACGACCCCGTCTTTGAAGCCGCGGAAGACGATGTCGCCGCCGTCGCCGGCGACCGCCGGGCGCACGCGCGTCTCGATCAGCTCCTTGATCGTGGCGACCGTCTCCGCGTCGGCCGAGTCATAGAACTCGCCGCTGGACTGCGCCGGCGCCGCGCCTTCGGTCAGGAGCGGCGCGCCGGAGGCGAAATGCTCCATGATCGTGCCAAGAATGGCCGGCTTCAGATGCGGCCATTCGGCGCCGTTCTTCGTCACCGAGACGAAATCCGCGCCATACATCACCGCCTCGACGCCCTCGATGGAGAGCAGCGCCTCGGCGAGGGGCGCGTGGGCGGCGGCGTCGCGCGAGCGGAATTCCATCGCGCCCTGGCCCAAGACGTCCTGGCCGGGCAAAAACTTGAGCGTCGCGGGGTTGGGGGTGGCTTCAGTCTGGATGAACATCGGGAGTCTCCTGCGTCCGGTTCAAGGCCGGCGCGAAGTGCGCGATAACACAAATTGGGCGTTCTGTGACATCGTCGACATTACATTTAAGCGCTTCGCCGCACTCTTGCGAGGCGCTTCGCCGCGACCGCCACCGCTTGAGCGCGACCAGCGCCCATACCGCCTCGATCAGGCCGAAGGGCCAGGCGCCTTGAAGAAATCCGTAGATCGACCCCAAAGCGCAGGCGGCGGCGAATCCCAGCACGAACCAATGGCTGCGTTCTTCCAGCGCATAGGCCAGCAGCATCGCGCTTACGGCGAAGAGCCCGAACCAGGTCAGCGCATCCATGAACATTCTCTCTGGGCCCCGTCTTGCATTTGCCATGCCCAATCGAATCTCGCAGTGTCCCCCGATGGATGAAATCTCGCTGCTCGACGCCAACGCTGCTTATTACCGGGCCTTCGCCGCACGTGACCTTGGCGCCTTGAACGATCTTTGGGCGGAGGAGGGCTGTTCCTGCGTTCACCCGGGATGGCCGGCGCTCGTCGGGCGCATGCCGGTGCTCGCCTCCTACCGCGATATTTTTCGTAACCCGGCGCAGGAAGCGGTCACGACGCGAGATCCGCAGACGCTCGTCGAGGGCGCCGACGGCCGGGTCTTTTGCATCGAGGAGGTCGGCGGCGGGCTGCTAC